>JAFZOG010000072.1 GCA_017550745.1 Clostridia bacterium | reverse complement strand
GTCGGGGGAGCTCCCCCGACTGTAATCCGCAGGCGGCGGCGTGTACGTCGCCGGGGCCCGAAGCGCCCGGAAAACCTGCCCTTGGGCCGGTTTTCAGCGTAGGGCGGGCCGGAAGGCCCCGGGCAGGCAACAGAATGTTGCCTCCTATATCAATTTCCGGCCGTAAAAAGAGCGTCTTCGCTTGCGAAAATGCCTTTTTACAGGAAATTGATGTCTCGAATGAAAGCGGAATCCTAATTCCGCTTTCATTCGTACCATTCAGCGTTAGCTGAATGGTAACACAGCGGCTTCAATCCTGCTCCATCAGTGCGTTTTTCAGTTCCTCCATGGTACGGAATCGCCAGGGCGTATCGTAATCCGGGTAGAAATCATCCGGATCAAAGAGGGCGCAGGCCATATGCGCGTTCTTGGCGGCGTCCAGGTCAATGTCCCGGTCGCCGACCATCAGGCATTCGGAAAGCGTAAGGCCGTGCCTGCTGACCAGATAGTTCAGCGCGTCCGGCGCGGGCTTGGAAGGAAAGCCGTCCAGGGTGGTGATCTTATCGGCAAACAAATCAGCGATCCCATCATATTCCAGCCAATGGAACACGCTGGCGCTGCGGTGGGTGTACAGGTAATTTTTCCCGCCCCCGGCGATTGCCGCCCGCAGCGCGTCCAGCGCGCCGGGATAAGGACGGATGGATTCCGCGCCTTCCATCTCGCTGTAGCGGTGGTAAATGTCCATAAATTCAGCGTAGGGACAGCCCAGCGGTTCCGTCCATTTGGCGCAGACGGTAAACAGGCTGCGCTTGGCCACGGGATAAACCTCCTCCGCTGTCACCTTGACGCCCAATTCGCCCAGGGCGTTGGCCGCGGCGCGGGTGATGCGGCCGTAGGTGTCATACAGCGTGCCGTCAAAATCCCAGAAAAAATACCGATATTTCATGTCAGGCCGTTCCTTTCGCTTTATGGAAATTTGCCGGATTCTGTGGTAGAATAACAAAAAACAGCAGGGGAGGATTGGGATCATGAACCTGTCCATCGGCAAGCTGCCCCACGGCGAAAGAAACCTGATCACCGACGTGCCGGGCGTGCGCGTGGGCCACGCCACTGTGGACGCGGGCAACTGCCACACGGGAGTCACCGTGGTTCTTCCGCCGCCAAAGAATCCCTTTCAGGATAAGCTGACCGCGGCGTGCTGCGTGTTCAACGGTTTCGGGAAAACCCTGGGCCTGATGCAGGTGGAGGAGCTTGGCGCGCTGGAAACGCCCATTGCGCTGACGAATACC
This sequence comes from Clostridia bacterium, assembly GCA_017550745.1. Lineage (GTDB taxonomy): Bacteria > Bacillota > Clostridia > Christensenellales > Aristaeellaceae > RUG563. The sequence goes on along the minus strand of JAFZOG010000072.1, from coordinate 76,969 downwards.
CTGAACGTGGGCAAAGTCCACGACGCGATGGTGAGCTATATGCTGGAGGTTTGCCGCAAAGACGGACGGAAGCTGACCTCCGTGAACCCGGTGGTCTGCGAATGCAACGACAGCGGGATCAGCGATATCGCGCAGCGGCCTGTGGGCGAAAAAGAAGTGTTTGCCGCCATCGCATCCGCCTCCGAAAGCTTTGAACAGGGCGCTGTCGGCGCGGGCCGGGGCACTGTCTGCTACGGCATGAAGGGCGGCATCGGTTCCTCCTCCCGGCTGATGGAGCTGGACGGAAAGACCTATACCATGGGCGTGCTGGTGCAAAGCAACTACGGCGCGTCCGGGGACTTTCGCGCGGCCTGCCTGCCGGAAAACCTGGCGGAATGCGACCAGGGCAGCATCATCCTCATCGCGGCTACCGACCTGCCCCTGTCCAGCCGCCAATTAAAGCGCGTCCTGCGCAGGACGTCCGTGGGCATGGCACGCCTGGGCTCCTATATCGGCCACGGCAGCGGTGAAATCGCCGTGGGCTTTACTACCGCGAACCCTGTACCCAGCGGCGACAGCTTCCGCATCCAAACCGTGTTGAGAGAAGATCTGATGAACCTGCCCTTCCGCGCCGTTGGGGAATGCGCCGAGGAGGCCATCCTCCAATCCATGCTCCACGCTTCGCCGGATAAAACACTGGACGGTTCGCCTGTGCCTTCCCTGCGCGATTACTTAATCAGCCGGAAAGAAAGCGCACAATAAATACCGCTTACTTGAAGGGCACTTTGATGAATGACGAGGACGGAGCAGGGGGCTTCTTCAGCCCCCTGTACCCCTGAACCAGAGGGTTTCACCCTCAGGACACCGATAAGCGATTTTTCTTTGTTGGGCAGAGAAGAGTACATTCGCCTGTCGATCCGGGGTTACGGAAGTGAGTGGCTTCTGGCCCAGGAAAGCCTGGGAAAATCTCCGGGGGAAAGCTCGCTTTCCCCCGGAGATTATTCACTGGCTTTCACCGGACGCAAAGCGTCCGGTCAGGCGGCTTCGCCGCCGGGCCAGAAGCATGACGTCGAAAATCTGCTATGCTCTCTCTCAATTATCAGCGGAAAGATAGTCAGTTCATCCTGGCAGGCTGTTTCCGCTGCCGGAGTCCAGAGGACGGAGTCCTTTGGTGCAGGTTCACGAGGGCCGCAGAGGCCCTCGCCCCCTCGTTTCGTTGGTGACTTAAAGTTCTTTTGGAAAGAAAAAGCTCACTTTTCCGCGACGCGCGGAGCGATTTCGCTGAGCTCCAGGCCCTTGTTTTTTTCTCCGGCAAGGCGGATGCTCCAGTCGTTTTCAAAGAACAGCACGGGGTTGCCGTTCACGTCGAGACCCCGGGCGGAGGTGGAGGTCAGCTGCAGCTGGTCGGCGGGCAGGGGGCTTTCCTTGATCCAGCGGACGAAGCGGTAGCCCAGCCTGTCCATCACCAGATCGACGCCGTACTCGCTTTTTAAGCGGTAGGTGAGCACGTCGAACTGCAATTCGCCCACCACGCCCACGATGAATTCCTCCAGACCGGTTTCGTTGCGCTGGAAGGTTTGGATAGCGCCTTCCTCGGAGAGCTGGTTGATGCCCTTCACGAACTGCTTGCGCTTCATGGAGTCCAGGGGCCGCACCCGGGCAAAGCGTTCCGGCGCGAACACGGGGATCTTCTCGAAGCGGATCTTGCGTCCTTCGCTCAGCGTGTCGCCCAGGCGGTACAGGCCGGGGTCGAAGAGGCCGATGATATCGCCGGGATAGGCGTCCTCGATGCCCTCGCGTTCGTCGGCCATGAACTGCTGGGGCTGCTTTACCTGCATTTCCTTGTTGGTGCCGGAGTGCCAGACGGTCATGCCCTTGTGGAACACGCCGCTCACCACCCGCAGGAAGGCCAGGCGGTCCCGGTGGGCGGGGTTCATATTGGCCTGGATCTTGAAGATGAAGCCGGAGAAATTCTCGTCCTCGGGCTCGATCAAGCCCTGGTCGCTCTCCCGGGGCAGGGGCCGTTCGGTGTAGCGCAGGAAGCGGTAGAGGAAGGGCTCCACGCCGAAATTGGTGACAGCGCTGCCAAAGAACATGGGTGTCAGCTCGCCCCGGCGCACGGCAGCCAGGTCAAAGGCGTCGCCCGCTTCGTCCAGCAATTCGATCTCGTCCCGCAGGCGTTCCCGGTAATGCCTGTCCAGCGCTGTTTCAAAGGCCGGGTCGTCCACGGGAATGACGGTCTTGCCCGCTTTTGTTTTGCCGTGGTCGCCGCCGAAATACAGCTCCACCGTCTTTTCATCCCGGTGGTACACGCCCTGGAAGTCGCCGTCCACGCCGATGGGCCAGTTGACGGGGCACGCCCGCACGCCCAGCACCTGCTCGATTTCCTCCATCAGGGCGAAGGGATCTTTGGCGGCCCGGTCCATTTTGTTGACGAACGTGAAGATGGGAATGCCGCGCATCCGGCAAACCTTGAACAGCTTCACCGTCTGCTCCTCCACGCCCTTGGCCGCGTCGATGAGCATGACGGCGCTGTCCGCCGCCACCAGCACGCGGTAGGTATCCTCGGAAAAGTCCTGGTGGCCGGGGGTGTCCAGGATGTTGATGTGGAAGCCGTCGAATTCAAACTGCATGGCGCTGGACGTGACGGAAATGCCGCGCTGCTTTTCGATTTCCATCCAGTCCGACGTGGCGTGGCGCTCGGCCCGCCGCGCTTTTACGCTGCCCGCCTGGCGGATGGCCCCGCCGTAGAGCAGCAGCTTTTCGGTCAAGGTGGTTTTGCCTGCGTCGGGATGGCTGATAATGGCGAAGGTGCGCCGGCAGGCGACCTCCCGCTGTAAATCGGACATAATCATTTCTCCTTCTATCTTTCTGTATCCATGAAGCCCGGCGGGCGGTATCAACGGGGAAGCATGGCAAAAGGACCTCCTGGCTCAAAAATCACATAACGGTTTATTATACAACAGGAATCCGGGGGATTGTCAATTCCTTTAAAAATTTTCATGGAAGCGCGGGGGCAAAAGGAATTGCGCTCCAGGTCAAAATGGTGTAAAGTAAAGGCGGGAATCACGATTTGTTTCTAAAGGAAAGAGATGGAGGAAGTATGGAAGCACAAGAGAAGATCTATTTATGGCAAGGAGATGCGCCATACACAGCGGAATGCCCCGGCCAGGAGCAGCCGTCGCTGACGGCGTTTCCCGTGGAAGGGGCAAGGGGCGCTATCATTGTGTGCCCCGGCGGCGGGTACTGCATGAAGGCTGAGCACGAAGGCGCGCCCATTGCCCGGATGCTGAACAGCCAGGGCATCGCCGCCTATGTGCTGGATTACCGGGTGCGGCCCTGCCACCGCCTGGCCCCCTGGACGGACGCCCGCCGCGCCATTCGGCTTGTGCGTTCCCTGGGCTTTGCCAAGGTGGGCATCCTGGGCTTCTCCGCAGGCGGAAACCTGTGCTGCACCGCGGCCACCCATTACGACGCGGGGGACCCGGCCAGCCCCGACCCCATCGAACGCTTTTCCTCCCGGCCCGACGTGTTCATTCCCTGCTACGCCGTGGCCTCTTTTGGCGCGTATACCCATCTGGACAGCCGCAAATGCCTCCTGGGGGAGGACTGGGAAAACGACGGGATCGCCGTCTGGTACTCCGCTGAAGAAAACGTGACTGAGGATACCCCGCCCGCGTTCATCTGGCACACGGCGGAGGACGGCCTCGTTCCCGTCCAGAACAGCCTGAACCTGGCCAAAGCCCTGGCCGACCACGGCGTATCCTTCGAGCTGCGCGTTTATCCCAAGGGCCCCCACGGCATCGGCCTGGGCAGCGAGTGGGGCCCGGCGGGCACATGGGGCAGCGCGCTTTGCCGTTACTTGCTGGAAGCGGGGTATGGAAAATAACATGGAAAACGCGGAAGCGAAGCTCTTTTCCGCCGCTTGGTGGAAGCAGGTGGGCTGGCTGAACCTGGGCACCGTGCTGATGGCGGTGGGCGTGTATTTTTTTAAGTTTCCCAACCACTTCACCACCGGCGGCGTCAGCGGCATTTCCATCGTGGCGGCCCGCTTCGTGCCCACCCTGACCACCGCCACGCTGAACCTGATCCTGAACATCGCGCTGCTGATCGTGGGCGTAGTCTTCCTGGGAAAGGGCTTTGGCCTGCGCACGGCGTATTCGGCCATGATGTCCTCCGTGCTGACGTATGTGTTTGAGCGCGTTATCCCCATGGACGCCCCCATGACCACCCAGCCCGTGCTTGAATTGATGTTCGCCGTGGGCCTGCCCGCCTTTGGGTCGGCCATCCTGTTCCATGTGAACGCCTCCTCCGGCGGCACGGACATTATCGCCATGCTGGTGAAAAAGTATTCCCACATGCACATCGGCCTGGCCCTCGGCCTGGCAGACGTGCTGGTGGCCCTGGCCGCCTGCTTTGCCTTCGGCATGGAAACGGGGCTGTTCTCCCTGTTCGGCCTGTTCCTCAAGTCCTACATGGTGGACGCCGTGATGGACAACCTGCGCACCTACAAGGTGTTCCAGATCGTCACCGACGACCCGGAGCCTATCTGCAATTTCATCATGAAGGACCTGCACCACAGCGCCACCCTCATCGACGGCGTGGGCAGCTTCACCCATGAGAAGCGCAAGCTCATCATGACCGTCATCAACCGATCCCAGGCCATCCGCCTGCAGCTGTTCGTCCGCGCCACCGACCCGCATTCCTTCATCACCATCACCTCCTCCAGCGAGATCGTGGGCAAGGGCTTCCGGGGAATGAGCGAATAAAAAACAGGGAATGGATGACAAACGAGCGCAACCTTGACATTTTTCGCATATTTTCTTACAATGAAAAAGCCCTGGTCATTCAGGGCCGGGAGTGAACAACAAACGCGCAGGCGGTTGCTCTGACACCTCTGAGAGGAGGTGGTGCGAATGCGTATTACGTTCCATGTTGGAAAGTACACTGTGCCCATCGTCATCAGCGAAACGCATCGCAAAAAGAACAACCGCCACTCCGACAAGTGACGGCTGCTCTTGCGATGTGAATCGCAAGCCCAACTAATAACTTGACGAGCAACCGCGTGCGTGGTTCACTCCTCGTCTCTATTATATCCCATTTGGGAGAAATGTCAAGCACATAACAAAGCATTGTACAAGCCGAGGCAGTCGAATCAAAAGAAAGGTTTCAGCATCATGTTTAAACTTGCCAAACGCTTATTTCGTCCGTTCGTCGCAATGATCCTGTTCTGTATCCTCTTTTCCGTTCCAGGATCATCTTTCGCCGACAGCAGCTATCCAATCAATGACTGCGCCATTATCGAGAAAAATGGGAAATACGGCATTGTGGATGCGGATGGCAATACCGTTTTGCCGATTGAATACTATATTCCGCTGGATCAGTTTGTTCCGGGAGAAGAGACAGTATGTATCAAAGTCTATCAAGCAACCGAACCGGGATATACTGACATTCGCGATATTTCTTATGCTTTGGACAATGGCAGATTGAAAGCAGGCTTCTTTCATTTGGGGAGCGGATATTTCAGCGGATGTAATTGGCCGTATGTATTTGTGTCAAATGAATACGCCACAGTCCGCAATGATGAATCACGCCACGCGCTGCTCAACGCGGAAACAGGGGAAATCATATTGGATTATCAATATGACTGGATTGCCCCATACGTTACGGAAGGCTGGGTTTATGTGGGGCTGTGGCCGACGGAATACAGTGAGGAGATGGGCGATTGGATTCGGGAAGACGCCTATGTCAACCTGGACGGCACGGTATTGAGAGCGCCGGACGGTTATTGGTTCTCTGAGGTATATGAGCCCGTGGTAAACGGAACAGTGCCAGTGTATGAGGAAGAAACCGGAAATGAACGCATCATGCGAATTGAAGAGATCCTGATGCTTGAAAAGGAACAGCAGCCATGACATACGACGAGCTTCTCCGCAGCATATATGAAGCCCTGCCGGAAACGGAGGGCAAGCTTTCCATCGAGCGGGTGCGGTTTTCAAAAAGCGAAAACAAGGCATATTTTTCCTTTCTCTCTGACGCGCTGATCGGGGAAAAGGGCTTTTTCATGCTGAAAAACGCGCTGGGCAGAGCGTTTCCCGGCCTGAGCTTTTCTCTTCGGGTGGCCTCGCCCGGCCTGGCCCGGGAGTTTTTGCAAAACCCGGACAGGTACGCCGCGCCGCTGAACCATTACCTCATCCGCCATTATCCCGCCGTTGCCTCCTGGGAATTCGACATGCGCTGGACGGCGGGCAACGGGCGGGTGACGCTGGAAATGCCGGACGAGTTTTCCTTCCATTATATGCAGAAGCAGAACGTCCAGGCCCAGCTGGAAGCGGTGATCCACGACGTGTTCCGCCTGGACACGGAGGTGGCGCTTCGCATCTGCGGCGACGAGGAAAAGCGCTTGCGGGCCCTTCAGGAGGAACGGGCGCAGCAGGACCGGGTGGCGGCAGAGCGCGCCCAGCGGTACGAGGAAATCACCGCCCAGGCGCCAAAGGAAGAAAAGCCGAAAGACCCACGCATCAAGGGCCGCGCCATCGGAGATGCGCCGGTGCCCATCAGCGAGCTCACCGACGACACCGGCCTGGCGGTCATCCGGGGCAAGGTGCTCTCCTGCGAGGACAAGGAAATCTCCGGCGGGGAAATGGTGCTGCTCTCCTTCCTGGTGACGGACTTTACCTCCACCATCCGGGTGAAGGCGTTTTTGCGCTACCATGCCCGGGCCCGCAAGGACGAGGAACCCCGCCCCATTACGGACGAGGAACGGGAAGCGGTGCGCAAGGTGGTGAAGGCCATAAAGCCCGGCATGGGAATCATCGTGCGGGGCGATACCCAGTACGACAAGTTTTCCCATGAAACGGTGGTCATGGCCCGGGACATTTCCTCCTGCGACCTGCCGCAGCGCATGGACACCGCCGAAGAAAAGCGCGTCGAGCTGCACCTGCACACCCAGATGAGCAGCATGGACGCGGTTTCCTCCGCCACCGCGCTCATCGAGCGGGCGGCGAAGTGGGGCCATGAGGCCATCGCTGTCACCGACCACGGCGTGGCGCAGGCGTTTCCCGAAGCCTTCGGCGCGGCGAAAAAGAACAATATCAAGCTGCTGCCCGGCGTGGAGGGCTACCTCACCGACGACGACGAGGTGGTGACCGGGCAGAAGGAGCTGCCCATCGACTGCCCCATCATCGTGCTTGACTTTGAAACCACGGGCCTCAACACCGCCAGGGACCGCATCATCGAAATCGGCGCGGTCAAGCTGGCCCACGGCCAGGTGGTGGACAGCTACGGGGAGCTGATCGACCCCGGCATGCTGCTGCCGCCGAAGATCACCGAAATCACCCACATCACCGACCAGATGCTGCGGGGCCAGCCCACCATCGCCCAGGCCATGCCCAAGCTGCTCAGCTTTATGGACGGCTGCCCCATCGCGGCGCACAACGCCAAGTTTGACTGCGCCGTGCTGGACAGCGAATTGAAGCGCCTGGGGATGACCTACGACGTGCCTCACCTGGACACCCTCACCCTGGCCCGGAAGCTGTATCCGCAGCTGAAATCCCACCGCCTGGGCAACGTGTGCAAGCACCTGGGGGTTTCCCTCAAGGACGCCCACCGCGCCGTCAACGACGCCGCGGCCACCGCCCAATGCCTGGCCCGGATGATCGAGGAAGCGAAAAAGAAAGGCGCTGAAACCTTAAGCGACCTGAACGGCATCGCCACCGGCTACACCCTGGGCAACTCCTGGCACGTCATCCTGCTGGCCGCCACCCAGGACGGCATGACCAATCTGAACCATATGATCTCCGAGGCCCACCTCAAATACTTCAAGCGCAAGCCCCATATCCCCCGCGCCGTGCTGCAGAAGTACCGGGAGGGCGTGATCGTGGGCAGCGCCTGCGAAGCGGGGGAGCTGTACTCCGCCATGGTGGACGGGGCCTCGGACGATAAGCTGGCGAAGATCGCCCGGTTTTACGATTACCTGGAGATCCAGCCCATCGGCAACAACCAGTTCCTGGTGCGGGACGGCCGGGTCGGCAGCGAGGAGGAGCTGAAGGAGTTCAACCGCCGCATCGTGCGCCTGGGCGAAAAGCTGGGCCTGCCCGTCTGCGCCACGGGCGACGTGCATTTCCTGGACCCGGAGGACGCCGTGTTCCGCACCATCCTGCAAAACGGCCAGGGCTATGAGGACGCTGACAAGCAGCCCCCGCTGTACTTCAAAACCACCGACGAAATGCTCAAGGAGTTTTCCTATCTCGGCAAGGAAAAGGCCTATGAGGTGGTGGTCAAGAATCCCAAGCTCATCGCCTCCCGGGTGGGAGACGTGCGCCTGTTCCCAAAGCACCCCGAAGGGAAAACCACCTTCTCCCCCTTCTGGCCGGAGGCGGAAAACGATATCAAGTCCCTGACCTACGGCACCGCCCACCGGCTCTACGGCGACGACCTGCCGCAAATCGTGCAGAAGCGCATCGACAAGGAGCTCAGCGCCATCGTGGGCTACGGGTACTGCACGCTCTATTCCATCGCCCAGAAGCTGGTGAAAAAGTCTCTGGCGGACGGCTACGTGGTGGGCAGCCGGGGTTCCGTTGGCTCCTCCTTCGTGGCGTTCCTCACGGGCATCACGGAGATCAATTCCCTGCCGCCCCACTACCGCTGCGAAACCTGCCGCAAGGCTGACTTCGATATTCCCCCCCAGTACACCATCGGCGTGGACCTGCCCGACAAGGTGTGCCCCGTCTGCGGCAGCCCGCTGGTGAAGGACGGCTTTGACATTCCCTTTGAAGCCTTCCTGGGCTTCAAGGGAGACAAGGTGCCGGACATCGACCTGAACTTTTCCGGCGAATACCAGCCCACCGCCCACAACTACGTCAAAGAGCTGTTCGGCGAGGAATACGTGTTCCGCGCCGGCACCATCGGCACCCTGGCGGAAAAGACCGCCTACGGCTACGTGCTCAAATATGTGGAGGAAAAGGGCCTGACCGTTTCCGACGCGGAAAAGGAGCGCCTGGCCCAGGGCTGCGTGGGGGTCAAGCGCACCACCGGCCAGCATCCGGCGGGCATGGTGGTGCTGCCCAAGGAATACGACATCTGCCAGTTCACCGCCGTGCAGCATCCCGCCGACGACACAGAATCCAAGACCGTCACCACCCACTACGACTTTGGCTCCATGCATGACATTCTGGTGAAGCTGGACATTCTGGGCCACGACGACCCCACCATGCTGCACATGCTGGAAGAGCTGACCGGCGTGAACTTCCGCAAAATCCCCCTGGACGACAAGGGCGTCATGAGCCTTTTTTCCTCCCCCAAGGCCCTGGGCGTCACGCCGGAGGAAATCAACTGCAACACCGGCACCTTCGGCGTGCCGGAGTTCGGCACCTCCTTCGTGCGCCAGATGCTGGAGGACACCCACCCCTCCACCATGCAGGAGCTGATCCGCATTTCCGGCCTTTCCCACGGCACCGACGTGTGGCTGGGCAACGCCAAAGACCTGATCGACAAGGGCATCGTGCCCCTTTCCCAATGCCTGTGCACCCGCGAGGACATCATGAACCAGCTGATGCAGATGGGCCTGCCCGCCAAGACCGCCTTTGATACCATGGAATCCGTGCGCAAGGGCCGCGGCCTCAAGCCGGAATGGGTGGAGGCCATGCATGAGCATAACGTGCCCGCCTGGTTTGAGGACAGCTGCCGCAAGATCCAGTATATGTTCCCCAAGGGCCACGCCGCCGCTTACGTGACCATGGCCCTCCGGGTGGCGTATTACAAGGTGTACTATCCCCAGGCATACTACGCCGCTTACTTCACCATCCGCGGCGACGGCTTCGACGCCTGTACCATGATCCTGCCCATCGACCGGCTGCGGCAGAAGCTGAAGGAAATGTACCAGCTGGACCAGGAAAAGAAAACCACCGCCAAGGACAAGGACGCCATCACCGCCATGGAGCTGGTGCTGGAAATGATGGCCCGGGGCTACTATTTCCTGCCCGCAGACCTGTACAAGAGCGACGTGAAGCGCTTCATTCCCGAGGGGGACAAGGCCCTGCGCGTGCCCTTCACCGCCCTGGGCGGCCTGGGCGAAGCCGCGGCCCAGGGCATCGTGGACGCCCGCAGCACCCCCTTCATTTCCGTGGAGGATTTGAAGAACCGGGGCAAGGTCTCCAGCGCTGTCCTGGACCTGCTGCGGGAGCATGGGTGCCTGAAGGACCTGGCGGAGACCAACCAGGTGACGCTGTTCCAAATGTAAAAATATTGAAATAATTGACGCGAAAAAAATACAATTTCGTAAAATCCTTGTCACACTTAGGTTTTCCCGATTCATGGATTTTTCCGTCCCGGTTTATCCATTGCGCTCCCTTCTTCGGCGTGATAGAATCACCCCGGTTGGTAAAAACGCCACAGCTTGTGATGCAGAAAAGAGAGGGAAACAAGATGTTGAATATCGTGCGCGGCGCGAAGGTGGAAACGCCGTATGGGGAAGGTGTTGTTGTTAATTTGCCCGTATTCGGACGGATCAGCGTGCGTTACGCCGACGGCACCATCCGCTTCTTCTTCCAGCGCGACGTGGATAACGGCACGATCAAGGCCATTGCCGCGTGAAAACGATGACGCGGAAAAAACTGCTGAGCGTCCTGCTGGCGCTGGCCTGCGTCTTTACCCAGACAGCGGCGGAAGCCTTCATCAGCGGGGACGCCCCTGTGATCACCGTGGACGGGACGGAAATCACCTGGGCCGAACTGAAAGCGGAAGTGCGGCTGGAGCTGTTCCTCGGCGCGCTGCGGTGCGCGGGATACGGGTATGCCCTGGATATCGTGGATCCCCTGACCATCGAGGATGAGATGGACAAGGTGATGTTCGCGATGGAAGACCGGATCGCCACCCTGTCGCTGGTGCAGGAAAACGGGATCACCCTGGCGGAGGAGGATCTGCTCCGCGCCAAAGAAGCCGCGGCGGAGGAATGGCGGCAGTATCGGGACATCGCGTTCAGCGATAACGGCCTGGCATACCTGCCCGCCGGGGACTATGAGCCCGCCGACGACCCGGAGGAAAACGTGACGAAGTACTTTGCTTCCTTCGGGCTGACGGAGGACGCGCTGTACGCCCGCGCCTGCGCGGACCTGCTGGAAGAGAAGCTCCGCGCCGCCTACACCGCCGGGATGGAAGGAACGGATGAAGAGCTGCGCATGGCCTATATCGACTGGACGCTGGAAGCTTATTACGAAGCTGAAATCTTTGAGGATTGGGACGCCGTCGAAAGACTGCAGGAAACGCTCTGGGAAGACTGAAACGCATCAAAATACCCGCTTTGCGGATTCGCAAAGCGGGCTTTTTATAGCCGGAAATTATTTGGTCACCAGTTCCAGGGTATCCCGGGCGATGGCGATTTCCTCGTTGGTGGGGATGACCAGGATCTTGACGCGGCTGCCCTCGGCGGTCAGGTCGGTGTCCTCGGCGTGGCCGGGCTTCATGGCGGCGTTCTTCTCATGGTCGATGGCGATGCCCATCCAGCTCAGGCCGTCGATCACCTGCTCACGCAGGCGGTTGGTATTTTCGCCGATGCCGCCGGTGAACACGATGGCTTCCACACCGTTCATGCCCGCGATGTAGGAGCCGATGTACTTCGTGATCTCATAGATCAGCATATCCCAGGCCAGCTTGGCGCGGGGGTTCTGGTCCACGAAGGTGGCCTTTTCGATGTCGCGCATATCGTTGGACAGGCCGCTGATACCCAGCAGGCCGCTCTTTTTGTTGCAGATGTTCAGCATTTCGTCCACGGAGATGTGGTCGTTATTGCAGATGTACTGCACCACGGCGGGGTCCATCACGCCGGAGCGGGTGCCCATGATCATGCCTTCCAAAGGCGTGATGCCCATGGAGGTGTCCACGCATTTGCCGTACGCCACGGCGGCCAGGGAGGAGCCGTTGCCCAGATGGCAGGTGATGATGCGCACGTCCTCGGGCTTTTTGCCCATGAACTCGGCGGCGTGCTTGCTGACGAAGCGGTGGCTGGTGCCGTGGAAGCCGTAGCGGCGCACGTGCAGGCGCTCATAGTATTCATAGGGCACGCCGTACATGTAGGCCTTGGGCGGCATGGTCTGGTGGAAGGCGGTGTCGAACACGGCCACCATGGGGGTGCCGGGCATGACCGCCTGGCAAGCCTTGATGCCCATCAGGTTGGCGGGGTTATGCAGGGGGCCCAGGGGAATGAATTCCTCGATGGCGGCCAGCACGTCGTCGTTGATGATGACGGATTCGGAGAACTTGTTGCCGCCGTGCAGCACGCGGTGGCCCACAGCGCCGATTTCCTTCATGTCCTTGACTACGCCCTTTTCGGGATCGGTCAGGAAGCCCAGCATCAGGTGGCAGGCCTTCACGTGGTCGGGAATGGGCTCCACCACGTCGCACACCGTCTTGTCGTCCACCTTCATATTGGCGTGGCCGTCGCCGCCCATGCCGATGCGCTCCACCAGGCCCTTGGCCAGGGTGGATTCATCTTCCATGTCGATGAGCTGGTATTTCAGAGAGGAAGAACCGGCGTTTACAATCAAAATTTTCATTGGAATCGACTCCCCTTTTTCATGAATTGGTTTATTTCATTATACAGGAAAAAGGGAAGATTTGCAAGAAAAAAGAGACGGTTTTTGCAAATGTACAAGGTAACGGTTCAGGTATTCCTGGGGGAACCGTTCTTTGGCCTCCAAAGGATGGTTTCCCCCCAGATATATGAATGGTAACTGCGGCCTCGCTCAGCGCTTGTAAGCGATCACCGGTGTGCCCGGCGCGGGAGATTCAGCCAGGTCAGGATTGAGGCGGGTGATGTCGCTCAGAGGCGCGCGGCATCGCTTGGCCAGGTCCCACACGGTTTCGCCGGGCTGGAGGTAATACAGGATGATGCCCTTGCCCGCCTCCGCGGCGGGAACGCTGGAGGCGTCCACCACCAGCGCGGCCTCGCCCTTGCGCACGCCGTCGGCATGGAGGCGCAGGATGTATTTCAGCTCCACCCGGTCGCCGGTCACCGCGCTGGGCTCCACCTGGACGGCGGTCAGGGTCAGGCTGTCCTCCGGCAGGGCCTGGGTGGAAAAAACGGTATGGAACGCTTCCTCCTGCCGCACGGATACGGGCACGTCGCTGTCATCGGTCTGGTAAATCAGGGTGACGTCCAGCACCCCGTCCGCGGCCAGCCTGTTGTCCTTAAGCAGCTCCGTACCGGCCAGCACGGGCCGTACAAAGGCCAGCAGCGGCGTTTTCACCCGGGGCGAGCCTTCGGGCAGGATCATCACCGTTCGTCCGCTCTCGGCGGCGGTTTCGTTCACCATGCCGCTGCGGAAAACCACCTGCCGGGTCTGCAATTCCAGGGCGTCCCCTGTGGTGGTGAAGGCGTCGCGCAGCGTATCCATTTCCTGATCCTCCACGGCGCGGATGGCGGTGGCCAGCTGGATTTCCGCCCGCATCAGCCGCCCGCCGTCCTCGGTTTCCTGGCTGAGCACCGCCACATCCTTCACCGCCGTCTGCGCGGCCAGGGCGGTGCCCAGGGCGCCGGACAGCGTCACCTGCTGCTCGTACGGCATGGTGTGGCGGGTGTATACCAGCGGACGCCCCGGGAGGCCGGAGGCGTGGTAAGCGTCGATGGTCACGGTGCCGGTCACCGCCGCTTTGCCCTCGGCTCCGCCCATGATGTCCTCCACCTGCGCCTCAGCGGAGGCAAACAGCGTGTCGGTGATTTTCAGCACGTCGGACAGCTCAAATTCCTCTCGGAACAGGTTCTGCACTTCGCCCTCGCCCACTGTGCGCTGCATGGCCACTGTCTGGCTGGTTTTCTGAATGTCCGGCGCTTCCGTCCCGTCCCGGATGAAGGACACGGTGCGCGGCAGGCTGGCTTCTGCGGTCAGCTCCAGAATGGCCTGCAGGAGCAGCCGGCCGTTGAACGCTTTCGCGGATACGTGCTGCACCGCCGCCTTGGGCTGGAGGCGCACCGCGGCCAGCTGTCCGTAATCCTCCTTCAGCGGCAGCGCCTGGGAAAAATCCGCCGTCGCTTCCAGTGCCCGAACGTTGGCCAAATCCCCCTGGCCGTAAAGCACATGAAAGGTCACCCGCCCGTCCGCGGTGACGCGGCTGCCGCTCAGCTCGCCGCCGTTCACCGCCGCCGTGGCGTCGGCATAATATACCTTCGCTTCCTCCCGCAGGCCGCCCGGCAGGGTCACTTCCGTTTCCGCGGACACCTGGGTCGGCTTGGCGGCGATGATCTGCTCGGTTTCCATATTTTCACGAATCCATTCAAATTCCATGTTCGTCCCTCCTATCGCGTCTGCACCATGGGTATGCGCCGCGGACAGAAAGTAGAACACGCAGCCCTGCATCCGCATTTGCAAACAGGGTGAAAATGTGGTATGATGGGCGGGTAACAAGATTTTTATGCAAAGGAGGCGCGTGTATGCTGAAAAAGGCGCTTTTCATATTTTTCACGCTTATATCCGTTATGGCCTGCGCCCGGGCGGAAGAGGCCATCACCCCCGCCTGTCGCAGCGAATACCACCCGGACCATGAAGCCTGCTACTGGTGCACGCCCATGGACATTCACGACGAGGAAGCGGTGTGGGCCATGCTGACCTCGCCCATCACCATCGTGGACGCGGGGCAGAAGGACCAGGTGATTCTGTACGCCGAGCCGGATAAAAACAGCGAGCAGCTGGGCGTCATCACCGGGGCCAGCCAGGCGGTGCATGTGCTGGAGCAGGGAAACAACGGCTGGACGAAGGTGGAGACCTATTCCAGTTCCTTCCACGACAGCAAGGTGAAAAACTGGAACGCTTTTGTCACCGGTTATGTTCAGTCAAGCAAGCTGAAAACAAAAAAAGTCAATCAGGATTACGGCATCGTGATCGACAAGCTGACGCAGACGCTGTATCTTTTCCACGACGGCCATCTGATGAGCACCCTGGCCGTATCTACTGGCCTGTATAACGATAAGCAGCCCTATAACGAAACCCGCTCCGGCGAGTTTATCATCGTATCCCGGGTGGGGGATTTCAGAAGCGACAGCCTGATCTGCGCCATGGGCCTGCGCTTCAACAGCGGCGATTTGCTCCATGAGGTGCCCCACACCAAAAACGGCGACGGCTCCAAAAACTATAAAAATACCGAGCCGAAGCTGGGCACCCGCTCCAGCCACGGGTGCATCCGCGTGCAACGGCTCAAAAACCCCGACGGCATCAACATGAAATGGATCTGGGATAATATCAAGACCGGTACCAAACTCGTGATTTGGGAAGATTATCAGGGCCGCCAGGTGGAAATCCCAGACGACGATACCGTGCTGTATTATAACCCGGACGGCGGCAGTTACTACCATACCACCAATGAATGCAAAGGCGTAAAGGAAAAATACTGGCCGCAGATGAAGTCCTTTACTTACGGCCAGCTGGACGACAGCGCTTACGCTTCCCTCACGCCCTGCCCTAACTGCCAGCCCCCGCGCCGCAAGGCCGTGCTGGAAGAAATCAATGAGATCCATAGGACTTCGTCACCCGGAGAAGTTATGTCTTATTGGAAGAAATAAAAGGGCACTTTAAGTCAGTAAAGGGATCAGGGATTAGGGATTAGGGATTAGGGATCAGGGGAGAACCCACCCTGTCATCCTGAGCGAAGCGAAGGACCTCACTATACAGATGGGCACGTGCGAAGAAACTCACTCGTAAAAGCATCTTTACAAGGAACGAAGGAGTTCCTTCGCACGCCACATCCGTATCGTGGCGGCTCAGAGCCTGCCCTGAGCGTAGTCGAAGGGATGACAGACGTGCTTGTTCGCCTAATCCCTATTCCCTATTCCCTAATCCCTGATCCCTTTACTTACCTAAAGTGTTCTTTGCGCAAAAGCGCTGCATACAAAACCCATGCCGCAGTTCAAACGGCATGGGTTTTGTTCAGCTGAATTTCTTTTCCAGTTCTTCGTATTTTTCGTGGGTAATGAGGGCGTCGTGCTGGGTGCCTTCCAGCTGCACCACATATGTCCAGCGGCCGTAGGGCGTGATATTGCGGATACGGCGCAGGTTGATGATGTAGCTCTTATGGCAGCGGAAGAAGATAGCGGGGTCGAGGCGCGATTCGATGTCGCCCAGGGTTTCGCTGAGCACGTAGCGGCCCTCGTTCACGGTATAGATGACGGTGGCGCGGTCCTCGCGCTGTACCAGCAGGATATCTTCCAGGTTGATGAAGGAAACGCCCTCCCGGTGATGCAGCATCAGCCGCCCGGCCACGACCTTGGAGGGGCCGGGAATCGGCGGGGTCACGGACTCCTGCTTCACGCGGTGCAGCCGGTCATAGATGCGGCTCAAGGTCTGCTCCAGACGATCCAGCTTGAAGGGCTTCACCAGGTAATCAAAGGCGTAGACCTCAAAGGCTTCGCCCATGTATTCCTCATGGCCCGTAGCGAAGATCAGGATGCAGGCGGGATTCTGGTCCTGAATCAGCCGGGCGCATTCCACGCCGGTTTTACCCGGCATGTCCACGTCCAGAAACACCACCTGCGGGTTCAGCTTTTCGTACAGGGCCATGGCTTCCTCGCCGCTCAGCGCTTCCCCGGCCACAAAGAATCCGTCCGTGGCCTGGATTTTCTTGCGCAGGATCAGGCGCATGCCGGGATCGTCGTCCGCGATCAATACGGAGATCAGTTTCTTTTCGTCGTTGACGTTCATGGTTTCCCTCATGATTGTTTCACATGATAACGCCGCACGGCGCGGCGCTTAAGGATTTCACTGTAGATGACCCCCTGCAGGAGCGCCTTGGCGCGCTGGGACTGGTCTTCCTCCTGCATGGGCAGGAAATCGGCAGGCTCGGAATCTTCGATGCCGCCCAGCATAAACTCATGGCAGCAGTCGATGCCTTCGGTGCCTTCGCCCTCCACGCCCATGACCGGGGTATGCATATGGGCTTCAAAAGGCTTGGCGTCGCTGTGCTTCGCCGCGG
The DNA here is from genome assembly GCA_017550745.1 of Clostridia bacterium. GTDB lineage: Bacteria > Bacillota > Clostridia > Christensenellales > Aristaeellaceae > RUG563. Next base: position 60,034 of record JAFZOG010000072.1, on the reverse strand, counting down.
CGGACGTTTGGGCGCGGGCCGTGACCGTCGGCACGACGGGCTGCCGGCTTCCCCGCCGGGCGTCCCGCTCGTCCCAGCTGTCCTCCTCGTCCTCCCATTCATCCTGCCTGCTCATGGCTGCGGGCCGGGGAGCCGGAGAAGCCGCAGGTTTCGCCTGGGGGGCCGCTTTGGCCTTGGGAGCCTGCGCCGCCTGATGCTGATTCTGCGCGGCTTTCTGGGACGCTTTGTAGCCCTTCATGACGGTGGCGAAGAGCCACCACAGCCCCACAATCGCGATCCATGCGAATCCCTCCATGGACAAACCTCCCTTCTATTTTAGCCAGGAGCCGTTGAGGCAGGAGGCGTTGATTTGCCTGTAGGCCAGCCTCCTGCCTCCCGCTTCCTCCCTGGCGCTTACTTCTTTCCATCCAGGGGCTTCACGCTGTCCACAGTGGGAGCGGCGGCCTTGGCGATGCCGTTGCGCATTTCGGTGTCAGCGATGGTGTTCTGCATCTGGTAGTAGTCCATCACGCCCAGCTTGCCTTCCCGCAGGGCTTCGGCCATCGCCAGCGGCACCTGGGCTTCGGCTTCCACCACCTTGGCGCGCATTTCCTGCACGGCGGCTTTCATTTCCTGCTCATGGGCCACGGCCATGGCGCGGCGCTCTTCGGCCTTCGCCTGGGCGATGCGGCGGTCGGCTTCGGCCTGGTCGGTCTGCAATTGGGCGCCGATGTTGCGGCCTACGTCGATATCGGCGATATCAATAGAAAGGATCTCGTAAGCGGTGCCTTTGTCCAGGCCCTTTTCCAGCACGGTCTGGGAAATGGAATCGGGGTTCTCCAGCACGGCCTTGTGGGTGATGGAGGAGCCGATGGTAGTGACGATGCCCTCGCCGACGCGGGCGATGATGGTTTCCTCGCCGGCGCCGCCTACCAGGCGCTCGATGTTGGTGCGCACGGTCACGCGGGCCTTGGCGCGCAGCTCGATGCCGTCCTGGGCCACAGCGGCCACGGGAGGCGTTTCAATGACCTTGGGAAGCACGCTCATCTGCACGGCCTGGAGCACGTCGCGGCCGGCCAGGTCGATGGCGCAGGCGGTGGTGAAGCTCAGGTTGATGCTGGCCTGCTTGGCGGAAATCAGGGCGTTGATAACGCGCTCCACATTACCGCCCGCCAGGAAGTGGGTTTCCAGCATGTCGGTGGTCACGTCCAGCCCGGCCTTCCGGGCTTTGATATAGGCGTTCACGATCTTCTGGGGAGAGATGCGGCGGAACCGCATGCCGATCAGGGAGCTGATCTTCACCGGCGCGCCGGAGGCCCGGGCGTTGATCCACAGCCCCAGGGGCACATAACGGAAGAACACGCTGATCAATACGATGGCAACCACAGCGATGACACAGACAAGAATGAGCATTTCAGGCATGATTCTTTCCTCCTCTTTTTTTCATCTCCAGGCGGTGCACCGCCCCCGTCTGCGGGCGGACGGACGCCCGGAGGCGATCCCTTGATATTAACCTTTCATTTCCCGCACGATGATTTTGTTTCCTTCCACATTCGTTACCTGTACCGGCTTATCCTTTTCCAGGTAACTGCCTTCGCTGACCACGTTCAGCCTGACACCGTCAAACTCGGCAAAGCCCACGGGATTGAGCACGGTGAGGGTTTTGCCCGTCTTGCCCAGCAAAGCGTTGGTTTCTTCATGATCCACGGGCGGCGTTACTTCGTTCAGGATCAGCGCGGAGCGGGACAGCTTGCCGTTGGCCGCGGACTTGATGGACACTGAAATCGATATGCCCGCCAGCGCCAGGGCGATCAGCGTGACCGCCAGTCCCGCCACCGGGCCGTAGGTGTTCCAGGTCATCACCACGCCGATCACGATCAGCACCAGCCCCGACACGCCGGGGAAGCCGAAGCCGGGCACGAATACCTCCAGCACCAGCAGCGCCACGCCCACCAGCAGGCATAAGACCAGCGGAAGGTTCAGAACGATAACGCTCATCACACTTTCCATATGCCAGCGTTCCTCCTTTTCGCTTTTGATGGCGTTATTGTATCATGAATCCAAGGGGCGGGAAAGGGCTTTTGGCTGAAAACATCGTTTTCATGTCTGAATTGTCAATCACGCTTTCCCATCAGGCGTCTGCCGCAAATAAGAAAGACCGCGCCATGAGTTCCTGGGGGAAACCTTCTTTGGGGCCGAAGCGCCCGGAATGCAAAGAATGGTTTCCCCCAGATATTTGAATGGTAACCGCCATGGACGAATCTGCACAAAAACAGCACAGATCGCAGATTGACTTTTCCGAACGAATCGGGTATAATGCACCGGAATGTACGGAAAGGAAGTGGAAGAAACCGTGCGCACCTTGCTGACCGGAGGTTTCGTTTACAGCCGCGGCGGATTTGTTTTGGCTGATATCGCCGTGAAAAAGGGGCAGGTGGAGGCGGTTGGCGAACATATCCTTCCCCGGCCCGGCGACCGTATGTTGAATTGTTCCCATTGTTTTCTCGTTCCCGGTTTCGTGGACGCCCATGTGCATCTGCGGGAACCGGGATTTGTTTATAAGGAAACCATCGAAACGGGCACAATGGCGGCGGCCCGCGGCGGGTATACCACCGTCTGCGCCATGCCGAACCTTTCCCCCGCGCCGGACACGCTGAAAAACCTGAAGGTGGAATTAAACGCCATCCGGAAGAGCGCGAAGATCGAAACACTGCCCTACGGCTGCATCACCATGGAGCAGCGGGGGCGGGGGCAGTTGGCGGACTATCCGGCCCTGGCGCCGTATGTGTGCGCTTTCTCCGACGACGGCAAAGGCGTGCAGGACGGGGAACTGATGGAGCTGGCCATGATGGCGGTGCGCAGGACGGGCAAGCTGATCGCGGCCCACTGCGAGGATGAAAGCCTGCTGCGGGGCGGCTATATCCACGCCGGCCCCTATGCCCGGGCCCACGGGCACGCGGGCATCTGCTCCGAAAGCGAAACCGCCCAGGCGGAGCGGGATCTGCGCCTGGCGGCGAAAACCGGGTGCCCCTACCACGTGTGCCACGTATCGGCGAAGGAAACGGTCCAGGCCATCCGCATGGCGAAGCGGGCGGGCGTGGACGTCACCTGCGAAACCGCGCCGCATTACCTGCTGCTCACCGACATGGATCTGAAGGAGGACGGGCGCTTCAAAATGAACCCGCCCATCCGGGAAGCCGCGGACCGGGACGCGCTGATCGAGGGGATCCTGGACGGCACCATTGATATGATCGCCACCGACCACGCGCCCCATACCTGGGAAGAAAAATCCAAGGGCCTGGAAGGCAGCGCCATGGGCGTATCGGGGCTGGAATGCGCGTTCCGGGTGCTGTACGGCCGTTTGGTCCGCGGTCAAAAGATCCTGACGCTGGAAAAGCTGGTGGAGCTCATGTCCCTGAATCCGCGCAAACGATTCAGCGTTCCCGGAGGCATCGCCCCCGGACAGCGGGCGGACATCACCGTCATCGACCCTAACAGGCGCGGCGTGATCGACCCCGGCCGGTTTTATTCCATGGGGACCGCCACGCCCTTTGACGGCTGGGAAACCACCGGCGACGTGGCCATGACCATGGCGGGCGGAAAAGTGGTTTATCAGTAATGCCGTTGGGAAAACAGGAGGGAATGCGTATGCTGACACTCTACGAACCAAAGTATGAGGATTTATGGTTTCGGCAGGCGATGCTGGCTGATCAGGAAACCATGTCCTATAACCACGCGTGGGGCGGCACGATTCCATGGCCGGAAACGGAATGGAGGGGCTGGTACGACCATTGGCTGGTCCACCACGAAGGCAAGCGGTATTACAGATACCTGAAAGACCCGGAGGGGCGATTCGTCGGGGAAATCGCGTATCATTACGACGCCGGTATCCGGCATGAGACGGCGGACGTGATCATTTATGCTCCCTACAGAAGGAAAGGGTACGGCGCGGAGGGATTGGCGCTGCTTTGCTCCGAGGCAAAGCGCAACGGGGTCTCCGTCCTCTATGACGATATGGCCGCTGACAATCCGGCCGTCAGGCTCTTTCTGAAGCACGGCTTTACGGAAGAATACCGGACGGAAGAAAAAATTTATCTCAGGAAAGCGCTGTCACTGAATTACCGCTTCATCGACCGGGCAGAGGAGATGAACGCCGCGGAGGTGGCCGCCCTCCTGAAAACCACCTACTGGGCAGACAAACGGTCCATGGAAACAATCGAAAAATCCATGCGCTGTTCCTCCTGCTATGGGGTCCGGCTGGATGAAGAAAAGAAGCTGGCGGGCTTCGCCCGGGTCATCAGCGATTATGCCACCACCTACTACCTGTGCGACGTGGTCATCGACCCGGCTTACCGGGGCAGGGGCCTGGGGAAAGCGCTGGTGTCGTATATCGTATCGCTGCCGGAATACGCGACTCTCCGCGGCCTGCTGCTGACCAAGGACGCCCACGGCCTCTATGAACAATTTGGCTTTGAAACCGTCAGCGGCAGGGCCATGTTCAAATCGCCCAAATCCTGAAAAACAAAATGTATGGAGGACAAGCATGAACGCCATCGACGCTATCATGAACCGCAGAAGCTACCGGGGTAAATTCCTGCCCACGCCCGTACCCAGGGAAGACTTGCTGACCATCCTGCAGGCGGGCTGCGCCGCGCCTTCCGGCTGCAACAAGCAGACCGCCAGCTTCATCGCCGTGGACGACCCCAAGGTGCTGGCGAAGCTGCGGGCGGTCATCCAGCCGCCCGTGGGCGAAACGGCGCCCGCCGTGATCTGCGTGCTCACCCGGAGGATCGTCGCCTACCGGGACCGCTGCTTTGCCGCCCAGGACTACGCCGCCGCCATCGAAAACATGCTGCTGGCCATCGTGGCGCTGGGCTACCAAAGCTGCTGGTACGAGGGCCATATCACCGACACCGACCAGATCGGGCGGCAGATGGCCGATATCCTGGGCGTGCCGAAGGAATATGAGCTGGTCTGCTTCCTGCCTGTGGGCATCGCGGAGGACGCGCCGAAAGCCCCCGTGAAGCGGCCCCTGGATGAACGCGCGTGGTTCAACGCTTTCCCCGCCCACAATTGAAATGACAGGAGCGATTATGCAATACCAGATCATCGAAAACGCCCAGATCGCGCCCAACGTGTTCCTGCTGGACGTATCGGGGGACACCTCCATGCTGAAAGCGCCGGGCCAGTTCTGCCAGATCCGGCTGCCCGGCTTCTATCTGCGCCGCCCCATCTCGGTCTGTGATTGGGACGAGCGGGGCATGACGCTGATTTACAAGGCGGTGGGCGAGGGCACGAAAGCCCTGTCCCAAATGCAGGCGGGAACCGCGCTGGATATCCTCAACGGCCTGGGCAACGGTTACAGCCTGGACGCCTGCGGAAGCCGCCCCCTTCTCATCGGCGGCGGTGTGGGCATCCCGCCGCTTTACGGCCTGGCCCGCGCCCTGGTGCAAAAGGGCGTCACGCCCCAGGCCGTGCTGGGCTTTAACACGTATGAAGAGGCCTTTTTGGTGGACGAGTTTGAGGATCTGGACATCCCCATCACCGTGGCCACCGCGGACGGCAGCTTCGGCAAAAAAGGCTTCGTCACCGACGCACTTCCCGCGGATTACGATTACTTCTTCACCTGCGGCCCCGACCCCATGCTGCGGGCGCTGTACAAGGCGTGCAGGCCCTCCGGCCAGTTCTCCCTGGAGGAGCGCATGGCCTGCGGCTTCGGCGCGTGCATGGGCTGCTTCATCCAGACCAAAAACGGCCCCCGGCGCGTGTGCAAGGACGGCCCGGTATTCCGGAAGGAGGAGCTATTTTGGTGAATCTGTCTGTGCGCCTTTGCGGCCTTACGCTGGATAACCCCATCATTCCCGCCAGCGGCTGCTTCAATTACGGAAAAGAATTCGCGGCGTATTACGACATCAACATCCTCGGGTCCTTCTCCTTCAAGGGCACCACCTGGCACAGGCGCGACGGCAACTTCACGCCCCGCGTCGCCGAGGCGCCCGCCGGGATGCTGAACGCCGTGGGGCTGCAGAACCCCGGCGTTCAGCACGTGGTCGCCCACGAGCTGCCGGAGATGCAGGCTTACTTTCATAAGCCCGTCATCGCCAACGTGTCGGGCTTTTCCGTCGAGGAATATGTGAATACCTGCCGGCTGCTGGACGCCCAGGAGCAGGTGGGCATCCTGGAGGTCAACATTTCCTGCCCCAACGTCCACGGCGGCGGCATGGCCTTCGGCACCAGCCCGGAAAACGCGGCGGCGGTGACAAAAGCGGTAAAGGCCGTCACGGCGAAACCGGTATTCATGAAGCTGTCCCCCAACGTAACGGATATTGTAACCATCGCCAAAGCCTGCGAGGACGCGGGCGCGGACGGGCTTTCCCTCATCAACACGCTGCAGGGGATGCGCATCGACCTGAAAACCCGGAAGCCCATTTTAGCCAACACCGTGGGCGGCCTGTCCGGGCCCGCCGTGTTCCCGGTAGCGCTGCGGATGGTCTGGCAGGTTTATCAGGCTGTCCATATCCCCATCATGGGCATGGGCGGGGTGTCAAGCGCCCGGGACGTGATCGAAATGATGCTGGCCGGGGCCACGGCGGTGCAGGTAGGCGCGGCGAACCTGGTGAACCCTTTCGCCTGCAAGGATATCATCGAAAACCTGCCGGAAGAAATGGAAAAGTACAAAATCAGCTCCCTGGAAGAAATCATAGGAGGCGCGCATACATGAACCACGACGTGATCATTGCCTTGGACTTTCCCTCCGCCCAGCGGGTGTACGAATTTCTGGACCTGTTCCGGGAAGAAAAGCCCTTTGTAAAAATCGGCATGGAGCTGTTCTACGCCGAAGGCCCGGACATCGTGCGCAGGATCAAGGCCCGGGGCCATCAGATTTTCCTGGACTTGAAGCTGCACGACATTCCCAACACCGTTAAGTCCGCCATGCGGGTGCTGTCTAAACTGGACGTGGACATGGTGAACCTCCACGCCGCGGGCACCATCGACATGATGCGGGCCGCGCTGGAGGGCCTGACCCGGGAGGACGGGACGCGGCCGATGCTGCTGGCTGTGACGCAGCTCACCTCCACCAGCGAGGAACGGATGCAAAAGGAGCTGCTCATTTCCGCCTCCATGCCCGACACCGTGAAGCATTACGCCCGCAACGCCCAGGCCGCCGGCCTGGACGGCGTGGTCTGCTCGCCCCTGGAAGCGGCGCTGGTGAAGGAAGCCTGCGGCCCGGACTTTGCCACCGTCACCCCCGGCATCCGCTTTTCCGACAGCGCCGCCGACGACCAGCGCCGGGTCATGACCCCCGAACGCGCCCGCCTGGGCGGCAGCGATTACATCGTGGTGGGCCGTCCCATCACCCAGGCCCCGGACCCTGTGGCCGCGTACCGCAGGTGCGTCAGGGAGTTCTTATAAAGGAAAGCGAAAATGAAATCACTCAAATCCATCCGCCCGGTCTCCGGCGGGTTTCTGAAAAAGTATGAGCTGCATTACGACGCGGACGGGACGCCGGTGTGCTGGGAGGTCATTTCGCTCAATCCCCTGAGAACGGAAAAGGACCTGGCGAGCCGAAATACCGCCGTGGAAATCATCGCCCGCTTCGAGGATGGGGATTACCTGCTCTGCCGGGAATTTCGCTTCGCCGTCAACGATTACGTATGGGAGTTTCCCACCGGCGTCATCGACGGGGACGAAACGCCGCTGGAAGCGGCTAGGCGGGAATTGCGGGAGGAAACGGGGCTGGAACTGGTCAGCGTGGACCGGATGCTGCCTCCCGCCTGCTACAGTGTGGGCATCACCGACGAGCTGATCGTGCCCGTATTCGTCACCGTCCGGGGGGATATGCGCCCCTGCGACGAGGCATACGAGGAAATCCGCTCCTACAAAATGTCCGTGGAAAACATCCGGGAACTGCTGAAAAAGGACAGCGTGAAGATTACCGAGACCTGCATGCTGATCCTGGCCATGCTATAAAAACAGAAGGAGAATCGCCGCCATGATGAACGTCGCCCAAACCATCGCCCACGACCTGCTGTCCATCCGCGCCGTGTTCCTGCGGCCCCAGGAGCCCTTCACCTGGGCCAGCGGCATCAAAAGCCCCATCTACTGCGACAACCGCCTGACCCTCACCGCGCCTCAGGTGCGCACCCATGTGGAGCAGGGGCTGAAAGCGCTGATCGAAACCTACTATCCCGACGCGGAAGTGCTGATGGGCACCTCCACAGCAGGCATCGCCCATGCCGCCATCACAGGGCACCTGATGAACCTGCCTATGGGCTATGTCCGCTCCGGGGCAAAGGACCACGGCCGCGGAAACCAGATCGAAGGGAAGCTGGAGCCGGGCCAGAAGGCAGTGGTGGTGGAGGACCTGATTTCCACCGGCGGCAGCGTGATCGAGGTGGTAGACGCCCTGCGGGAGGCGGGCGCCCAGGTACTGGGCATCGCCAGTATTTTCACCTATGGCATGAAGAAGGGCCTTGACCGCCTCGCCGCCGCCAACGTACAGAATATCAGCCTGAGCAATTTTGACACCCTCATCGAAGTGGCGGCGGAGGAAGGCTATATTCAGAAAGCCGATTGCCAACGCCTGCGGAAATTCCGCGACGATCCCGGCGACGAAAGCTGGATGGTGAAGTAAGATGGAAATCCGTGTAATGAATATGCAGGACTACGACCGGGTGTACGCCCTGTGGATGAAATGCAAAAACATGGGGTTCAACAATCTGGATGACAGCAGGGAAGGCGTGGAACGGCTCCTGCGCCGCAATCCGAACACCTCGCTCGTCGCCACGGACGGGGACACGCTGGCGGGCGTGATTCTCTCGGGCCAGGACGGGCGGCGGGGGTACATTTATCATATGAGCGTGGCCGAAGCCTATCGGCGGCAGGGCATAGGCTCCCAGCTTGTGGAGCGCTGCCTTTCCGCGCTGAAAGCCGAAGGGATCAACAAGGCCGCCCTGCTGGTGTTCAACCGGAATGAAGCCGGCAGCGCCTTTTGGGAAGCCCAGGGATTTACCGTCCGAAACGATGTGGCTTACCGCAACAAAGCACTGACCGAAATGGTCAGAATTGACACCTGAGAGCAAAAAGGAGGCCCACCATGCGCCATTTGCTGAACATCACCGATTTATCCGTGGACGAGGTGGAAGCGCTGCTGAACACAGCGTCGGATATTGAAGCGAACCCTGAAAAGTACGCCCGCGCCATGGAAGGGAAAAAGCTGGCCACCCTGTTTTTCGAGCCCTCCACCCGGACGCGGCTGTCCTTCGAGGCGGCCATGTACGAGCTGGGCGGCCACGTGATCGGCTTTGCGGGGGCCGGCAGTTCCTCCGCCGCCAAGGGCGAATCGGTGAAGGACACCATCCGCACCGTCGGCTGCTACGCGGACATCATCGCCATGCGCCATCCGCTGGAGGGCGCGCCCTGGGCAGCCGTGCAGTGCGCCCAGGTGCCGGTCATCAACGCGGGCGACGGCGGGCACCAGCATCCCACCCAGACCCTGGCCGACCTGATGACCCTGAAAAAGGAAAAAGGGCGGCTGGATCATCTGAAGGTGGGCGTATGCGGCGATCTGCGCTTCGGGCGCACGGTGCATTCCCTGATGGAAGCGCTGTCCCGCTATCCCGGCAATGAGTTTGTGCTCATCTCCCCCCGGGAGCTGCGCGTGCCGGGCAACCTGCTGGTGGATCTGACCGAAGCGGGCGTGTCCTATCATGAAACGGAATCTCTGGAAGAAGAGATCGGCAGCCTGGACGCGCTGTACATGACCCGCATCCAGCAGGAGCGGTTCTTCAGCGTGGAAGAATACCTGCGTTTAAAGGACAGTTACATCCTGGACGAGGAGAAGATGCGCCTGGCGGCGAAGGATATGATCGTGATGCATCCCCTGCCCCGGGTGAACGAGATCGACGTAAAGGTGGACAGCGACCCCCGGGCCTGCTATTTCAAGCAGGTGATGTACGGAAAAATCATGCGTAAGGCGCTGATCCTCAAGCTGATGGCGGAAACCGGGCTGCAGCCCAGGCCGGGCCGCGTGCTGATCACCACCGGGAAACAGTGCAAGAATCCGCGCTGCATCTCTTCCACCGAGCAGGGGCTGGAGCCGCTGTTCTACCCCGTGCATCAGGTGATGCGCCACGGGCAGCTGACCCGCATCCCCACCAAATATGTATGCGCCTACTGCGATATGGAGCAGGTGTAAACGCACGGCACGGCCCCTGTGAAAGCAGGGGCCGGGTTTTTGTATGGGCATAACGCCTTTTTCCCCCGCATACGCTGAACGGAAGCGGAGGCGAGGGGATGAAGAAGGAAAGCCTGAAGCGGCAGGCCATGATCACCGCCTGCTGCGGCGCGCTGGTGCGGGCGATGGGGTTCGGGCTGCGGCTGTGGATTTCGCGGCTGCTGGGAGCGGAAGCACTGGGCGTGACGGAGCTGGCGTCCGGGGCGCACATGCTGGCCCTGGCCCCGGCGGCAGCGGGCCTGCCCAGCGCGGTGAGCAGGCTGACCGCGAAAGCGGAGAATCAGGAACAGCGGTATTTGGCGCTGTATGCCGGGCGGCAGATGGCCGCCTGGCTGGGGCTGTGCGTCACGCCGCTGTTCCTGCTTTGCTCCCCGCTGCTGGCCCGGGCGCTTGGAGACGAACGCACCCTGCCCGCGCTGGTATTCTTCGCGCCCTGCGTGCTGACGGTGGGGCTGTCCAGCGTTTACGACGGGTATTTCTTCGGCTGCGGAAAAGCCCTGCCCCCGGCGCTCAGCGAAGGGGCGGAGCAGATCGTCCGTTTCTGCGCGGTAGGCGCCCTGGCGTTTCTGATCCCGCGGGTGACGGCGGCTTACCGCGCAGCGCTGCCCGCCGCCGCGTCCACCGCGGGAGAAGCGGCGGGGCTCATCGTGATCCTGGCTTTGGCCAAGCGGATCCCCTCTTTCCGCCGGGACGAAAGGCTGCCCATCGTCCGGCGCTGGCTTTTTTCCCTCAGCCTGCCGCTGCTGCTGAACCGGCTGTGCCACACCGCGCTGCGCTCGCTGAGCGGGGTCATGATCCCTTTGCGGCTCATGGCGGGCGGGCTGGATCGGGCGGAAGCCATGAGCAGGCTGGGCATGTACAGCGGCATGGTGATGCCCCTCATGTTCCTGCCCTGCCTCATTTCCGGGGCGCTTTCCGCCGTCGGCGGCCCGGCCATGGCCCGATGCGGCACAAAAAAGACGGAAAACCGGCTGGCTTTCCGTCTTTTGTCGGCGGCGCTGGCCACGGGCCTGCTCTGCGCCGCGGGGCTGTACGCGCTTTCACCGTATGTGTCCCGCCTGTTTTACCGTCTGCCGGAGCTGACGCCCCTGCTTCGCGCCGCCGCGCCGCTGGCCGTGCTCCTGCCCACGCAGCAGACCGCCGGCGGCATCCTGACCGGCCTGGGCCTGCAAAAGCGTTCCCTGGCCGCCGGATTGCTGGGAGCCGCCGTCACCCTGCTTTGCACCTGGCAATGGACGCCTGCCCACGGCATTTACGGCGCGGCCTGGGCCGGGATGGCGGGCCACGGCCTGACGCTGTTCTGTGAATTAACGGCGCTCGCTTTGCGAAGCGGTCTCCCCGGGCCGGACTGAATCACAGCGGTTTTCCGTCGTATCCGATGCCGAAGCCGTAATCGTAGGCATGGCCGCAGGCGTCGATATGGGGCTCCAGGTCCAGGGCCTTGTCCTCGCAATGGCGTTCCACGGTGTCCATGTCCTTGGGCAGCTGGACGGGCAGCCTGCCTTTGGGGGCATAGCGGCCAAAAATCACGTCCAGCACGGCGGCGCGGGATACGCCGAACTCCGCGATGAGCGCGTCGGTTTCGCTTTCAAATTCCGATACCACCATGGGATTGCTCAGGGTTTCCACCACGATCACGGGCTTCTTCCCCATGGCTTTGCGGCAGGAAAGGATGTTGTCCAGGTCGGCTTCGTTGTACGCGGTGTTGGTTTTGCCGCGATAGCTGCGGTTGGCAAAGCCCTCGCGGAAATCGCCCCCCGCAATGCTGACGGGCCGGGCATTCTTCGCCGTGTAAGGGCGGTATTGCAGGGTGACGGGCAGATAGCCGTTGCCGCCTTTTTCCGCATCCTCCCTGTCATAAGGGTTGCAGGCCGGGCTTTCGGCGAACACAATGGCCGCGTCCGCTTCCTCGGGGGAGGACACCCGCACGCCATACGCGCTGATCAGCTCGTCGGCAACGGGGTCTTCGTCATACGCGGGAAGATCGCTGCGGAAAAAGGATTTGGAGGGGCCCACATGCCGCTTGGGCACGTAGATTTTCAGGCCCTCCTTCAGCGGCAGGCAGCCGGGGCGGTTTTTGAGCAGCACCACGCTCCTGCGCTGGGCTTCCTCGCCGTGGGCGCGGAACGCTTCGCAGCCCACCACCCGGGCGGATGCCTCCGGATCAAGGTAAGGATTTTCAAACAGTCCGCAGCGGAAAATATTGGTCAGCAGCCGCGCGGCGGATACCCGCATCCGCTGGGCCATGGCTTCCTCGCCCAGCTTTTCACATCCCAGGCGGTAAGCCTCCAGCACAGGCTTTGGGTCGTCATTTCCGCCGAACTGGTCCACCCCGTTGAGGATAGCGATCAGCATCCGCTCCGGCTCGCTGTACTGCTGCATGTTGTAGCAGCGGCTGCCAAAGGAATCCATCACCGGCGCGGGATCCCGGGTGATGTCCCAATCGGTGCATACCACCCCCGAGAAGCCGTACTTTCCGCGCAGCAGGTCATGGATCAGGTATTCGCTGTAGGAGTTGCCCACATTCTTTCCGTTCTTTTTGTCCAGGCCCCAGGACACGGTGTAGTACGGCATCACGGCGGAAGCGCATTTCGTAGGCCCGTCCAGCCGGAAGGCGGCTTCGGTAAAGGGCTTTTCGTGCTCAGACGCGTTATCTGCCGGATACACAGCGTATTCGCCGAAGGCGTAATGCGCGTCGCGCCCGCCCTCGCCGGTGCCGCCTCCGGGCCAGTGCTTCACCATGGTGTTCACGCTGTCCCGGCCCCAGCCGCCGGGCGCGCCTTCCGTGGTCTGCATTCCGTCGCAGTAGGCCTTCACCAGCGGTTTCACGTCCTCCGCCTTCATGCCCAGGGTATCGGCAAAGCGCATCCAGCGCGGTTCGGTGCAGAGGTCGATCTGGGGGCCCAGGGCGGTGGTGATGCCCAGCGCGCGGTATTCCAGGGAAGCGTCGTGGGCAAACTGCTTTACCACCTCCGGGTCGAAGCATGCGGCGAAGCCCAGGCCCTCCGGCCACTTGCTCACGTCGCTGCCCGCCGTTTTGAATTCAGCCGCCGCCTTTTTCGCGCCGCTGCGGGGGTCGGAGGAAATATTCACGGGAATGGCGTGGGGCAGCCGTTCCGCCAGGCGCTGCAGGCCGTTGCTCCACCGCGCGGCGGTATCCGCGTCCTCCACGGCCATCATCAGGATGTGGCGAATGTGGTCGGTTTCCAGAAAACCTTTCTGCTGGTCGGACAGGGCGGATTTTTCCCTGCCGGATTCCTCCCAGGATTTTCCTTCGAAGGTGCCCTGGAACGGCCCGCCCTGGCGCGGCGGCACCATCTGGTGGGGCGAATAGAGCATCAGCCCGGCAATTTCCTCCATGCTCAGCCGGGAGGCCAGGTCCCTGGCCCTGTCCTCCGGGGATAAACGCCAGTCCGCGCAGGGAACCAGCCTGCCGGTGCGCTCCAAATCCTTGAAATACAGTCCGTCCTTTTCGATAACGCCCATCCCGCTGTCCCCGTACCAGGCCAGGTCAGGCCCGCCGGGCTGGGTCAGGTGATGCAGGCCGTTTTGTACCGTCTCATTTTTCAGCATGCCGCGCCCTCCCTTTCATGATTTTGCTTCCACGATCTTTTTCACGATTTCCACCATGGCTTCCATTTCCTGTACGCAGGCATATTCAAACACGCCGTGGTGGTTGTAGCTGCCGGTGCCCAGGTTGGGGCAGATCAAGCCCTGATAGGAAAGCGTGGCCCCGTCGGTGCCGCCGCGGATGGGCACGCAGGCGGGCGTCATGCCGCAGGCACGGATGGCGTTCACGGCCCGGTCGATCACCTCGGGCTTTTCCTGCACCTTCTGCCGCATGTTGAAGTAGCTGTCCTTTATGGTCAGGTCAATGGTGTTTTCCCCGTATTTTTCATTGAGATACGCGGCGATCAAACGCACCCGCTCCTTCCGCGCCTCGAACTTTTGCCTGTCGTGGTCGCGGATGATGTAGCGCATTTCGGCCCGCTGCACCTCGCCGCTAAAGCCGTTCAGGTGGTAAAAACCCTCGTAGCCCTCGGTGCATTCGGGGGTTTCATTGGCCGGCAGCATGGCGTTGAATTCCATGGCGAGACGCAGGGCATTGCGCATCTTGTTCTTCGCGCTGCCGGGATGGATGGAAAAGCCGTGGATCACGATGGACGCGGAAGCGGCGTTAAAATTCTCGTATTCCATTTCGCAGGCCCTGCCGCCGTCCAGGGTGTAGGCGAAGTCGGCGCCGAAGCCCTTTACGTCGAATAGATCCGCGCCGCGGCCGATCTCCTCGTCCGGCGTAAAGCCCACGCAGATTTTCCCGTGCCTGTACTCCGGATGCGAAAGGACATATTCGCAGAAGGCCATGATTTCGGCCACGCCCGCCTTGTCATCACCGCCCAGCAGGGTACTGCCGTCGGTCACGATCAGGTCTTTGCCGATCTTGTCCGAAAGAGACGGGTAATCCTCTGCCCGCATCACGATGCCCTTTTCCGCGTCCAGCGCCACATCGCCGCCTTCGTACCGGAGGATGCGCGCGTTCATCGGCCCGCCCGCCACCGCGTTTGAGGTATCCATATGCGCGATCAGGCCGATGGCCGGGGCGTTTTCCGCGTTCCCGGGGATGAAGCCGTACACATAGCAGTGGTCGTCCACCCGCGCGCCGGACATGCCCAGTTCCTTCATTTCCTTTTCCAGTTCCCTGGCCAGCACAAACTGGTTTGGGGTGGACGGGCAGTCCGGGCATGCTTCGTCGCTGGTGGTGTCGATGCCGATATACCGCATAAACCGTTCCTCTACCCGCAAGACAAACACTTCCTTTCACAGTTCTGGTAAACACGCTTCAATTTAAACGATTACTGCTCCACAGGCGATTTCGCGGCGTCGATGAGGGCCTGGCGCATCCCGGTCACCACGCGGATGATGTCCGGGTCAAAGTGGGTGCCGCTTTCGGACTCAATCAGGTCAAGGGCGTCCTCCGGCGTCATGGAGGGCTTATACACGCGCACGGAGACCAGCGCGTCAAACACGTCCGCCACCGCCATGATCCGGGCGGGCAGGGGGATCTCCTCGCCCTGCAGGCCATAGGGGTATCCCTTGCCGTTCCATTTTTCATGGTGGGACACGGCGATTTCCTCGGCGATTTTGAGGAACAGGGTATCGTCATCCAGGGTGGAAAAAATGTTCCGGATCACCTGGCCGCCTTTTGCGGAATGCAGTTTCATTTTTTCAAATTCCTCGTCCGTCAGCTTGCCTGGCTTAAGCAGGATCACGTCGCTGACGGCGATTTTGCCCACGTCGTGCAGAGGCGCGGCGCTTTCGATTTCTTCGATCAGGGTGTCGGAAAGCTGATCCTTGAACTGATCGTCCCTTTGCATGGCCCGGGCGATCATGCCCACGTATTTTTTCGTGCGGATGACGTGCTCGCCTGTCCCCACGTCCCGGGTTTCGATCAGGGTAGCCAGCGCGTCGATCACGCGGCTTTGCAGGTTGTTGCGCTGTTCCATTTCCTTGCGGATCTGGTCGGCCAGCTCCGCCTGCTCGTCCAGCAGCTTATGGTTCCGGTTGGTGATGCCAAAAGCCAGGGCGGCAATGGCGCTGACGCACAGCAGCCGGGGCAGCACGTGATGCGGAAATAATTCCAGCATCCGCTCCGGCGTCGCCAGGGCAATGCGGTCAGCCATGGTGACGGCCTCCGTACTGGTTACGCCCTTGAGCAGGTTCCTGTCCGGGGTGCCGTAGAAAAAGCCGCCGTACACGCTGATGGGCACCAAAAGCACCGTGCCTACCAGCGTCCACACCAGCAGCCGCTTCCGGTCGCGGTACTGGGCGGCCAGGATCGGCGGAATCGCCATCAGGATGACCGACTGGAAGGTGAGCGTCATGCACAGGACGGCAAGGCCCAAAAAAGCGCTGGTGACGATGAGATACTTGAACCATTCCCGGTTCAGCACGGAATCTTCCCGGCGCAGGTTTTTGTCGTGGATCACGTAGACCAGAATCGGCACGGCAAACAGCAGGGCGCAGGCGCACATGCTCAGCCGCATCGTGTCTTCCTCAACCGTAAAAATGTCCAATTCGTTGAGTGTTACGGAAAAAATCGCCAGCAGAATCAGCCAGGCAATGCACGATAAATTGAAGCGGTTTACCCGCGCTTCCGCCTTCTGAAACAGTTTTTCCGGATCGTATATCTGCGGCTTCGTTTCCATCCCGGTTCCCCCTCCAGATGATTGATCGTCGGTATTATTTTATCGGCAGGATTTTTTGCGCCAGGTATTTCCCCCACGCCAGCACCTCGCGGGTATGGTTTTTGATCCAGAAGCCGATTTCCGGGCGGCAGGGGCTGCCGATGCCGTCAGCCTCCAGGCCCAGGTCGCGGGCCAGGGCCAGGGCGCGGGGCAGATGATAATCGCTGGTGATGACGGTCACGCGCCGCACGCCGTCCGGCAGCAGCGCGCAGGCGTACCCCAGGTTCTGCCGGGTGTTCATGGACTCGCATTCCGCGATCACATCATCCGCGGGCACGCCCTGGGAAACCAGCCATTCCCGCATCACCAGGCCCTCGGGTGCGGGCTCCCCCTCCCCCTGGCCGCCGCAAACGACGATCGGGCGGGGATGGGCCCGGTAGGTATCCAGCGCGGTCTGCAGGCGCAATTCCAGCTGCGGGCTCAGTTCTCCGGAGGAATACACCTGGCAGCCCAGCACGATCACCGCGCCGCTTTCACTGCTCACAGGCGGCGGATTCACTTCCGCCAGGCATAAAGCGCCCAGCGCCGCGCCGAACAGCGCGGCGCCCAGCAATACCAGCACGACGAGCAAATGCATAAAACGTCTCCACATTGAAGGCTTTCTTTTATGTTTCATTCCGTTGATTTTTCCGTTTCCTTTTTTCGTTTTCCGTGGGCATCAGACGCTGGGGGCGTTCCGCCGCGAGGAATTCCTGATCCGCCGCTTCGGGCTCGCCGCCGTTCAGCCAATGGTGCCGCATAAAACTATATTGCCGGTTTCCGGCAATCAGAACATGATCGAGAAACCGGATGCCCACGCCCGAAAGCACGCGCTCGATGGCCAGGGTGATATCCACATCCTCCTGGGAGGGCATTTCAGAGCCGCTTGGATGGTTATGGGAGATGGCGGCGCAGGCCGCGTGGTTCTGCAATAGCTCCTCCAGCACCTGCCGGGGCAGGGCGTTTACCTCCGTGGGCGTGCCCCGGGTGATGCACTTGGCAGAGAGCAGGTTCAAGCCTGCGTCCATGCTCAATACATAAAACTCTTCCCGGTACACGCCGATGTACAGCGTGCGGCAAAAGGCGGCCAGGTCGCTGTAGGTGGAAAAATGGACCCGGGGCAGTATTTTCTGTTGTTCGTAATCCCGCAGCAGGGGCAGCAGCATGGAAAGGAGCGTGGACGCCTGGGGCCCGACGCCCTTCACTGCTTCCAGCTCTTTCCGGTCCGCCTCCAGCACGGCGGTCAGGGAACCGAACCGGTCGATCAGCCGGTGGGCGATGGGGTTGGTGTTGACGCGGGGAATGGCGAAGGTAAGCAGCAGCTCCAGTTTTTCATGATCCGCGAACCCGGACAGCCCATTCTCCGCGTACCGCTTGCGCAATCGTTCCCGGTGCCCTTCGTGTTCCATTTTTCCGTCTCCTTCCGTCGGTTTTATTCTATCATGAACCCATGCAAAAATCAAGCGGCAGGCGCGTTTCACGATTGACAAACGGGGGTGGGATACGGTAAAATATTGCTCCACAAATATAATCGTGAATTCAGATGCGGGATAAGAAATCGTTCCAGACAAGGAACGAAACCGCAGGAATACTGAACGTATTTCAAGGTTTCGTGACGCAGGATGGAGCGATTTATCGCCCGCAGATCATTCATGATTATGTTGGTGGAGCAATCATACCTCTTTTATAGAAGCCCCATCACAGCGGAACCCAGGAGGAACGTATGCCGTATATTGCCGTGGAGGAATTGGACAAGCGCTTCACCGTGCGCAAAAAGCGCGAAGGAACCATCCTGCGGGAAAAGAGCGTGATCCACGCCCTGCAGAACGTGTCCTTTTCCGTTGAAGAGGGGGAGCTGGTGGGCTACATCGGCCCCAACGGCGCGGGAAAATCCACCACGGTGAAGATCCTCAGCGGGATCCTGACGCCGGACGGCGGACATGTGGCCGTAGGCGGGCGGGTGCCCTGGAAAGATAGGCGGGAGCACGTGCGGCGAATCGGCGTGGTGTTCGGCCAGCGCAGCCAGCTTTGGTGGGACGTGCCCATTCTGGACAGCTATTCCCTGCTGAAAGACATCTACCGCGTGCCGGACAGCGATTACAGGCGGCGGCTGGACGAACTGACCGACGCGCTGCAGCTGGGGGAATTCCTGCGCACGCCGCTGCGCCTGCTGAGCCTGGGCCAGCGGATGCGGGCCGAGCTGTGCGGCTCGCTGCTGCATGGGCCAAAGCTGCTGTTTCTGGACGAGCCCACCATCGGCCTGGACGCGGTGAGCAAGCTGGCCCTGCGGGACTTCCTGAAAGCAGAAAACAGGCGCAACGGCACCACCGTCCTCCTTACCACCCACGACATGGAGGATATCGCCGCCCTCTGCCCCCGGGTGATGGTGCTGGGCCACGGCAAAAAGCTCTACGACGGGGCCCTGCCGGACCTGCTCTCCCGATACGATACCCAAAGGATCCTCACCGTGCGCTATGAGGCAGGCGCCGCTTTGCCAGAGCTGCCGCCGGGCTGCGAAGTCGCAAGGGAAGCGGAAGAGATCCGGATCACCTACGCGCCTGAAAAAATCCCCGCCGCGCAATTGATTTCCCTCCTGCAATCAGCGGGAACGATCCGGGAATTTACGGCGCAGCCCCAGAACATCGACCACATGATCGCCGCCATGTACCGGGAGATGGACCTATGAAAGCATATCTTTCCGTATTCCGGATGCGCTGGCGGATGGAATTGCAGTACCGCGGCGCGGTGGTGGGCGGCGTGCTGTGCCAGATGTTTTTCGGGCTGATCCTGGTGGCGCTGTACCGGGCGCTGTATGCCGGAAAGCCCCAGGCCGTGCCCATCGCGTCCGTCGCTTCCTACGTGTGGCTCCAGCAGGCGTTTTTCCGCATGCTGCTGGCCAGCGACGCGGAACTGCTGGACAAGATACGCACCGGCTCCATCGCCTACGACCTGTGCCGCCCGCTGCAATTGTACGGGTATTACTACGTGCGCATCATGGCGCAAAAGCTGTTGGGCAGCTTATTGCGCGCCGCGCCGATGCTGGTGTGCGCGGCGCTGCTCCCCGCGGGCTGGGGCATTCAGCTGCCCGTTTCCGCCCCCGCCTTCTTCGCGGGGCTGCTGGGCCTGCTGCTGGGGCTGTTCTGCGTGTGCGCCCTGGAAAACATCACCATGGCCTTCACCATGCGCACCCTGGATTCCCGGGGCGTACAGGCCATGCTGAACCTGCTGATGATGACCCTTTCCGGCAACATCCTGCCGCTGACCCTGTTCCCGGATTCCTGGCAGAAGGTCGTGACCCTGCTGCCCTACGCCCAGTTGCTGGACGCCCCCATCCGCCTCTACACCGGCCAATGGCCCCTTTCTGAAACCCCGCGGGTCCTGGCCGTCCAATGCGTATGGACGCTGCTGCTCACCGGCCTGGGCCTGCTGCTGTGGCAGCGGAATCAAAAGCGGCTCGTGATCCAGGGGGGATAAGGAGCCGCAAAGCAGTATATTTTTCACTCAAGCCACATTTCATCCCGTCGTTTGCGCCGTCCAATTCGCAGCGCATGATCAAGCAAAAGGATAAAACATGGACACGATCAAATTATACCTCCGCTCCATGGGGATGCTCCTCAAAAGCCAGCTGCAATATCCCGCTTCCTTCTTCATGCAGACCCTGGCCCAGCTGGTGATGGAGGGCGGAGAGATGCTGGCGGTGATCCTGATCGTGGATCGCTTTGAACGGCTGAACCAATGGATGCCGGGGGATCTGTTCTTCTTTTTCGGCGTGATGTCCGTGACGTTTTACCTGACGGAATGCTTCGGCAGGGGCGTGACGGGCAGCTTTCCCTCCATGGTGCGCTCGGGGCAGCTGGACACCCTGCTGCTGCGCCCCCGGGGCGTGCTGACCCAGGTATTGTGCTCCGCCATCGATCCCCGGCGCGTCGCCTGCATCGCCGTGGGCACAGCGGCGCTGGTGATGGGCAGCCGCATGTCCGCCATTCAATGGACGTTTTTGAAAGGGCTGGCGCTGGCCGAAGCCGTCCTGCTGGGCGGGCTGCTGGTGCTGGGGCTTTTCCTGATCGAAGCGGTGTTCTGCATCCATTCGGTGAAATCGGTGGAGCTGGTGAACGCCATCACCTACGGCGGGCGAAGCGCCTGCCAGTATCCCATCGACATATTCCCCCGGCCGCTGCGCGTCTTATTTACAGTCATCGCGCCTTTTGCCCTGACGCTGCATGTGCCCGCCGCTTACATCTTAGGCAAACCGCTGTACGGCTGGCCCGCCTGGACAGCCTTCGCCACGCCCCTGGCCGGGGCCGTGACGTTCGGCGTGATGTATCTGGTGTTCCAAAGAGCCATGCGGTTTTACCGTTCAACCGGGAGTTGATGAAAAATGCCCTCCATTGTCACCCAGGCCATTGTGCTGCGCCACGCGGACTACCGGGAGCATGACCGGATGCTGACCCTGCTGTCCCCCTCCATGGGGCGCGTCGAAGCGGTATGCCGGGGCTGCAAGCGGCCCCAAAGCCCGCTGCTGGCCGCCAGCGAATGGTTCACCCTGGGCGAATACGTGCTGTACGCCGGCAGGGGGCGCCTGAACGTGTCCTCCTGCAATGTGGCGGAGAGCTTCTTTCCCCTGCGCACGGATTACGAACGTTTGAAATACGCCACTTATATCCTTTCCGTCGCCGAAGCCGCAGCCCAGCCGGGGGACCGGGCGGTGGAACTGTTCACGCTGCTGGCCCGTTCCCTGTCGCGCCTGGCCTATACGGACAAGGACGCCCAGGCCGTGGCCGCCGCGTTCCTTTTGCATTTCTCCGCCATCAGCGGCTATCGGCCCAGGCTTTCCCACTGCGTGCGCTGCGGACGCCGCATGACGGACGATGAGATCCGGCTGATGGATATAGCGGAAGGCGGCCTGCTCTGCGCGGACTGCCAGAGCAGCCTGCGTCCCGCCCGGCCCCTTTCCCCCGCCCAGGCGCGCTGGATGCGGGACGTGCTGGCCCGCGGCATCGACAAAACCGATATGCCCCCCTCCGACGCCCCCGGCGCGGTGCTGAGCGAATACGTGGAAACCCGCATGGAAAAGCCCATCCGGCATGAGGGCTTGTGGAGATGAAAAGAGCGGGAGAAAACGCCGAAACGTTTTCCCCCGCTTTTTCTTCCGAGGAAACCGGAAAAATGACTTATATTATTCTCAAATCAAATAAGCGACAATAACAACATCAATCAATCATGTCATCCCGAGCGAAGTGGAGTGAGAACGAAACGGAGCCGAGGGATCTTTGAACTGGTTGATCACGTTGCTCAGGTCTCTCCACTCCGCTCCGCCAGGTCCTTCGACTCCGCTGCGCTCCGCTCAGGATGACATCGCTTCGGTCGGGATGACATTGTTTATACGTTATTCAAATTGCTTATCTAACTTGAGAAAAGTATTACTGGTTCTTTTCGCGCTGGATCCTGGCGTTGGCTTCTTTATTCAGCTTCAGCGCGATATTGATGTAATAAACCAGTGCGATGAGCGTCAGCGCCACACCCGCCCACACCAGGTACACGTGCAGCGGGAAGCCCAGATGCTTCATGATCGGTTCGTGGAAGAAGCAGGACAGCAGGGAACACACCACCACGGTCTGGGCCAGCTTCCCGATCCAGACGGAATGCACCACCACTTTCTTGCTGTACAGGATCAGGCCGCCCACCACCATGGTGCCCTCCTTGAGCAGCAGCAGCACCGGCGCAGGCCAGGGAAGGATGCCCTTCACCGTCAGCGAAAGCATCACGCTAAGCGACATCAGTTTATCGGCCAGCGGGTCCATGAGCTTGCCAAAGTCAGTGATCTGGTTATACTTCCTGGCGATGATTCCGTCCGCCAGATCCGTCAGGCTGGCTACGGCAAACACAGCCAGCGCCCAGTAATAATGGTCGGTCAAAATCAAATACCAGTAAACCGGAATCAGCCCCAGCCGGATCAGCGTGAGCGCATTGGGCACATTCCAGATGTTTTCCCTCTCTTTGGGCAATTCAGTCAACTCCCGTAGTGTGATCGCGAAAGAACGGTGCGTAAAAAAGCGGTGCTGCCACCAAGGGACATTATAGCATCATTCGGTATTTTTTTCAATGGCCCTGTTTCCAGGAAACGGAAAGAAAAAACAAAGCGGGGATTTCTTTACAGGCAGGGCAATTTCTGATAAAATAGGCAGGAAAAGGATCGCGGGGAGGGGCGCGGAAATATGACCATCGAAGAAAAACGGCGGGAAAAGGCGCAAATCGCGCGGACGCGGATGCAGGGGTGCCTTGCTTCCGTCCTGCTCCCGGCGGGGATGCTGGCGGGGCTGGACACGGTCAGGGACTGCATGAGGGACGAAACCCTCCGGGCATACCTGGGCCATACCCTGCTGCATGAAATCATGCCCTGCCTGGGCGAGCACCGGGATATCCTGGACCCCGTGGCCATGGCCGTATGCAAAGAAATGGAAGATCCCGCCGTTGTCCAGCCGCTGGCCCTGCTGCTGCCAAACGCCGTGCAGGCCTGGGCCGCCCAAGCCCTGCCCATCCTGAAGGGCTACGCGGAATGGGACGGGCATTTGCCGCCCTGCCTGTGCATGAGCCTTTCCTGCCTCATCATGCTGTTCGCCGGGACGCGGCAGGAGGACGACGGAAGGTATACCATCCTCAAAAACGGCAGCCGATGCTTCGTCAGCGGGGATGAAGAAATCCTCGCCTCCTTCTCCCGCCTGTCCTGCGACATGCCGCCGGAATCCCTGGCCTACGCCGCCCTCAGCGACCGCGCCATCTGGGACGAGGACCTGCGGGAAATCCCAGGCCTGGAGGATCTGGTCACCGCGCAGCTGATGGACCTGCAGCTGCTGGGCCTGCTGGACGCGCTGGCAAAGGCCTGGAAAAATCATGAATGACCGAGGAAGCAGAAAACAAAAATGCACGTGGTATTATACGCACCGGAAATTCCCCAGAACACCGGAAACATCGCCCGCACCTGCGCCGCCACCCGCACCGGCCTGATCCTGGTGGAGCCGCTGGGCTTCCAGCTGGCGGACAAATACATGAAGCGGGCGGGGCTGGATTATTTTTCCATGGTGGACATCCAGGTGATGCCCCATTTCGAGGCGGTCATGGAAAAGTATCCCAGCGCACAGTATCATTTCGCTTCCACCAAAGCGCCGCGCTCCTACGCCGAAGCGCAGTACGGGCCGGAGGATTTCCTCGTGTTCGGCTGCGAAACCAGGGGCCTGCCGGAATCGCTGCTGAAGCGGGTGTATGACCGGTGCGTGCGCATCCCCATGCGGCCCGACGCCCGTTCGCTGAATCTGGCCAACTCCGTGGCCGTCATCCTGTATGAAGCCCTGCGGCAGAACGGTTTTCCCGGCCTGTCCGCCCAGGGGCAGCTCACCGGACGGCAGGACGAGGCCGCGCCATGGATGGACTATGTTTGAAGTGAGGAGGTTTCGCCATGTCTCAGCAAAGCCGTCAGGAATATGAGCAGCGCATGGAATGGGAACGGGAAGAAAAACGCGAGCGGTTCAGCCTGATTTATAAGATGCTGGATTTTGCGGGCGTGGTGCTGGGCGTGATCTGCATTTTCGTGCTGCTGGCCCTGCTGTTCAGCCTCCTTTCCTGGCTGAAGGATGATATTTCCAGCACCTTTTCCATCCTCAAGACCCGGCTGCAATAGCGCAGCGCATGTTTTCCCTCTTTTCCCATCATACTATCCGGGAGGCGCGGTATGGAGGTTTCCTGGGACTCGCTGCACGCGGACATCGCGGCGTGCGAAAAGTGCGATTTGTGCCGTCAGATCCACCATAAGGTGCCGGGCCAGGGCAGCGGGAACGCCGACCTGATGTTCATCGGCGAGGGCCCGGGCGCGGACGAGGACATGCAGGGCATTGCCTTCGTAGGCGCGGCGGGGCAGCTGCTGACGAAAATGATCGCCGCCATCGGCATGTCCCGGGACCAGGTATACATCTGCAACGTGGTCAAGTGCCGCCCGCCCCACAACCGCGTGCCCACTCCGGAGGAAGCCGCCGCCTGCATGCCCTATCTGCGGGCCCAGTTCGCGCTGGTGCGGCCCCGGGTCGTGGTGCTGCTGGGGGCCACCGCCGCCCGGGCCGTGCTGGGCGACCATATCCGCATCACCCGCGACCGGGGGCAATGGGTGGAAAAAAAGGGCGTCTGGTTCATGCCCACCTACCACCCCGCCGCCCTCCTGCGGGACGAAACCAAGAAGCGCGACGCCTGGCACGATTTGCAGGCCGTAAAGGAAAAACTGACTGCGCCGCCCATTTCAACGTAAATTCCAATGCGGGGCCAAGGACACAGGACGGATGGTTCAGGCATTGATCGGGCGGGCAGCAAGAATCCTATCGTATGAGGTGTTTCTGTGGCTACAGTTCAAACGCTGTATCAGGAAATGGCAGCTTTTTTCAAACCCCTCTGGCCCGGTGAGGACAAGCCGCTGGTGCTGGGCGAGGGCAGGGACAGCAGCCCCGTGCTCATGCTCATCGGCGAAGCGCCGGGCGAAACGGAAGTGATCAAGCGCCGTCCCTTCGTGGGCAAAGCAGGCAAGAACCTGGACGAATTTCTGACCCTGGCCCGGTTGAACCGGGAGGACATCTTTGTCACCAACGCAGTCAAAATCCGGCCTTCGGAAATCGGCCCCACCGGACGGACCCGGAACCGCGCCCCCAACAAGGAAGAGCTTTCCCTGTTCATCCCCTGGCTGTTGAAGGAAATCCAGGCGGTGCGCCCCGGCGCGCTGGTGACACTGGGCAACGTGCCGCTCAAAGCCCTCACCGATAAGAAAAATACCGTGGGCGCGTGCCACGGGCAATGGATGCAAAGCAAAGCGGGGATCCCGCTGTTCGCGCTGTACCACCCGGCGTCCATCATTTACCGGCGCACGCTTTCCACTGTATACGATCAGGACGTGCTGACGCTGGCCGAAGCGCTGGACCGTCCGGAAGGAGCATCATAAGCCATGGCGGCCGTTCATCTGATCTGCGGAAAAATCTGCTGCGGGAAGTCCACCTTCGCCCGGAAGCTGGCGCGGGAAAAAAACGCCGTGATCCTGTCCTGCGACGAAATCATGACGCTGTTTCCCCAGCCGGAGGGCGATGAAGCCTATGCCGCGGTATCCCAAAAGGTAAAAGCATGCCTGATGAACAAAGCGGCGGAGATTGCCGCCTGCGGGGCAAACGTGATCCTGGACTGGGGCTTCTGGCTGAAAGCAGAGCGGCAGGAAACCGCCGCTTTCTTTTCGCATTTGGGCATCTTTGCGCAGTGGTATTATCTGGATATACCGGAAGACGTATGGCGGCAGCGCATCGCCCGCCGCAACGCAGCTCCCGGCGCTTCCGACTACTATGTGGACGGGGGGCTGCTGCAAAAATGCGTCCGGCGCTTTGAAGCCCCGGACGAGGACGAGACGGAGAACTGGATCATCCAGAAATGACCCCGCCTGTCCGGAGGGAAATCCCCATGGCATATGAATTAAAATCCGCCCGGTATCTGGCGGCGGATATCCTGCGCCGGGCCGTAGCGCCCGGCGACACCGTGGTGGACGCCACCATGGGCAACGGCCACGACACGCTGTTCCTCTGCCGGCTGGTAGGAGAACAGGGCAGGGTGTACGCCTTTGACGTGCAGGAAAAGGCTGTGGAAAACACGCGAAAGCGCCTGGCGGAAGCTGGGATGCTTGACCGCGCCGTGCTGTTCTGCCAGGGGCATGAATACATGGCGGCGCAGGTGAAAGAACCTGTTGCCGCGGTTGTGTTCAATTTGGGGTGGCTGCCCGGCGGCGACCACAGCGTGACCACCCGCTGGGAAACCACCCGTCAGGCGGTGGAAGGCGCGCTGGCCCTGCTCAGGCCCGGCGGCATGCTGGTGATCTGCGCCTATCCCGGCCACGCGGAAGGCGATCGGGAACGCCGGGCTTTGGCGGACATGCTGTCCAGCCTGCCGCCGCAGCAATTCAACGTGCTGTGGCACAGGTTCCTCAACGCCGGACCCGGCGCGCCGGAATGCTTCGCGGTACAGCGGCAGTGATCATTTGTAAATTCAGGCTGTTTTTTTGTCATCCTGTTTAAATCCCTTGCACAAACTGGAATATTCTGCTATGATAAAAATGTGATATGAGCGGAGAAAGCAGGTGAAATGCTTGTACGACGTGAACTATCTGTCCACATATCCTTTTTTCCGCAAGCTGCTGGAAACCAGCGGAGCCGCCGCGCTGCACGATTCCCTGACAGGGCTGATCGCGCGTCCGTTCATGCTGCAATTCATCCATTCCCTGATCGACTCCGCCACGCCCTTTACGCTGGTAATGATCGACCTGGACAATTTCAAGGACATCAACGACAACTACGGCCACAAGACCGGCGACGGCGTGCTGTCCCACATCGGCGAATCGGTGCGCACCTTCTTCGGCGAAGACGGCATTGCGGGCCGCTTCGGCGGGGACGAGTTTATGGCCGTATACTTTAAAAGCAATTCCTATGACGATATTCACGACCTGTTTGACCGGATTTACAGCGCCCAGGGCGTGTTCCGGAAAAAACTGGCGATCAGCGGCACTGAATTATTCGTCACTGCCACCGTCGGCAGCGCCTGCTTCCCCGACAACGCCCGGGACTATGACACCCTGTTTTCCATGATCGACAAAGCGCTTTACCGGGGCAAATCAAAGGGCCGCAACTGCTACATCATCTATGTGGAATCCAAGCATGCCCACCTGGAAATCCCTTCCCTGGCCAAACGCAGCCTTTATGACACCTTCCGCCAGATGGAAGCGGCGTTCTCCGGGGAAGGCACAGTGCTGGAAAAGCTTTCCTGGGCATTCCTGCCGGTGCAGGAAAACCTGCGGATGCACAGGCTGCTGTGGCTTGACGGAAACGACAGGCTGACGGATGTGCAGACGGGCACCGCGCTGGGGACTTTTTCCAACGTGGGCATGCTGATGGAAAAAGGGATGTATGCGGCCACCAACTTCAGCGATATGTACCAGCATCAGCACGATCTGTGTGAAACGCTGAAAAACCTTGGCATGGAATCCACGCTCATTATGCAGGTAGCCCATCACCACCCGGAATACGGTTTTCTGATCGTTTGCCCGGAAATACACACCATGCGCCTGTGGCAGGACGAGGAGACCGCGGCGGTTTTTATGCTGTGCCACATGCTGGCAAACCACTTGGAGAAACAGTAAACCGATACTGGAGCAACACAGTATGCCTTCTCCATATGGGAAGGCATTCCTTGATAGAGGGGGGCCAGCAGATGGAAGCGCAGTTTGAGGCCATGGAAGGGCGGCTGGAAGAATTGACCGTCGCCACCGCCCAGCCGGAGATCATTGCCGACGTGCCCAAATGGCAGGCCATGCTGAAGGAAATGCGCCGGCTGGAGCCTGCCGTAGCCGCCTGGCGGCAATACCGGCAATTGCAGGCGGAAATCGACCAGGCCAGGGAAATGCAGAACGACCGGGATCTTGCGGAAATGGCGGAGGAAGAGCTGAAAGCGCTGCTTCCCCGCGAAGAGGAGGAGCGAAACAAGCTGCGCCTGTTCCTCCTTCCCCACGACCCCAACGACGACCGTTCCGTGGTGATGGAGATCCGTCCCGGCGCGGGCGGCGACGAGGCGGCGCTGTTTGCCGCGCTGCTGCTGCGCATGTACCAGCGTTATGCCGAGCGGAAGGGGTTCCAGTTTGAGCCGGTGGATATTTCCACCACGGAGCTCAAGGGCATCAAGGAAGCGGTGTTCACCCTGAACGGCGTCGGCGCTTTTTCCCGGATGAAGTTTGAATCCGGCGTGCACCGCATCCAGCGCGTACCGGTCACTGAAGCGGGGGGGCGCATCCACACCTCGACCGCCACCGTGGCCGTCCTGCCCGAGGCCGAGGATGTGGAGGTGGAGATCAGGCAGGAGGACATCCGCATCGACACCTACCGCGCCTCCGGCCACGGCGGCCAGTACATCAACCGCACAGACTCCGCCGTGCGCATCACGCATTTGCCCACGGGGCTGGTGGTCACCTGCCAGGACGAAAAGAGCCAGCTCAAAAACAAGGAAAAAGCCATGAAGGTGCTGGCCTCCCGGCTGTATGACCTCTACCGCGCCGAGAAAGACGCGGCCTACGCCCAAAACCGCAAGTCCCAGGTGGGCAGCGGCGAGCGCAACGAGCGCATCCGCACCTACAATTTTCCCCAGGGCCGCGTCACCGACCACCGCGCCGACCTGACTCTCTACAAAATCGACGCCATCCTGGACGGCGACCTGGACGAGATCATCGACGCCCTCACCATGAAGGAACAGGCGGAAAAACTGCAGGCGATGAATATGGGATGATTAGGCTGCTGAAAAGGGCACTTTAAGTTAGTAAGGGGTTACGCTGGGCGCTGCGCGCGCCCAGACCTGCGGCAAGGGATTTCATCCCTTGCATCCCAATAGGCGAAACACTTCGTTGGGTAGAACCAGCTATCTTCGCCAGTTGATTCAGGGATACGGAAGTTAGCGGCTTCTGGCCCAAGAAAGCCGGGATAATCCCCAGGGGAAAGCGAGCTTTCCCCTGGGGATTATTCCCTGGCTTTCACCGGACGCTTTGCGTCCGGTCAGGCGGCTTTCAGCCGCCGGGCCAGAAGCATCACGTCGAAAGTCTGCCTGTTTCTCTCAAGTTTCTGCGGAAACAAAGCCAATTCGTCCTGACAGGATGTTTCCGCTGTCGGAGTCCAGAGGACGAAGTCCTTTGGTGCAGGTGCACGAGGGCCGCAGAGGCCCTCGCCTCGTCGTTTCGTTACTGACTTAAAGTGCCATTTCATACAGGTACTTACACAAGGAGGGAAAACTGTCCATGGCGGTCAACCGCAAGATCGCGGAGGCGCTGGAGAAGCTGGCCTTTGACAACCGGGAAACGAATTTTCAGCACCATACGTATGAAGAAGACCTTCGCCAGTACGAATACATCCGCCAGGGGAGCATGAAAGCGATTTCCGTGGGCAAAAAGATGTTTGAAGGGCCCACCACCGGCTCCATTTCCGACGACCCGGTCAGGAATTACCAATATTTGTTTGTCGCCTCCATCACGATGGCCTGCCGGTTCTGCATTGAGGGCGGCATGCCCGCGGAAACCGCGTTCAACCTGAGCGACGTGTACATCCGGCAGATGGACAAATGCAAGACCGTGCAGGAAATCTTTGACCTGCACGACGCCATGTTCCGGGATTATACCCAGCGGATGCGGTCCATCGGGCGGCAGAGCGTTTATTCCCGGCAGGTGCGCCGCTGCATGGATTATATTGACAGCCATTTGCAGCAGCCGGTGACAGTGAAAAGCCTGGCCGGGGAGGTGGGCCTCTCCGCCTCTTATGTATCCGTGCTGTTCATGAAGGAAACCGGCGTCGCCGTGTCCGAATACATACGCAGGAAGCGGATCGAGACCGCGAAAACCCTGCTGGAATACACGGATTTTTCCTGCCTGGACATCGCCGAATACCTCTGCTTTTCCTCCGACAGCCACTTTTCCCTGCTCTTTCGCAAATACACCGGGCATACGCCTACCGAATACCGAAAGGCGCACTATCAAAAGCATTGGGGGAGCAGCTCCGAGAAAGCGTAAAAAATTACCGCGCGCCTTTTTCCGGCGCGCGGCGTCTTTGTTACAGGACTTTTTTCAACAGGCGGCGAAGCCAGCTTTCCCGGCGCATGCCGCTGTTCAGGGGGTTACGCAGCTCGGGAGCGTTCACGTCCTCCGCCAGCATATAAGACAAATGCTGCATATCATTATTCATCATGTAAAATCCTCCTTTATTCCGGTCCGTGTTTCAGTGACAAATACATTTTAAACTATTTGCGGGCCATCGCTATCATTTCCATGTGTTTTCTGTTTTATTCATTTTGTGTTTTTTCTTTGACTGCGTTCGCCGTTACAGCCCGGCTTTTTGAAGCAGGCGCTGCAGCCAGCCATCCTTCCGCATCCCGCCGGTGATGGGATTGCGCAGCTCCGGCGCGTTCACATCCTCGGCCAGAACACTGGAAAGATTGCTCATGTACTGGTTCATCATGGAATACAACATGGTTTTTTTCCTCCTATTCCTCACCGGGTATCCTTCCCGGTGACGAGGATATCATAACAGATTTTGAAAAAAGAGTATAACAAATTCATTTTATTTCTGTTATATCTGTTGTGTTCATTCTGGCGATTTATCCATTTCGGGCCGGCAGGAATGAACCTGTAAATTTCTTTCCAGAAAATCCAAAAACAGGGATTGACAAAACAAAAAAATGTGATAAAATTATATTTGATTAAAGTTATTGATCAGCCTCAAACAGTACATCATAAAGGAGAATGGCATCATGAGTTTTTACGATTACAGTGTACCCGCCCCGAAGGGTGAAGATGTTTCCATGAAGAACTTTGAAGGCAAGGTGGTGCTGGTGGTGAACACCGCCACGGGCTGCGGCTTCACGCCCCATTACAAGGATCTGGAGGACATGTATGAGAAGTTCCACGAAAAGGGCCTGGAGATCGTGGACGTGCCCTGCAACCAGTTCGCCGGGCAAACCCCCGGCACCGACGACGAGATCCATGAATTCTGCGCCCTGAAATACAACACCCAGTTTCCCCAGATGAAAAAGAGCGACGTGAACGGCGAAAACGCCCTGCCGCTGTTCCAGTACCTCAAGAGCCAAAAGGGCTTTGAAGGCTTCGGCCACGGCCCCATGGCGCTCGCCATGGGCACGATGCTCAAAAAGATCGATAAGGACTACAAAAACAACCCCGACATCAAATGGAACTTCACCAAGTTCGTCATTGACCGCCAGGGCAGCGTTGTCGCCCGCTTCGAGCCCACCGCCAGCATGAAAGACGTGGCGGCGTTGGTTGAAAAGCTGCTTTGAGTAAGCGGCCTACAGATCATTTTGCCGCCAAATGGTTCTGTCGCCGGCTCCTGTCATCTGCATGCCGTACCCTGTGCTTTCCCAACCCGCTGATTAGGAGGTTAAGAAATGCGTTATGACATCGCCATCATCGGCACCGGCCCGGCGGGGCTGTCGGCAGCCGTCACAGCCACGATCCGGAATAAGCGCGTGCTTTTGCTGGGCAGCAGGAATTTGTGCGAAAAGCTGGCCAAAGCCCATGAGATCCAGAATTACCTGGGCTTCCCCGCGGTAAAGGGAGAAGACCTGGCCGCGGCGTTCCAGCGGCATATCAGCCAAATGGGCATTCAGATCACCGAAAAACGGGTGAGCGCCGTATACGCCATGGGCGATTTCTTCGCGCTCCAGGCGGGGGAAGACATGCTGGAAGCCTCCAGCGTGATCCTGGCCACCGGCGTGGTGCAGGCAAAGCCCCTGCCGGGGGAAGAAGAACTGCTGGGCCGGGGCGTCAGCTACTGCGCCACCTGCGACGCGCCGCTGTACCGGGGCAAGCGCGCCGCCGTGATCGGCTACAGACCGAGGGAAGAAGCGGAAGCTGCGTTCCTTTCCGAGGTATGCAGCGAAGTGCTGTATTTCCCCGTGTACAAGGAGGAGACCCATCTCCCCGAGGCCGTGAAGGTCATCCGGGAGAAGGTGGCCGGGATTGAAAATCAGGACGGCGCCCGGGTTGTCAAAACCGCGGAAAACGGGTATACTGTGGACGGGGTGTTCGTGCTGCGGGAAGCTGTCGCGCCGAGCCAGCTGGTGCCCGGCCTGGAAACGGACGGCAGCCATGTGCGGGTGGACCGCAAAATGGCCGCAAGCATCCCCGGCGTGTTCGCCTGCGGGGATATCACCGGCACGCCTTACCAATACATCAAGGCCGCGGGCGAGGGCAACGTGGCCGCCCTCAGCGCTGTGGCATTTCTGGATCAGAAGGAACGGAAGTGATGCTGGGGGAACCCGCTCTTTGGCCACCAAAGAGCGGGTTCCCCCGGAAAAAATAAAAAAGGAGAAAAAGAAAATGGTTAAGAAGATCAACGCGGAACAGTTTGAAAACGAAGCAAAGAAGAGCGCCGTGGCGGTGGTGGATTTCTCCGCGACCTGGTGCGGCCCCTGCCGGATGCTGGCCCCCGTGGTGGAAAGCGTCAGCGAGAAGCTGGCGGGCAAGGTGGACTTCTACAACGTGGACGTGGACGATTCTCCCGAGCTGGCCATGGCGTACAAGGTCAGTTCCGTGCCCTGCCTGGTGATGATGAAGAACGGCCAGTTCGTGGACCAGTCCGTCGGCTTCAAGCCCGAACCCATGATCACCGCCTGGATTCAGGGCAACCTGTAATTCACCGTGTAAACCAAATGGCGCAATTATCACCGGCCCGGTGCTGAATTGCGCCATTGGTTTATGGCGGTTCTGCCCGGCAAAACGGGATATGGCGGTGGAGTATGTTTCATGCGATTACAAGGATAATGAATGAAATCGTCTCAACGATGAACGGCTGTGTTTACGGTGCCTGGCTTTACGGAAGTGTCGCGTTGGATGATTTTCGGCTGGGTTGGAGTGATATTGATTTTGTTGCGCTGATTCATGGTCCAATCTCTGAAAACCAGGCAGAAAGATTGCTGACGCTCAGGCAGGACATGCTCAAAACAGAGCCCCGCAACTTGTATTACCGTTCTTTTGAAGGCGTCATTGCCAGCTTGGACGAATACCGCAGCCAGTCCTTTCAAAGACTGGTTTATTGGGGAACGAGCGGGCAACGGATCACCGACCGCTATATACCGGATCCTTTTTCTCTGTTTGAGCTGTCAAAATATGGAATACCCGTATACGGCGGCAAACCATGGATTCTTCCCGCGCCTGGCAAAGAAGAACTGGCATCAGCCGTACGCAGGCATTATGACACGATCCGAAAGTATGCTTGTCAAACAGATGAAAGCCTTTATTCTTGCGGATGGCTGCTGGATATCGCCCGGTGTATCTATACCCTGAGACATTATGATGTCATCTCCAAAACACAGGCAGGAATCTGGGCACTGGAGGAACACCTTTTTCCGGATGACACGCCGCTGAGAAAAACAATCGAAATCCGGCAACATCCGTTATCCTTCAAAGGCAGGGAGGATATTAAGCTGGGGATGAAAGAGCTGGGGCCGGTTGTACAGAATTACGCGGACGTGCTGGAACATGAACTGTTCAGCGTATAGATTCCAATTGATCTCATCGTTACAGTTTTTTTCACTTTGATGGGCAGGTGACGACCATGACCGATATTGAACAGATCCCCCGGGACGATATCCCCCAGCTGCATCTGGACAGCCAGCTTTGTTTTCCTTTGTATGCCGCGGCGCGGAAGGTGGTGAACCATTACACGCCGTATCTGAAACCCCTGGGCATTACCTACACCCAGTACATCGTGCTGCTGGCCCTGTGGGAAAGCGGCAGCGCCACAGTGGGCGACCTGTGCCGCAGGCTGTACCTGGACAACGGCACCATCACCCCGCTGCTCAAAAAAATGGAGGACTGCGGCTTCATCTCCCGCAGCCGTTCCCGGCAGGACGAGCGGGTGGTGACGGTCACCGTCACACCCCAGGGCTGGGAGCTTCGCCAGCAGGTGAAGGACATTCCTTTCCAGGTGGGCGGGTGCATTCCCCTGGCCCACGACGAAGCCTTCCAACTGTATCAGTTATTGCATCAACTGATTCAAAACATGGAATAGGAAAATGCGCGGAAACCCTGCCTGCAGGATTTCCGCGTATTGTTTTATCTTGCTTTCGCCCGGAGCGGCAATGTAATGGCGTAGCACGCGGCGGCACAGAGCACAATGGCCGCGCCTGCGCCGGTATTTTCCAGGTAATAGGACGCCACCAGCCCGGCGATCCCGCAGAAAAGGCCGATCAGTATGCTGAACAGGGCGTGCTGGGCGGCGGTGCGGGAGACATTCCGGGCGGCGGCGGCAGGCAGGATCAGCAGGGCGTTGATGAGCAGCACGCCCACCCAGCGGATGGACAGCATCACCACCACCGCCACCAGCGACACGAACGCGTACTCCACCCACTTGGTGTTCACGCCCCGGCTTTGGGCCAGGGCGGGATTCACGGCGGTGAGCAGCAGGCGGTTATACAGCAGCGCCCAGGCCGCTATTCCCAGCGGCAGCGCCAGCAGCAGCCACAGCAAATCCCCCTCCGGCACGGACACGATGTCCCCTGCCAGCAGGGAGGAATACTTGGCGAAGCTGCCGTTTCGGGACAGGATCAACAGCCCCGCCGCGATGCCCGTGGAGGAAAACACGCTGATGATGGTATCCGCCGACGCGCCGCCGGTGCGGTTGATACGGGAAATCATCACAGCCCACACCACGCCGAAAATGATCATGCTGATCAATTGGTTCTGAATGCCCAGCAGCATCCCGATGCCCACCCCCGCCAGGGCGCTGTGGCCCAGGGCGTCGGAAAAGAACGCCATGCGCCGGTTCACCGCCATGGTGCCCATCAGGGCCAGCAGCGGAGTCAGCAGCAGGATGGCTAAAAGGCCCCGCTTCATGAAGTCCAGCTCAAAGCATTCAAAGGGCAAAAGCGTGTTCATCACACCGTATAAAGCAGTCAAAAATGTTCCCAGCTTTCTTATTCAAGGGGGAGCCGCGGAAATATCCGCCCCTACTGTTTCCAAATGACGGTTTCCATTTCAGGCGCCATTTCCCGCAGCGCTTTCCTGGGGTTTACCTGCACGGGATGGCCGCAGAGCCGCAGCATGGGCAGGTCGCTTTTGCTGTCGCCGAAGGCCCAGGAGGAAGCGAAATCCGCGGTCAGGCCGTTTTCCGCAAGCCATGCTTCCACGCGCCGCGCCTTTGCCTCCCCCTTGCAGTTTCGTTTGACCGTACCGTCAGGCTCGATGGGCGTCGCCAGCAGGACGTCAAAGCCCAGGGCTTCCGCCACGAACCGCATATAATTCTCTGTGGACGCGCTTACCAGCGCCAGGATCTTCCCCTCCCGCCGAAGCTCTTCCATGCGTTTTTTCCCGTCGGCATACACCTTGGGCAGCAGGACATGTTGAACAAACGTCCTGTCCAATTCTTCCAGCGCTTTGGAATCATGCCGCTTCCTGAACGCCAGGGCGGCGCTTTTGGAATCCGCGTCGCTCATGCGCTTCATGCCGTATTTTGCCGCAGCCCACAGCGCGCGCAGAAACTCGCCGGCGTTCACCGCCCTTTGTTTGCGGGCGAAACGCAGATAATACGCCACGCTGTCCCCCGGGATCAGCGTGCCGTCAAAATCGAACAGCGCCAGCGAAACGGGCGATTCCCGGCGCGGAAGCCCCGGCTGCTTTTGCATGGTGTTCCCTCCGTTTCTCCATTGCATGGTAACACGGGCAAACAGCGTGTGTCAAGAGGCGGAAAGAAGATCGCGGATCATCACCGACGCCATGATCAGCCCCATCACCGGCGGCACAAACGCGACGCTGCCGGGCACGGCGCGGCGGGCGCCTGGTTCGGATAAATCGCCTTTCGGGCGGATGGCGGGTTCGGCGGAATAGACTACCTTCAGGGAAGGGACGCCCCTTTTGCGCAGCTCCCTCCGCATCACCCGGGCCAGGGGGCAGTTTTCGGTTTCATAAATATCCCCCACCTTGAACTGCGTAGGGTCAAGCCGGTTGCCCGCGCCCATGGCGCTGATGACGGGAACGCCCAGCCGGTACGCCCGCTCCGCTATGTCCAGCTTAGCCGCTACGGTGTCCACCGCGTCGGCGATATAATCAAATGAAGAAAAATCCACCCGGTCCGCTTCCTGCGGCAGGTAAAACAGTTTGTGGCCGGTGATTTTCGCGTCGGGATTGATGTCCCGCAGGCGCTCCGCCATCACGTCCGCCTTGTCCCGGCCCACGGTGCTCCGCAGGGCGATGACCTGCCGGTTCAGGTTGGACAGGGCTACCCGGTCATCGTCGTAAAAATCCAGGCTGCCCACGCCGCAGCGGATGAGGGCTTCCGCCACATATCCGCCCACCCCGCCGACGCCAAACAGCGCCACCCGTGCCGAGCGCAGCTTTTCCACGCCTTCCCAGCCGATCAGCAGCGCTTCCCGCTCAAGCTGGTCCATCCCATCATCCTCCGGTTCAGGAAATCATCATCATTATATGCGCCTCTTCTTCCAGCGTCAAGCGCGGAGCAATCCCCGCGCCGTTTTTTCTGCCGTTCCCAATCACATATCTGGGGGAAACCATTCTTTGCTTTCCGGGGCTGCCGCCCGGCCTGCGCGGAAAACAGTCCACCGGTCTGTTTTCCGGGCGCTTCGGCCCTAAAGAAGGTTTCCCCCAGGAATACCTAAATCGTAACTTTCTGCCATATTTCTGCCGCATGTTGACAAAAAAAAGATTTGAAACAAAGGCTGTTTCCGTTTATAATATGGGTTGGGCCGTTATGCCCTGTTTCGAATAAAAAGCTGCGGAGGGGAACATCATGTCATTCTTTAAAATTCTCAGCCGGCGGTTCATGGCGTTCATGAGCACGCGGAACGGCTTTGACCAATTGTCCATGGCCATCCTGATCGGGAGCCTGCTGCTGCAGCTGGTGGGTTCCATCACGGGGCTGAACGTGATCTTATTCCTGAGCATCGCCCTGTACGGCTGGGCGCTGTTCCGCATCTTCAGCAAACGCAGCCCCAAGCGGGCGGCGGAAAACCAGAAGTTCCTTTCCTGGTGGACGCCCATCGGCACGAAAATCCGCCAGTTCGCGCTGCGGTTCAAGCTGCGCAAGCAGTACAAGTACTTCAAATGCCCGCAATGCAAGGCGCTGCTTCGCATGACCCGGGGCGCGGGAGAAAAGGAAATCTGCTGCCCCAAGTGCCAGAACCGGTTCAGGATGAAAGCCTGACCAAGCCAAAGGAGGAAGAAGCGATGTTCGGCCTGATCCGGCCTTACATGAACGATTTAACGGAAGAAGAAAAAGCGCGTTACAAGGCGGTGTACTGCGGCCTGTGCCGGAAGCTGAATGAAAAGTACGGCCTGGCCGGGCGCATGGGGCTCAACTACGATATGACGTTCATGATCCTGCTGCTCAATTCCCTGTACGAGCCGGAGGAAAAAACAAAGGAAGCCGTGTGCCCTCCGCATCCGGTCAAAAAGCATCAGGAAACCGTCACGGAATATACCGGCTATGCCGCCGACATGACCGTGGCGCTGACCTATTACAAAGCCCTGGACGACTGGATGGATGAGCGCAGTAAAACCGGCAAGGTGTATTCCGGGCTGCTCAAGCGCCCCTACGCCCAGATCAGAGAACGCTGGCCCCGGCAGTGCGAAGCCATTGAAAAGAGCATTGACGCGCTGCATGCGGTGGAAAAGGACGAAGCCGCTCCCCCTGAACAGGCGGCTGACCTGACCGGGCAGATGCTGGCCGGAATCTTTGCCGTGAAGGAGGACTTCTTCCGGCGTCAGATGGGCTGCCTGGGGTATTTCCTGGGCAAGTTCATCTATATGATGGACGCGGCGATCGACTTTGACGACGACCAAAAGAAAGGCTGCTACAACCCGTTGTCCCGCATGCGCCTCACCCCCGGCGGCGCGGCGGACATCCTGCGCCAGCCCATGGGCCAGGCGGCGGAAGCCTTCGAGGGCCTGCCGCTCGTCCAGGACGCGCACCTGATGCGGAACATCCTTTATTCCGGGGTGTGGCAGACGTATAATTACAAAATGAACGAAAAGAAGAAAACGGACCCGCCGGAAACCGAAGGAGGCGACGAGTTTGGTCATTGATCCGCACAAGATCCTGGGCGTCGCCCCCGGCGCGAGCCAGGAAGAAATCAAGAAAGCCTACCGGCAGAAGGCCAAAGAATGCCACCCCGACCTGCATCCCGACGACCCCAGGGCCACCGAAAAAATGAACCAGGTGAACGAAGCCTACGATATGCTGACGCACCCGGAAAAGTACCGGGCACAGCAGCAGCCCTACGCCAACCCCTGGCAGCAGAACACGTCCTCCCATGGCGGCGGGTACAGCCCCTACGGCAGATGGGGCGGCGCGGAATGGATCGATTTCAGCGATTTCTTTGGCGGCGGGTTCCGCCAGCAGACAGGCTACGCCGGCACGCGGCCCGAGGAAATGAACTATGACAGCATGGAGGTGCGCGTAGCCATCCAGGCCATCAACGCGGGCCGTTACGGCGACGCGATCCAGGCCCTGTCCCGCATGGGCTCCGCCGACCGGAACGCCCGCTGGCATTACCTGTTCGCCCTGGCCCATGCGGGCGTGGGCAACACCATGACCGCCCTGGAGGAAATCCAGCGCGCCGCGCAGATGGAGCCGGGCAATCCGGTGTATCAGCAATTGCTGCGGCAGTACCAGTCGGCGGGCCAAAGCTACACCCAGCGCGCCAGGGGCTTCAATATGAGCGCAGCCGACCCCTCCCGCTGGTGTATGCGCATCTGTTTGATCAACCTGGCGTGCAACATGTGCTGCCGCTGCCTGTAAAGGAAACGAGGTTTATACCATGGCTTTGACCGTCCGTGATCTGATGGATTATCAGCTCCGCCTTCAGGAAAAATACGCGGGCGTGTGGGAAGGGGACAGCCCGGACACCGCCAAGCATCATCTCCTCTACGCCGTGGAGGAAATCGGCGAGGTATCCGCCATCCTGAAAAAGCGCGGCGCGCTGGAGGTGACCCGGGACGCGGCCCTTCGCGCCCACTTCTGCGAGGAAATGGCCGACGTGTGGATGTACCTGACCGATGTGCTGCTCTGCTGCGGGGTCACCCCGGAGGAATTTGAAAAGGCCTACCGGGAAAAGGCCGGGCGAAATCTGGAACGCGACTTTCCGGGAGAGCATAAAAACTATCTGAAAGAGCAATAATCCTTTTCATCCTCCCTCATTTGGGCAAAACCCCCGCGGCGTGGGGTTTCGCCCTTTTTCGTTACATTCCGGTAACAATGTACATTTTTTGTTTTGCCCTTGTAATCTGCATAAAAGGCATTATAATGAATAATATACATTTTACGGCCCCATAAGCCGGAAAGGATGTCGAAGGGATGAACATTGAACTGGTGGTATTTATCGTTTATCTGATATTTATGCTGGGGATCGGCGTATACTTCTTCCTGCGGATGCGCAGCGGCGGCGAGAAGGATTACTTCCTGGGCGGGCGCAAGATGGGCCCGTGGGTATCCGCCCTCAGCGCCGGCGCGTCGGACATGAGCGCCTGGTCATTGATGGGCCTGCCCGCGTCTGTTTACGCGCTGGGCATGGGCCAGACGTGGATCGCCATCGGCCTGGCCATCGGCTATGCCCTGAGCTGGATCCTGGAAGCGCCGCGCCTGCGCCGCTATTCCATCGCGGCCAATGACTCCATCACCATCCCGCAGTACCTGGCGAACCGCTTCCTGTCGAAAAACAAATCCATCCAGGTGATCTGCGCCATTATTTTCCTGGTGGCCTACACCATTTACGCGGCCAGCAGCATCAAGGCCTGCGGCACGCTGTTCAACACGGTGGTAGGCGTGGACGCCAACGTGGCCATGTACCTGGCGGCGGTCATCATCATTTCCTACACCTTCCTGGGCGGCTTCTCCGCCGTGTCCTGGACGGACTTTTTCCAGGGCATGCTGATGCTGGCGGCGCTGCTCATCGCCCCCATTTTCGCGCTGGCGCTGGTGCAGTCCGGCCAGGGCGTGTCCACCATGGACCAAGTTGAGCCGGCCTACTGGAGCCTGTTTTCCAACTGGCAGGACATCGTGTCCGGCCTGGGCTGGGGCCTGGGCTACTTCGGCATGCCCCACATCATCATCCGCTTCATGGCGGTGCGCTCGGATAAGGACATCAAAAAGAGCGCGGCCATCGGCATCACCTGGACGGTGCTCATCCTGGGCTTTGCCGTCATTTCCGGCCTGATCGGGCGTATGTACCTGGGCGAAATCAGCGACACCTCCACCGTATTCATCCAGATGGTGCGCAAGATCTTCCCGCCCGTCATCAGCGGCATCCTGCTGTCCGCCATCCTGGCGGCCTCCATGTCCACCGCGGACAGCCAGCTATTGTCCAGCGCCTCCGCCTTTGCAAGCGACGTGTATAAGCCCGTCATCCGCAAGGGCAAGGCCAGCGATAAGGAAATGCTCTGGGCCGGACGCCTGGTGGTGCTGGGCGTGGCCGTTGCCGCCCTGCTGATCGCCTCTAACCCCAACAGCGGCAGCATCATGAACCTGGTCTCCAACGCCTGGGGCGTGTTCGGCGCGGCCTTCGGCCCGGTCCTCCTGCTCAGCCTGTTCTGGCGCCGGCTCACCTTCGGCGGCGCCGTGGCGGGCATCGTGGTCGGCGCGGGCGTGGACATTGCATGGCTGGCGTTTTTAAGCTCCACCGGCGTGTACGAGATCGTGCCCGGCTTCCTGTGCGGCATTGTGGCCGCTGCGGCCGTGTCCCTGATCAGCAGGGAACCGGACAAGGAAGTGGTCAAGCTGTTCGACCGCGTAACGTCCAACGAAGAATTCTGATCCCCATACAGGACAGGGGCTGCTGGTCACGGTTTTCAGCAGCCCCTTTTTTGTACGGCGGGATCACTGGACAAACATGCGTTTCATGCTATAATGAACGAGGAAAGCAAAGCTTTCCGTCTCGGCGGGTTCCGCATGGGCGCGCGCCGAGCTGTGTATCATTTGGCATTCAAAGGAGGGAGACCGGATGCGGGAAATCCCTGTATCGCAGATCACGGCGAAGGTGAAGGAGCTGTTCCTCACCGCCAGCTATCAAATCGGGCCGGACGTGGAAGCCGCGGTGCGCGCCGCCAGTGAAACCGAGCCCTCCCCCATCGGGAGATCCGTGCTGTGCCAGCTTTGCGAAAACTATCAGATCGCCCGGGACGAGCGCGTGGCCATCTGCCAGGACACCGGCATGGCCGTGCTGTTCATCGATGTGGGCCAGGATGTGCATTTCACCGGCGGCGGCTTTGAGGACGCTGTCCAGGATGGCG
Organism: Clostridia bacterium; assembly: GCA_017550745.1. Taxonomy (GTDB): domain Bacteria; phylum Bacillota; class Clostridia; order Christensenellales; family Aristaeellaceae; genus RUG563. The sequence goes on along the minus strand of JAFZOG010000072.1, from coordinate 18,747 downwards.
TACGCCAGGCGTATACGGAAGGGTATCTGCGTAAATCCGTGGTGGACGATCCGCTGTTTGACCGTAAAAACACCGGCGACAACACCCCCGCCATCCTGCACCTGCGCATCGTGCCGGGAGAGAAGGTGCATTTCCTGGCCACTGCCAAGGGCTTCGGCAGCGAAAACATGAGCGCGGTAAAGATGTGTGTGCCCGCCGACGGGGAGGAGAGTGTGCGCAGCTTCATCATCGACACGGCCCGGAAAGCCGGGCCCAACCCCTGCCCGCCCATGATCATCGGCGTGGGCATCGGCGGCACCCTGGAGGAGGCTGCCCTGATCGCCAAACGCATGACCGCCCGCCCTGTGGGATCCCATAATCCCGACCCGCGCTACGCCAAGCTGGAAAAAGACAGTCTTTCCGCCATCAACCGCCTGGGCATCGGCCCTGCCGGGATCGGCGGCAGAACCACCTGCCTGGCTGTGAACATCGGCTATGCCCCCACCCACATCGCCGGGATGCCCGTGGCCGTGAACATCTGCTGCCACGCCGCACGGCACGCGGAGGGAACGGTATAGCTCCGCGGGGAATATTTTGGCTCTTCACGAATTGATAGGGAAATGTTCCATCAAACTACAACCCTACGATGTCATCCCGAGCGAAGCCGAGCCAGAGGCGAGGCATAGTCGAGGGATCTGTCAGCGAATCGTTAAGCCAACCTACAGATCTTTCGACTCCGTTCCGCTCTCGCTCCACTCCGCTCAAGATGACAATGAAGGCTCACTTTTTTTCCCTGACTTTCCGTGAAGAACCAATATTTTTGCAGACTTGTACCTTGGTATGATCGGAGGCATATATGAGCGAATACTATTTAACGCTTCCTTTGACCGGCGATGACGTGCGCATGCTTCGCGCGGGCGACATCGTATACCTGACCGGCCCCATGCTCACCGGGCGGGACGCGGCGCATAAGCGGCTGATCCAGCTTTTGGAGGAAGGCAGGGAACTGCCCGTGGACGTGCGGGGGCAGGCAATTTACTATGTGGGCCCCGCGCCCGCCTCGCCGGGACACGCCGCAGGTTCCGCCGGCCCTACCACCAGCTACCGCATGGACGCCTACACCCCGCAGCTGTTGAAGCTGGGCCTGAACTGCATGATCGGAAAAGGCCGCCGTTCCGATGCGGTACGGGCGGCCATGCAGGAATACGGCGCTGTATATCTTGGCGCTGTGGGCGGCGCGGCAGCGCTGATTTCCCGCAGCATCAAAAGCACCCAGGTGCTGGCGTATCCCGACCTGGGCACCGAAGCCATCCACCGCTTCACTGTGGAAAACTTCCCCGCCATCGTGCTCATGGACGCCCACGGCGGCAATCTCTACGAATCCGGCCCGGCGCAGTACCGGGAAGAACCATAGCTCCTATTGCCTGACAGGGGCTCTTGGATTCACGGCGCGGGCGTTCTGCCCGCGCGGTAGGCATGGGGCGAAACGCCCACGCGCTTCCGAAACCAGCGGCAGAAATAGTTATCCGTGGCAAAGCCCATGAACCGGGAGATTTCCAGCACGGTCATGCGGGTATTGCGCAGAAGGTGTTCGGCCTGCTCCTGGCGGGCCTGGTTGATGAAATCACTGAGGGTTTCCCCGGTGGTTTCTTTATATATGCGGGAAAGGTATACCGGATGAAAATGGCAGTATTCCGCCAGCCGGTTCAGGGACAGATCCTCATGCAGATGGGCGCGGATGTATTCGTGCAGCCTGGGCAGCCAGTCCGCGCCGTTTTCTTCCGGCGCGGGCTTCGTCTGTTCGGCATCGGCTGCCATGGCGCGTTCCACCGTGCTGATCACAAAGTCGTCCCCCTCCCCCTTCAGCACGTAGGCAAAGGCGTGCTGGTCCAGGGCTTTGCGGGCGTAATCAAAATCCGAATACCCGGTCAGATAAATCACCCGGCAGCCCGGCTGCTTCTCCGTGAAGGCTTTATGCAGCTCCAGGCCGGAGGCATCGGGCATGTTGATGTCTGTCAGCAGGATATCCACCGCCTCCCGCCCCGCGATCTCCATGGCCTGGGCCGCGGAATAGCACCGCAGCACCCGCAGGCGGCCGGCAAACGCCTCGGCCAGCATGGCGCGCAGGCCGTCGGCGATCATCACTTCATCATCCACGATCAGCAGTGTCCGCATGCGGTTTTTCCCTCTTTCTGAAAGTCAGCACGGCGGTCAGGCCGTGATCGACGCATTGCAGGGCCAGCGCGTGGCCGCTGTCCTCATAGATTTGCAGCCGCCGGTACAGGTTGCGCAGGGCGCTGACGTCCGAATCGTCGGGGTTCTTTATTTTTTCCCAAAGCCTGCGCACCGCTTCGTCGTCCATCTTGCCGCTGTTGTCCGACACGATCACGCGGAAAACATCCTCCGAAACCTCATACCCAAGCCGCACCAGCCCGTCGCTCACCCGATCCTTCACCCCGTGCTGAAAGGCGTTTTCCACGATGGGCTGGATGATGAGCGAGGGGATCCTCTCCCCCGCGATTTCCTCCGGCAGCTTCTGGATGTCGATATGGATACGGGGCTCAAAGCGCATGCGCTGGATTTCCAGGTAGTTGGTCACGTGCCTGATCTCGTCCCTGAGGCACACGATCTGCTCCGGCATTTTGGTGATATAGCGGTAGTAATTGCTCAGGTTCAGGCTCAGGCCCGCGATGCTCTTGCTGCCCTCGGACTGGGCGATGCGGTAAATCAGGTACAGGGAGTTATACAGGAAATGCGGGTCGATCTGCATTTGCAGCTGCTTGAGCTCCGCCTTCTGGGCGCGGTAGCGCTCCTCGTATACCTGCCCGGCCAGGGCTTCGATGTGCTCCACCATGTCGTTGAACTGCACATAAATGTCGTCATAGTCCGTGCCCCGGGTCGTTTGGATGCGGTAGCGCCCGTCCTGCCCGGCGTGGCGCATAGTGTTGAAAATATCGTTGATGGGCCGCATGATGTACACGCGGTAATAGACCAGATACGCCGCCAGCAGGATCAGCGAAACCAGCGAGAGCAGCCACAGCATGGAACGGTACAGCACAAAGGGGGCCATGGTTTCGTCGATCCTGCCGTAGCCCGTCAGCGTGAATGCGGTGCCGGCCACCGGCGACGACGCGGAAAGGATGTTCTTTCCCGCGTCCCCTCCGGCACGCGCCTCCCACAGGGAAAACCCCTCGCCGCAGGACGCGAACACGCTGCCGTCCTCCCGGATCAGCGCCAGGCCCTCCGTCTGCTCGCTGCCGAAGGCCGCCATGGCCGCCGTCAGGTTTTCCGGCGTGATGGAAATAGCGATCAGGAACAGCGGATTTCCCTGATCATAGCGGGGCAGCAGCAGCCACAGCTTGCCGTCCCACTCGGTCACCGCCACATGATTGCGTTCGGACCGCTGGATCAGCGCTTCCCACAAGTCGGGGTCGAGGTCGGTAAACAGCGCCTGGTCGGTGATGATGGTGTGGTTTTGTCCCGGCAGCATGATCTGCACCAGCTCGGGCAGGCTGGAGGAGCGCTTGATCATGTATTCCAGGCCCGACAGGGTCTTGATGTAGTCCATGCGCTGGTAATCGTTCAGGATCGGGTAGGAAAGGGCATAGCGCATCAGCTGTTTGTCCGAAAGCGTTTCCAGCATGAAAAAAATCAGCTGGTCAAATTCCTGGCTGATCTGGCCGGCGATGTAGCTGGTATGCGTTTCCAGCGTGTGCGCCAGGTCATCGCGCACATACTGAATGCCCGTGCGGTTGATCGTCAGGCCAATCACGTAAAAAACCAGCACCGCGGCAACGGTGATGAGCACCAGCCGAACAAAGGCGGATTTTTTCAGGCTCAGGCCGCCGCTGCGCCGTCCCGTCGATTTTATCAAAAGAAAGCCCCCTTTTCCCGTATATCGTCCGCGGTGCTTGCCGCGATTAGTATACTACGAAAAGGGGGATTTTGAAAAGGATCAAATTGCCCCGCCCGGAGGCTTTCTATCCTCTCGGACGGAAGCCTTCGTTCATGGAGAGCGCATTGCTGATGGTTTATCCCTTTACCGACCCCAGCACCATGCCCTTGACGAAAAACCTTTGCAGGAAGGGGTAGGCCAGCAGGATGGGCAGGGAAGCGAGGAAAATCTGGGCGCACTTGACGGTCTTATCGGACACCAGCGCCAGGGCCTGCCAGTCGTTGGCCCCCATGTTGGTGAGCTTCATATCAATCACGATGGTGCGCAGATAGCTTTGCAGGGGATACTGGTCGGGGGTCTTCATGTACAGGATGCCGTTGAACCACTCGTTCCAGTGGTATACCGTGGACAGCAGCGCCACCGTGGCGAGGGCGGCGGTGGAGGTGGGCACGAACACCTGCCACATGATGCGCCACTGGCCCGCGCCGTCGATGATCGCCGCTTCCTCCAGCTCCCTTGGCGTCTGCCTGAAGAAGTTCAGCAGCAGGATGATATTGTACACCGGCACCGCGCCGGGAATGACCAGCGCCCAGAAGGTGCCCATCAGGCCGGTCTGGCGGATGACCATGTACAGCGGGATCAGGCCGCCGGACACCAGCATCGTCAGGAAGAAGTACCAGGCGTACACCGTGCGGAAGCGGAACTGGTCCTTTTCCTTGCTCAGCGGGTAGGCGCACACGATGCAGAACAGCATGTTCAGCCCCACGCCCACGATCACGCGGATGACGGACACCAGCATGGAATGCCAGAACGCTGCGCGCCGCGCCACGTAAGCGTAGGATTCAAGGGTGAAGTTCACCGGCCACAGCACCACCAGGCCGCCGGTGGCCGCCGCGGAATCAGACAGGGAAATGGCGAAAATGTGGATCAGGGGAACGAGGCAGCTGATCGCCAGAAAGCCGATGACGATATAGTTCACCACCACAAACAGCCTGCTGGCCCAATGCTTTGACTCAACCATAACGCCGCCTCCTCAGAAAATGCGGTAGTCCGCGAAGCGGTACGCGCAGTAATAGCTGACGGAAATAAACAGGGTGGACACCACGGACTTGAACATGCCCATGGCTGTCGCCACGCCGAACTGGGCGTCGATCAGGCCGATGCGGTAAATGAAGGTGTCCAGGATATCGCCGGTGGCGTACACCTGCTTGCTGTACAGGTTGAACACCTGGTCAAACCCGGCGTTCAATACGTTGCCCAGGGACAGCACCATCATCAGCACGATGATCATGCGCATGTTGGGCAGGGTCACATACAGGATGCGCTGGAACCGGTTGGCCCCGTCGATGGTGGCGGCCTCGTACTGGTTGGGGTCGATGTTGGTGATGGCCGCCAGGTACACGATGGTGTTGAAGCCGAATTCCTTCCATACGTCGGTAAAAATCAGCGTGAAGCGGAAATAATCGTTGCTGCCCAGGAAGAAGATAGGCTCCACGCCGAACAGCCCCAGCAGCTTATTGACGATACCGCCGGAAGGGGACAGGATGTCGATCAGGATGCCGCCCATGATGATCCAGCTAAGGAAGTGGGGCAGGTAAATCAGCGTCTGCGCCGTGCGCCGGAAGGCGGAGGAGCGGATCTCGTTGAGCAGGATGGACACCGTGATGGGGATGATCAGATGCAGGATGATCTTCCAGAACGCGATGATGACCGTGTTCTGCAGGGCGGAAAGGGCGCCCGGCAGATGATACAGGTAAATGAAGTTGTCCCATCCCACCCACTTCTGGTTGCCGAACAGGCCCTTGGCGGGGATGAACTTCTGGAACGCGATGATCAGCCCGCCCAGCGGAACGTACATATAGATAAACACCAGGATCACGCCGGGCAGCAGCATCAGATGAAAGGGCAGCTCCTTCCTGAGCTTCCAGCCATGCCGCGGCAGGGACGCGCGAACTGTTTTTTGCATACGGTTTTCCCCTTTTGTCAGTCGGTCAGAAACAGGGCGCGGATGAGAAAAGGGGACTGATGGCAGCCACCAGTCCCCTCCCTCGGTCGGTTAAATTACTTGACGGAAGCGTACCATTCGTTCACTTCTTCGGTGATGTCCTTGCCGCCCAGGGCGTTGAAGTCTTCCACAAACTTGTCGAAGGCGTCGATATCGGATTCGCCCAGGATGATCTTGATGAACACTTCGTCCTGCAGGTCTTTCAGGGTGGACATGCGGCTGGTCATGGTCTCGGTGGGAGCGCCCACGAACAGGTTATCCTGGAGCATGCCCTTGTTCTGATAGTCGATCAGCACGCCGTAAGCGCCTTCCGCGCCGTAGATGCGCTCCCAGCCCCAGAGGGCGAAGCCGTCTTCGGAGCCGGATTCAAAGGCCTTCAGCTTCATCAGGATGCTGTACGCTTCACCGGTGACCTTGCTCTCGTCGCCGTCCTTGCGGTACTGCTCCAGGTCCAGGAAAGCGCCGTTGTTCTTGTTGGGGTTGGTGGGCACCACGGGGCTCAGCTTCCAGATGGACTCGGAATCGAGGGGCGCGTAGTAGATGCCGTTTTCATTTTCGGGGCCCCAGTTCTTGTCGATGAACACGTTGAACATCTTCACCACGGCTTCGGGATGCTCCACGTCCTTGCGCACCACGGTCCAGCTCAGGGTGCCCACGTCGGTCTGGGCCTTGAGGGGCTTATCGGTGGCGGGCACGATGGACACAGCGCGCCACTGGGCGTCCTTATCCAGGTTCACGCAGCTCTGGAGGGGATAAATGGAGTTCCACTGCGCGCCGAAGAACAGGCCGCACTTGCCGGCAGTGGTAGCTTCGGCGACCTTGCCGCCGTCCTTCACGCCGAATTCGGGGTCGATCAGGCCCTTTTCATACATTTCGTGCAGGGTTTTGAGGGCGTCCTTGGTGCCGGGCAGGGTAGAGCCGTACACCAGGTTGCCGTTCTCGTCTTCCACCCAGATGCCGGGATAGGACTGGAAGCCGTTGAAGAAGCCGCGCAGGCTGAACAGCTGGCCCCACAGGTCCTTGGCGATGGCGATGCCGATGGTGTCGTCCACGCCGTTGCCGTCAAAGTCGGCCTTGGCGAAGGCTTCGGCGGTGGCCAGCACTTCGTCCATGGTGGTGGGAATGGGCAGGCCCAGCTTCTCGAGCCAGTCGGTGCGGATCCACAGCAGGTCGGCGATCATCAGGGTGCTGTCCACGTTGGGCAGGCCGTAGAGATGGCCGTTGATGGTGGCGGCGTCGAAGGGGGAGGTGCCGGTTTCCATCATGATTTCCTTGGTGAAGTCAGAAGCATAGGCTTCATAGATGTCTTCCAGGGGCATGATCAGGTCGGCTTCCGCCAGCTGCTTGAGCTGCAGGGTGTTGACGTTCACGAATTCGGGAATGTCGCCCACGCCCAGCGCGATATTCAGCTTCTGGTCGTACTCGTCGCCGCCCTTGACGATCCAGTCGTAATCCACGATCACGTTCAGGACGTCGCGGTACAGGTCGCACCACAGGTTATCGGTCATGGTCTTGTCGGGATGCTGGGAGAAGTAGTTGGCGTCCAGGGTATCGTCCGTGCTGCGGACGAAGTGGACGGTCACGGGCTCGTCGTACTTTCCGAAGGGATCGGGTTTTTCTTCCGCCAGGGCGCAGCAGGAAGCCAGCATCGTGACAGCCAGCATCAGCGCCAGGAGAACGGACAGCTTTTTCATGGGTCTTCCTCCTTACAGGATGAAATTGATGTGATCGCCCGGTGAGCCCCGGACGATTTTCTATATTTATTTTCCATCGTTTCCCCGCCTTTTTCAATAGGATTCACTCAACATATATAGCACATTATTAACTTTTTGTATTATCTGTCCTGTATTCACCCTGCCGGGCCATGAGCAGGGAAGGAAATGGTACTTCCATAAAGGCCGCTGGCCTTTGGAGGTCCATCCCGGCGCAGGGGACGCCGCTATGCTTTTCCTCAGGGGTTTTTCTGTTCGGCCCTTGTCCTAACGCGGTTTATCCTCTATAATGAAAGGCGGCAGGTCAGCCGCAGCGGCCATGCCTGGCCGCGGACTTGAAGAGAACGAGGTGGAAAAAATGAGATTGCTGATCGTAAGGCATGCCGAACCCGATTATACGCATGATTCCCTTACAGAAAAAGGAAAGCGGGAAGCCCTGCTGCTTGGAAAACGCCTGTCGGGGATCCCGGCATCCGCTTATTACGTTTCGCCGTTAGGGCGGGCGCAGGAAACCGCGGAATACACGCTGCGCCTTGTGAGAAAACAGGCAGAAACGCTCCCCTGGCTCGCGGAGTTTCGCGGTTTTACGGTGCGGGACGGAATCAAGCGCATCCCCTGGGATTACCACACCCAGGAATGGTATGGCCATAAGCGGCTGCTGGACCGGGACGACTGGCTGAACGATCCGCTGACCCGGGGCGGGACTGTCGCCCAAATTTGGGAAGAAACAAAAACCGGAACGGACGCTTTGCTGGAGAAGCACGGCTATCTTCGCAAGGGCGGGATCTATCAGTGCCAAAGCAATACAGATGAAACCATTGTTATCTTCTGCCACTTCGGCATCGGCATGGCGATCCTGGCGCATTTGATCAACGTCTCGCCTCTTCCGCTGTGGCAGGGGTTCCTGTGCGTGACCAGCTCCGTGACGACGGTGGTGACCCAGGAGCGGATCAAGGGAGAAGTGGAATTCCGATGCGTGGGCCTGGGGGACGCCAGCCATCTGATGGCGGGAAATGAAAACATGTCCTGGGCGGGCTTATTCCCCGAATGCTATAACGGCGTTGACAGCACGACCCCGTCCTCCTGGCCCTGCCAGCCGGAGCTGCCGCTGATCAGGTAACCGGTTTTGCCGGACTTTCCGCGCGGCCTCCGGCAATCATACCGGGGAGCGGAAACGGCGCCCAGAGATACGCAAGCCGCAAAAATCAATTGACGCAGTGGGACGAAGGGGCTATAATAATGACGACAAATGAATAGCCGGTGTATCTGCGCAGCGATGCGCGGCGCGGCCCGGAAGGGGCGCGTCATAGGAACACGGATGAAAGTTCCGGGCTATCCCAGTAACCGTGAAGCGGACGAACGCGCGAAGGAAGCCACTGCGAAAGCGGGAAGGTGCGCAAGTAGGATGAGGCCAAGCCGGGAGACTTGTTTACACCGTGAATCAATCGATCCCCTGGGGGTGGGATATGCTATTGGGCCTGCGACCATGCCGCAGGTCCGGTTAGTGTTCCTCAGGGAGGGACGCTTTTTTCTTGAAAAGTTATTGTTCAGTACCTTGCCTGAACTGTGACTTTGAAAAAATCCCCTCTCGCTGATTCATTTGATCAAAAAAGAGGAGGGACAGAATATGTCCAAGAAACCGGTTGCCCTGTTCCTGGCGGCGCTGATGCTGCTCAGCTGCCTGCCCGCCCTGGCCGAAGATACCGCCATCACCGTGACGGATATGCACGGCCGGGAAATCACCCTGGCCGAACCCGCCACCCGCATCGTGGCCATGCAGCCTTCGGACTGCGAGATCCTCTGCGCCATAGGCTGCGAGGACGCGCTGGTAGGGATCGGCCAATACTGCGATTATCCCGCCTCCATCCTGAGCCTGCCCCTGGTGCAGTCCGGCGCTGAAACCAACATTGAAGAAATTTTGGCGCTGAACCCCCAAGTGGTGCTGATGAACGACATGGGCCAGAGCGAGGAGCAGGTGCGGCAGCTGGAGCAGAACGGCGTCCAGGTCGCAGTCAGCAAAGCCACAGATATTGAAGGCGTATACTACGCCATCCGCATGATCGGCCATCTGATGGGCAAGGACGAGAACGCCGAAGCCGTCATCGCCGATATGCAGGCCACCTTTGAAGACATCAAAGCGAAATCCGCCGATGCGGGCAAGACCGTTTACTTTGAGGTGTCTCCCCTGCAGTGGGGCCTGTGGACTGCCGGCAAGGGCACCTTCATGGACGAGCTGGCGGGCATCTGCGGCCTGACCAATGCCTTTGCCGACGTGAGCGACTGGGCCTCCATCAGTGAAGAGCAGGTCATTGCCCGGGATCCCGATTATATCGTGACCATCACCATGTACTACGGCGAAGGCCCCACCCCGGTGGAAGAAATCCTGGGCCGCGAAGGCTGGCAGGATATGAAGGCCGTGAAGGACGGCCAGGTATTCAACGCTTCCGATTCCAACACCCTTTCCCGTCCCGGCCCGAGGCTGAAGGACGCCGCCATTGAACTGTACAACTTCATCAACGGCATCGCGGAAGAGGAAGTCCCCGCCGCGTAAGCACTTTTCATTTTTCTGGGGGAAACTGTTCTTTGAAGGTCAAAGAACGGTTTCCCCCATACCCCTTTCCAAGAAAACCATACAGGGGACGAACGACCTTCATGCTTTCAATTTGAGGACGCCATGAAAAATGCCCGAGCAATGAAAAGGGAAAAGTTTACGCCGCTGACTTACGCGCTGTTGGCGGTCACACTGCTGCTTGCGATGATCTTATGCGTATGTGTGGGCAGCGTGCGTATTTCGTTTTCGGATACCGTCACCGCCGTATGGAACGCGCTGCGGGGAAAACCCGTCCCGCACAACACCGCCAAAAATATCATATTGAACGTGCGGCTCCCGCGCGTGCTTTGCGTTGCGCTTTCGGGGGCGGCGCTGTCCCTGTGCGGGGCGGCGATGCAGGGCCTTTTGCGCAATCCCCTGGCAGACGGCTCCACCATGGGTGTATCCTCCGGCGCGGCGCTGGGCGCGGTGATCGCCATGGCCACGGGCTTTTCCCTGCCCGGTTCCGGCTATGGGGGCATCATGGTCACGTCCATGGTGTTCGCCTTCGGTTCGCTTTTGCTGATCCTCTCCCTGGCCTACGCATTGGATCGTTCTTTAGCCACCAGCAGCATCATCCTCATCGGCGTCATCTTCACCATGTTCATTTCGTCCGTCATTTCCCTGATCATCACCTTCGCCAGCGACCACACCCGTTCCCTGAATTTCTGGACCCTGGGCTCCTTTTCCGGCGTCAATTACGACCAGGCGAAGCTGCTGTGCGTCGCGCTGACCGTGTGCGGCGGGGTGATCCTTCGCCTGAGCCCGGAGCTGAACGCCTTCGCCATCGGCGAGGACAACGCCCGGCACATCGGCGTGAATGTGAAACGGGTGAAGCTTGTCATTCTGGTCGCGGTGTCCATGCTCATCGGTGTATGTGTGTCCATTTCCGGCACGGTGAGCTTTGTGGGCCTGGTGATGCCCCACATCGCCCGGATGCTGGTGGGGCCCAACCACAGGCGGCTGCTGCCCGCCTCCCTCTTTTCCGGGGCCATCTTCCTGCTGCTGGCCGATCTGACGGCCCGCACGCTCCTCAGCCCCATTGAGCTGTCCATCGGCGTGGTGACCTCCATGGTGGGCGCCGTGGCTTTTGTGATGATTTTCTACCGCACCAGGAAGGGCAGGTGAAGGGGATGCTGTCGGGAAACCATATCACCGTGCGCTACGGCAGTTTTGCCGCGGTGGACGATCTGACCTTTCATCTGCGGGAAGGTCAATGGCTGATGCTGGCAGGCCCCAACGGGGCGGGGAAATCCACCCTCATCGAAGCCATCGCCCAGGGCGTGCCTTATACCGGGTCCATCGAATGGGCGGGCCGGGATATCCGCACCCTCAAACCCGCCCAGCGGGCGCAGCGGATCGGCGTATTATCGCAAAAAAATACCGTGGGCTACGCCTACACGGTGGAGGAAGTCGTGTGCCTGGGGCGTTACGCTTATCAAGCGGGCTTTCTTGCCGGCAGGGACGGAGAAGAAAAAGCGCGGGTTGAGCAGGCCCTCCGGCTGACCGGGCTGGATGAACTGCGCCACGCCAGCATGCTCACCCTCTCCGGCGGCGAAACCCAGCGGGTGTTTTTGGCGCAGGTGTTCGCCCAGAACCCGCAGGTGCTGATCCTGGATGAACCGGCCAACCATCTGGATCTCAAGTATCAGCAGCGCATTTTTTCATTGATTCTGGAATGGCTCAGAGAGCCCGGCCGCGCCGTGCTGTCCGTGGTGCATGACCTGAGCCTGGCCCGGCGCTACGGCACCCACGCGGTGCTGATGCATCGCGGAAAATGCGTATCCCAGGGAGAAATCGGCAGCGTCATGACCCCGGAAAACCTGCGCCGGGTTTATGATATGGACGTATACGCCTGGATGCGGGAAATGCTGTCCCAATGGACGTAGGGGATTTACCAATACTCTACCCGGGCAGTATCAGGCAGCCGCTGCAAAATGAAGTCCTTCACAAAAGGAAAGTCCTCATGCGATGTGAATACCGGAGCGGAGCCCACAGCCTGAAACAGCTCGATCATATCCCTGGACTCATATACCACGGCCCTTTTTATGCCGCGGAATGTGAACGGCGCATAATACCTTCGCTGGTACAATTGGACGCTGTCTTCGGTCATGATGTAGCTCTGTTTCCTTTTTCCCGCGTTCCGTTTGAAAAGCCAGCAAACGCCTGCGGCAATCGCCATTGCGGCAGCGGTGGACGAGAAGACCGGGACCAGCATTTCCCCGCCCAGGAAGAGGCCCACGGCCATCCAAAACGCGCAGATCCCGCCGCATACGCCAAGAACGATTTTGCATGCCTTATCCTCGTAGCCCCGGTCTACGGTGCCGCTCCAACGGTATCTTCCGTGCTCGTCTCTGGTGATCCTGCTGCTCATTATCGTTCCCCTCCCTGCCGGGCATACGATGCGCTTATTGCCCCGGCGGGTTTTCCCGCTGCCTCAGCGTAATGATTTGCCCTTGGTTTTCCGGCTTCAGGATTTTATCGGGAAGATAGCTCATATTGAACCGCTTTCCGTCCGCGCGCTCATAGCCGTCCTTCACCTTTTCCGCGGCATAATACACCGGATAACCCATTATACCGGTCCTTTCAACGCGGTCGTCGGTTCCCGCGATCACCCGGCCCACGGTTTCGATGGCTTCATCCACGATGGACGAATCAAAGATTTCATGCCCGCCGTACATTTTGTCAAACTTGCTTTGATGCTCCTTCAGCCGGAGAAGCGCCTTCATATAGGAGACGATCGAAAGGGAGTTCTCAAACTCCAGCAGGGTATTGCCGTTGCAGGCATCCCCGGAATAGGCGATCCTGGCGGCCGGATCAATGAGGACCACCGAGCCTTCCGTATGCCCGCCAACCTCCACCACTTCGATCCTCCGGCCGCCCAGATCAAACACATCGCCGTCATAGATGGGATAGACCTTCATTGGCTTCCAGTCCGTAAAATTCTCATCCGGTTCAATCTGATCCTGATACGCTTTCAGCGCCATTTCTTTCGCCATGTCCGCCACCCGCTGTTTTTTCACGCCGATGCAGTCCTGGAAGAAACGGATGTCCCGATGATGGATATAACAGCTGTCGAAAAAGAAATTGCCGCCGAAATGATCCGAATGCGCATGGGTATTGACCAGCAGAACGGGCTTCTCCGTCAGGGTCTCGCAAAACGCTTTCAGATTCCCCATTCCCAGGATGGAATCAATCAGGAGCGCGTAATCCCTGCCTTCCACAAGATAGCACAGGGCATAGGAATGGTCCACAAACCCGTTTTTAATCATCCAGCTTTTTTCAGCGATGGATTCAGCTTTGTAATAAGGGATAGCCGTTTTCATACCCGCACCTCCATGGTTTGTGTTTTTCATCATCTGTTATATGGGAAAAATGGCAGCCGCACAAGCTCCGGCGCATTGCTGCCCTGCGCTTTTTCTGCTATAATACCTGTCAGAGGGATTCTGAAACAGCGGAGCAAAAGGAGAAGCCAAATGAAGGAACCCACGCCCGTTTACCGCTGCCATTACCGCGCGCAGCTGCGCGGCGATATGGACGCATCGGCGCTGCAGGCCTGCGTGCAGCAGGCGCAGGACTTCATCAACAAAGGAAAAATGATGACCGCGGCGCTGTTTTATTACGGCCCGCAGCTTTTTCTGTACTATGAGCCATTGGGAGACATCTTCCCGCCGGAAGCATTTATGGCTCCATGCGATCCCCTGCTCTCCCCCTGGCCTCAGAAAGACCGCCTGGATCACTGGGCAAGGATGTATCATATCTACTGGCACTGTGAGCCGCGGGGCGCGGAAGACTGGCGGCGGGACCCGCCGCCCCTGCGCCGCCGGGGGCGCATCGCGTATCTGAAGCCGGAAAACATGTTTGAATATGTTTACCATCATTTTGCCATCGTGCAAGAGGGACTGCTGAAGGGCGACAGGTATATGTCCATCGCCCTGCATGAGGATGTGCTGTTCAGCTACTTTGAGGAGCCCCGTTCCTCGGTGAATATCCGCCGGACAGACGGGGAATCCCAGGCCTTCAAGGCATGGCAGGACGCCGGGCCGGAAAGCCATTTTATACGCTTGCCGGGCAGCGAAGGGCAAAACTTTCTGCTTTTGCCGGATTACTTCGCGCTGGGCCAGGCGGAAGATTAAATCCCCTGCCGCAGCGTCTCTTCTGCGGCAGGGGGCTTTTTATGTTCATCAGGCTGTTTTCAGCCCATGCGTTCTATCGGAAAACGGCATGCCATTTCCGGATCATTCGCAGAAACCTTCCCAGCTCTCGTATTCCGATCCCACGTCATCCGCGTCGGGATTGACCTGGTCCGTATTGATCGTAAGGGTGTAGGCATGCCCGGCTTCCAGCTTGATTTCTTCCTTGCCGTCAAACGTCATGGTTTCATAGCTGCCGTAGCGGCCGAAAGCTTCCTTGTAGCCGTACCAATCGTAGCCCTCGCCGCTCTTGACCGTATACAGGCCTTCGGGCAGGGTGATCTTCACCTGGCCGGTGCCGCCGATAAACACGAAGGAGATGGGATAACCCCTTCTGTAGAACCGCAGCAGCATTGCGCGGTCGCTGTCCTGGTTCACCACGACGGTGAATTCACACTTGTCCCCCTTCCCGCTGGAGGTACGCCATACTTCGCCGTTGCCCGGCCAGGCCTTTAAGCACTTCTGGGCCTGCTCGTAAGCGCCGTCCGTATAGCTTGAAAGGAAGGCTTCACGGGCGCTGTAGTACTTTTCCTCTCTCAGGAAGTCCATTGCCTGCTGATAGTATTCATCGATCTCGTTTTCTTTTTCGCTTTCCCCTTTGGTCTCTTTTTCAGGTTCTTTTTCAGGCTCCCATTCGCTTTCCTGGCGCTGCGCCGTCTCGCCGCCATGCTGCTTTTGCCATGCCTGATAGATGATAAATTCATCCATCCCGGCCAATGTTCCGTTCAATTCATAGGTGCGCTCGTCATTCCCGATGAGGGTATCGCGGCTATAGATTTCAAAAGGCGCGTACTGCACGCCGTTTTTCACATCCACAGCAAAGCAGTAAACGGTGATCGGCCAGTCGTTGTCATAGTATTCCTCATCCAGGCCGTATACCAGCAGCGCCCAGTCCGCTTCTTTGATGTTTTTCGCCAGGAGCTCTTCGGGAATCATCCAGTAATCCCCGTCCTGCTGCAGGATTTCCGTGGACAATTCCAGGGGCGCGCCGCCCAGGTCATAGTATACCGCGATAACGGATTTCCCTTCAAACACCTCAGGCGCGTCGTACTTAAAGGAGGCGCCTTTCCCCCGCAGCATTTTGGCATACTTGGTGAACGCGTTCAAGGTTGCGTCCGTCTCCGCCAGAACGGGCAGAGCACAGCTGCAAAGAAGAACGAGGGCGATGATTGCGCAAGCCGTTCGATTCCATTTCCTGTTCATGGTGATTCCTCCCTTTTTGCTTTTGTGGAATAAACTGAAACACGTCTCTCAGCTCCGGATATGCGTTTGTTTTCCCACATATTGTTATTATATCAAAGTTCTGTCATTTGGTCAACCCGGATTATAACGGCTTATCCGGGGCCGCCTGAGCATTCATGCCCGAAAAGAGGAACCGGCTGCTTCCGCGCCGAATAAGAACAGGAAGCGGGACCAATGAAGGAGGAAATAACATGCGGCAGTATGAACCCTTTGAACTCGTTTTCTCAGGCGCTTCCCTGACAGACCGGTGGGCCCGGATCGGCCTGACGGCGGAGTTTTCCTGCGGCGATACCGTGAAAACCGTCAAAGGCTTTTATGACGGCGACGGGCGGTACGCGGTGCGCTTTCTGCCGGAGCAGGCAGGCACATGGCACTGGCGCGTTTCCGGCTGTATCGAAGCGGAAGGGAAGGAAACCTGCGAAAGCGCAAACGGTCATCACGGGCTGGTCCGGGCCGTGGGCACCCATTTTGAATATGAAGACGGGACCCTTTTCATGCCCTTCGGCACCACGGTGTACGCCCTGGCCTCCCAGGAGGACGCGCTGGTGGAACAGACCCTGGAGACCCTGAAAAACGCCCCCTTCAATAAGGTGCGTCTGTGCGTGTTTCCCAAGGATTATGATTACAACAAAAACGAGCCGCCCTGCTACGCTTTTGAACGAAAGCCGGACGGCGCCTGGGATACGGACAGGCCGAATATCGCCTTTTGGCGGCGCTTTGAAAGCATTCTGGACCGCATCGGCGCAATGGGGATCCAGGCGGATCTGATCCTGTTCCATCCCTATGACCGCTGGGGCTTTGCCAGAATGCCCCGGGAGGATAACCTGCGCTATTTGGATTACCTGCTCCGCCGCTTCGCCGCCAAACCCTATATCTGGTGGTCGCTTGCCAACGAATATGATTTGAACATGGACGCAAAAACCCTGGCGGAATGGGAAGAAATCGAGGAGTACGTGGCGGCCCGCGATCCCTACCGCCACTTGCTGTCCAACCACAACTGCATGCGCTTTTGGGATTTTTCAAGGCCCAACGTGACCCATGCCTGCATCCAGACCAAGGCCCTGACGGAAATCCCCCGGTGGATCAAAGCCTGGGGCAAGCCCGTGATCATCGACGAATGCTGCTATGAAGGCAATCTGCCCCACTTCTGGGGCAGCATTTCGGGGCAGGAAATGGTGAAACGCTTCTGGCGCTGCTGCGCCTCCGGCGGTTACTGCACCCATGGGGAAACCTTTCTCTCCGACGACGGCATCCTCTGGTGGGCCAGGGGCGGCAGGCTGAAAGGCGAAAGCCCGAAACGCATCGCTTTCCTGCGTCAGATCATGGAAAGCCTGCCGGGGCCGCTGGAACCCGTATCCGGCGGCTGGCAGGCCCTGGGCGACGCGAGCGAGGATGAAATGAACCGGATCATCAGCGGGGCCGACGGCGTCATGAAAGCATTTTTCACGAGCCTGAGCAGGATGGAAGATCGGGACAGATGGTTCCATTGCGCCGGGGAGCATGTCTGGACGGCCCGTTGCGGCGAGGAAGCCTATCTGTGGTTCAATGATCTGCAATGCTACGGAAAAATGACGTTGAAGCTGCCGGAGGACAAGCGGTATCGCGTAGAAGTCATCGACGTCTGGAACATGACCCGGGAAACGCTGAGGGAGGACGCTTCCGGCGAAACACCCCTCCTTCTGCCGGGAAAGGAAAACCTGGCGGTGCTGGCTGTGCGCAGGAGAGGATAGTTTTACCCGGCCAGCGCTTCAAACACCATTACCCACAGGGGGATGGTGGCGATGCAGGACAGGGTGGTCAGCACGTTGATGGCCGAGGCATACTGGGCATCCTTATTGTAGAGGATGGCCATCTGGTTGATGTTGGAGCCGGATGGGGCGAGGGCGCCGAGCAGCGGGATCAGCACGATGGACTTATCCACCGGCAGCACCCGGGCAATCAGGACGGCGGCAAGCACCGCCAGCCCGGAGGCGAGGATCATGCGGAAAAAAAGCACGCCGAACACCCTGCGGTTGGCAAACATCCCCCGGAAGGTCATCCCGCCCACCACCATGCCGGTGATCATCATGGTCAGCGGCCCGATCATGGCCGCAACGTCGCTGAACGCCAAGGCCACCGGCTCCGGCAGCTTGATGCGGGCAAAGAGCATGACCAGGCCCGCCGCGGTCGCCAGCAGGTTGGGGTTCAGCAGCACCTTTTTCAGGTTCAGCGCGTTTTCGCTGTCAAACATCCGCACGCCCATGGTCCAGAACAGCAGATTAAACACCAGGATATAAGCGCTGGTATAGATCACCCAGTCCTGCCCCTTCGCAAAGGCGACCAGCGGAATGACCAGGTTGCCGACGTTGGTAAAAACGACGGACGCCCGCTCCACCTCCGTCGCCTTCCAGAGGCGGCGAAGCACTGCCGCGATCAGAAAAAAAAGCGCCTGAAAGCCAGCGGCCAGCGCGGCGGCAGTCAGCAGTCCCCGGGTGATCTCCGGCGTGAGCTCCTTCAAAAATGAGTTGAAGACCACGCACGGCGTCACAAAGTAAAGCGACAGCCTGGACAGCACCTTGCTGTTTTCCGTCTTTAAAATCCCCGCCTTCACCAGCGCGGCGGCGGCAAACAGAATCAGGAAAAGTTCGGCGATCTTTTTGGCAAGCGGGATGGCAATCATGGCGCGCTTTGCCCTCCTTCGGTTGAAATGCGGACGGATGCCGGGAAAGAAACAAAACTCCTGCCGTTGAAAAAAGGGCTATGGTATCCTTTCCGGGCTGAAGGGTCAAAGCGCCCGGCGCGGCTTTGTCCCTTTTTCATTATACACAAAAAAGCGGGGCGGGCAAGACACGCGCGCTGAAAAATGATGATTTGGCGGAATACGCACAGTTTGGCTGCGATTCAAGTTTTCCTGTGGAACCTTCTTTGGGGCCGAAGCGCTCGGTTTCCCCAGGAATACCTGAATCGTAGCTGGCTGATGGTTACTACTCAGCCTTCGGCTTCGTAGTAAAGCGAAAGGGGCTGTGAAAAAAGGCAGAAAGCCACTGGCTGAATCACAGCCCCCATTTGAACAAGAACAGAAAAGCCGAAGAAGAGGCAAAAAGAGCATAAAAAGCCCCTTTCCCCAATAGCAGGAGCCAAAGGAGATCAGG
>JAFZOG010000071.1 GCA_017550745.1 Clostridia bacterium | reverse complement strand
GCCAGCATGATGCGCGTCCTGTCCCTGCCGGTGGCGTTTTTCAAGCAGTATAACACCGGCGAGCTATCCAGCCGCGTGGGATACATGAATTCCCTGGCGAACCAGCTGGTGAATATGGCGCTGTCCACGGGCCTGACCAGCCTGTTTTCCCTGGCCTACATTTCGCAGATCTTCATCTATGCCCCCGCCCTGGTGGTGCCCGCCCTGCTGATGACGCTGCTGACAGTTGCCGTTTCTACGGCGACGATGCTGCTCCAGGTGAGTATCTCCCGGCAGCAGATGAAGCTGGCCGCCAAGGAAAGCGGCCTCACCCACGCGCTGATCACCGGCATCCAGAAGATCCGGCTGGCAGGCGCGGAAAAGCGCATGTTCGCCCGCTGGGGCCGGGTTTATTCCCAAAATGCCGCGCTGACCTACAATCCGCCTATGTTCCTGAAAATGAGCGGGGTCATCAGCATGGCCATTTCCCTCATCGGCACCATGGCGCTCTACTATGCGGCGGTGAACAGCGGCGTGTCCGTTTCCCAGTATTACGCCTTTAATTCCGCCTACGGCACGGTCAGCGGCGCGTTCATGGCCCTGGCGGGGATCGCCACGTCTGTGGCGCAGATTCGCCCCATCCTGGAAATGGTAAAACCCATCATGGAAACGGTGCCGGAGATCGACGAGAGCAAAGCCATGGTAACGCGGCTGTCCGGCGGGGTGGAATTGAATAACGTTTCCTTCCGCTACCGGGAGGATATGCCCCTGATTCTGGATAACCTGAGCCTGAAAATCCGGCCCGGCCAGTACGTGGCCATCGTGGGGAAAACGGGATGCGGCAAATCCACCCTCATGCGCATCCTGCTGGGCTTTGAGCAGCCCCAGAAAGGCGCGGTGTTCTTTGACGGGCGGGACCTGAAAACCCTGGATCCCAAATCCCTGCGCCGGCGCATCGGCACGGTGATGCAGGACGGCAGGCTGTTCATGGGGGATATATTCTCCAATATCACCATCTCCGCCCCGTGGCTTTCGTTGAATGACGCCTGGGAAGCGGTGGAAATCGCGGGCTTTGCCGAGGACATCCGCGCCATGCCCATGGGCATGAACACCCTGATCTCCGAAGGGCAGGGCGGCATTTCCGGCGGGCAGCGCCAGCGGCTGATGATCGCCCGGGCCGTTGCCCCCAAGCCCCGTATCCTCATGTTTGACGAAGCCACCTCTGCCCTGGACAATGTGACCCAGAAGCAGGTATCGGAAGCATTGGACAAGATGAAATGCACCCGCATCGTCATCGCCCACCGGCTTTCCACCATCCGGCAGTGCGACCGGATCATCGTGCTGGACGGCGGGCACATCATCGAGGACGGCACCTATGAAGAATTGATCGAAAAAAACGGCTTTTTCGCTGAGCTGGTGGCCCGGCAGCGGCTGGATCAAAGCGCGTGACGCGAGAAGTTTCTGAGGGACATCCCTTTCCGGGAAAGCAATATAAAACGCTTATACGGAATCTGAAAGGATAAGGAGACGAGCATGGAAATCACGAAAAACAGAGAGGGAAATAAACTGACATTCGCACTGGACGGGCGGCTGGATACCATCACTTCCCAGCAGCTGGAAAAAGAGCTGCGCACGTCCATCGACGGCGTGGCGGAATTGGTCTTTGATTTTGAAAACCTGTCCTATATCACCTCCGCGGGGCTGCGGGTGCTTTCCGTAGCGCAAAAGGTGATGAACCGTCAGGGCCGTATGAAGATCATCCACACCCAGCCGGATGTAATGGAAGTATTCGACGTGACCGGGCTTACCGACATCATGGAGATCGAATAAAATGATCGCGGCAAAACAGGGAAAGCGAAGGATCACCATTTCCAGCGCCTTTTTCAGATGGCTGCTGTTGATCGTGGCGGTAGCTTTTCTTTCGTCCATGGCCTTCACCTGGATCCACCAGACCAATCTGTCCCAAACCTGGGCGGACAGCCTGCTCCATCTCAACGTGGAGGACGTGCGGCAGGATGTCATCGACGCTTCCGATGAAAACCTGCTGAAGCTGACGCGCAGGGTCGCGGAGGATATCAACAGCGGAGCGCCTACCGACCTCTCCGGCCTGGAAAGCATGCTGGCCGCCTACGACGTGGCGGAGATCAATCTCATTGACGCGGGCGGCATCATCATTTCCAGCACCCTGGAAGAGTTCATGAACTACGATATGCGAAACGGCGCGCAGTCCGCGGAGTTCCTTCCCCTGCTGGAAGGCACGGAAAGCGAGCATGTGCAGACCTATCAGCCCACGTCTCGTGATCCCGCCCTTTTCCGCAAATACGCCGCTGTTGCCTTGAAAGCGGGCGGCTTTGTGCAGGTGGGCTACGACGGGGAACGCTTCCAGCGGGACATTGACCAATACGTGATCAACGCGGCGAGAAACCGCCATGTGGGCTCCACCGGCTGCGTGATCATCGCCAATGAGGACTGGAATATTGTCAGCGACCGCTATGGGCTTGCGGGAAAAAACTTAACGGAAACCGGCGTCTTTATCGACCGGGCTACCATGCCGGAGAACGAGGTGTTCCATGCCCGGGTCTATGGCGAAGCCTGCTCCTGCGTGTATATCTTTGCCGAGGGCTATTATATCGTCTCCGTACTGCCGGAAAACGAGATCATCCTTGAGCGGGATTCCTCCCTGCGGGTCATGGGCATCATGGAGATTCTGCTGTTCATCGTGCTGTTTACGGTCATTTTCCTGTTGGTCAAAAGATTGGTACTGGATAATTTAGGCAGGGTCAATTCCTCCCTGTCCCGGATCACGGCGGGCGATCTGGACGAGGTGGTGAACGTGCGCTCCAACGCGGAGTTCTCCGACCTTTCCGACGACATCAATTCTACTGTAGACACCCTCAAGCACTATATTGCCGCGGCTGCCGCCCGGATCGACGAGGAGCTGGCCTTTGCCAAGAGTATTCAGGAATCCGCACTGCCCTCCGTCTTTCCCCCTTACCCGGACCGTACCGACTTTTCCCTTTTCGCCGCCATGCACACAGCCAAAGAGGTGGGCGGCGATTTCTATGATTTCTACCTGCTGGACGAAAACCGGCTGGCGTTCCTGATCGCCGACGTATCCGGCAAAGGCATCCCCGCCGCCATGTTCATGATGACCTCCAAAACCGTGCTGCGGGATTACGCGGAGCGGGGCGACGCGCCCTGCGACGTGTTCATCCATGCCAACGCCAAGCTCTGCGAAGGCAACGACGCCCAAATGTTCCTGACGGCCTGGATGGGCTTCCTGGACACCGATACCGGCCTGGTGCGCTTCATCAACGCGGGCCATAACGCGCCGGTGCTGATCCGCAACGGCAAGGCGTCCTTCATCCAGCAGAAAGCGAACCTGGTGATGGCCATGATGGAAGGGGTGCGCTACCGGGAGCAGCAGCTGCAGCTGGAGCCCGGGGACATCCTGTATCTCTATACGGACGGGGTGACGGAAGCCACCGCTTCCGGCGGTAAAATGTTTGGAAACGACAGGCTGCTGGCGCTGCTTTCCGAAGATTACGGTGCCGGGGACGCCGCCTGCCAAAAGATCTGTGAAACCGTGCGGCGGAGCATAGACGGCTTCGCCGAGGGGGAGCCGCAGTTTGACGACATCACCCAGGTATGCCTGTATTACGCCGGGAAGGAGCATACAGCCATGGCCTGCATCAAAGAAAAAGAATTCGATGCAAAGACCGAACAGCTGTACAATGCGCTTTCCTTTGTGGAAGATCAGCTGGACACGGCGGGCTGCGGGAAAAAGGAGAAAAAGCAGGTCGGCATGGCGGTGGAGGAAATCTTCGTCAATATTGCTTCCTACGCCTATCCGCCAGAAGTCCGGGATGGGAAAATTTGGGTCAAAACAGAAATCCGTCAGCACTCTGTCACAGTCACTATGATCGACGCAGGGGTTCCCTATGATCCCCTGCAAAAGCCCGATCCCGACCTGGGCATGGGCGTGGAAGACCGGCAGCATGGCGGCTTCGGCATTTATATGGTGAAAAACGCGATGGATGACGTCAGCTATGAAAGGGTGGATGGACATAATATACTGACTGTCAAAAAACAGTTCATTTGATGTATTCCGAAAGGAAGGAATCAGGGATATGATAATCACGGAAAGCCGAATAGACAAAGCTTTACGGATCACGCTGGAAGGAAGCCTGAACGCAGTCACAACGCCCCAGCTCGAAGCACTGCTCAGAACGTCTCTGGACGGCATCACGGAAATTGTGTTTGACCTGGATAAGCTGGTATATATTTCTTCCGCGGGCCTGAGGGTTTTATATGCCGCGAAAAACCTGATGAATAAAGTCGGCGGGAATCTTCTGATTTATCATGTTCGGCCGGATATCAGGGAAGTGTTTGATGTAACCGGTTTGTCCAAGGTATTAACGCTCCTGTAAAGAATAAGCCTGGAGGACATATGTACGATTCAGGAAGTTTGATGAAAGATAATATTATCCAAGACATGTCGGAAGGGGTGATGACCGTCAGCTTTGACGGTATCATCCAGTATATTAATCCGGCTGCTGAGAGCATCTTTTGTCAAAGCGCGCAGAATATGATCGGGAAAAGCTTCGCTTCCATTTTCCTGAAGAATGAGGAAAACGACGCTTTCAATCAGGCTGTCATCGACGCGGTTTATCATAAAACTTTGCAGCAAAATCTGGTTCCATACAATAATGGCAATGAAATCCGGCAGATCCGGATTATCACTTCATATCTCACAAATGAACAGAAGCGTATTGGGGTCATCGTTGTTTTAGCGGATATCACCGAACTGGCGGAACTGAAAATACGGCATGCGCAGCAGGTATCTGATCTGTTGGATTCCCTGGTCAGGGCTTTTTCAAAGGCCGTTGACGAGAGATCCCATTATTCATCCAACCATACGAAAAATATGGTAAATATGGCGCGGGCATTTTTTGCTTGGCTGAATCGGTCAGGTAACGCCTGGAAGTTTAGTGAGGAGCAGGAGCACGCCTTTTTAATGACCGTCTGGCTGCATGACATTGGAAAGCTTGCAATACCGCTGAATGTGCTGAATAAGGCAACCCGTTTCGGGGCAAGCCTTCCCGCGATCAGAGACCGCATCGACAAAATCCGGCTTTTAAACCGCGTCGCTTTACTGGAAGGAACGATCAGTGAAACAGAATGGAAAGAGCGCGATGAGCGGCTTGCGAAGATACTGGGATTTCTCATAAGGATTGATTCCGGCGTCACATTCTCTCCGGAGGATGAGGCATTTATCGAAATGCTTGAAAAAGAAACCTGGATCGATGAAGCCGGGGAAAGAAAACCGCTTCTGACAGAAGTGGAAATCGCGTGCCTGCATATCCGCAAAGGCACCCTGACTGAGGAAGAAAGGAAGCTGATTCAGAGCCATGCATTAGTCACGGGACGCATCCTGAATGAAGTTGGCTTTCCGGAGGGATATCATGCTGTTCCGATATGGGCTGCCAGCCATCATGAATTCCTGGATGCCAGTGGCTACCCTCAACATCTGAAAGCGCCTGAGATAAGCAAAGAAGTGAGACTTCTAACAATCCTTGATATTTTCGAGGCATTGACGGCAAAGGACCGGCCATATAAAAAACCTTATTCCATAGACCAGGCATATAAAGTATTAAGCGAAATGGCAGGAAAAGGCAAGATAGACGGAGAAATCCTGCATCTTTTTATGGACAGCGAGGCTTATAAAGCGCTTCAGTGAACCGTGTGAAGAACAAGTCAGCGATTTCCACCGATCCTCCTTCAATGATTTGGCCATCACCAGATTGCCTTCAGATTCACTGAAGCAGCTATATACATGACCGGTGCGCGGCCAGGGGATACAGGAGATGCGTTTTTCCTGCCCTGTGCTAAGCAAACGCATTCCAGTGTTTTTCGTACACTGCGCGGTGAAACTGCCACGTCATCCATTTGAGTAACTCCTCCGGTTTATCCGCGTCAGAGAAAAGGATCAACAGAAGAAAGCAAGGGGGTGTTTTCAAAATCAAAAAGATAGACGTTAAAAAATAAAGCATGGCTGCGGACAAAATGGTATCCTAATACAAAGAATTGTCCATCCCGATATGGACGCACAGGAGGAAGAAAAGATGAAGAAAGCGTTGTCTCTCTTGCTGGTGCTGCTGATGGTATGCGGCATCGCGTGTACCGCTTCTGCGGAAAGCTACGATAAAGTCGTGCTTTCCTATGCCACCTTTAACAACATCCCCACCGCCGAAGACTTGGCCGTGGTGGAAGAAGCCATCAATGCGATCACCCGCGCCAAGATCGGCGTGGAAGTGAAGCTGATGCCCATCGTGATTTGGGACTACTCCTCCCAGGTGAGCCTGATGCTCCAGGGCGGCGACCAGGTCGACCTGTTCCAGAGCTTAGGCGATTTCAATAACTGCGTCAGCACAGGCATGGCCCGCGACCTGACCGACATGCTGGCTGCCGACGCCCCCGAAGCCTGCGAGCTGGTGGGCCAGGACTGGCTGGAAGCGTGCAGCAACAAGGGACGCATCTATGGCATCCCGACCCTCAAGCCCATCGCCCTCACCCCCATGGTGGTGTACCGCCAGGACATCGCGGATGAACTGGGCCTGGACATGAGCGCCGTGTCCTCCGTCAACGACCTGACCGACATCTTCCGCAAGGTCAAGGAAGCCAAGCCTGACTTGACCCCCCTGGCCGCAGTGAACGGCGGCAACATCGGCCTGAACCTGACCATCCCCCATGTGGACTACCTGTCCGACGACTACTATTCCCCCAAGGGCATGCTGATGAACGGCGAACTGACCGTGGTGGACTACTACGCCTCCGACATCTTTAAGAGCACCTGCGAACTGGCCCGCACCTGGTACAACGAGGGCCTGGTGATGAAGGACGCCGCCACCACCTCCTCCACCGCCGCCGAACTCATGAGCAGCGGCAATTACTTCTGCTACATCGCCTCCTACAGCTATCCCGAAGCCGATACCGCCGCTTCCCTGGAAGCCCAATGCGGCGGCTACAAGCTGGGCGCGAAGATCGTAGGCAGCGCGTTCCTGGATACCAGCGCCGTGAACGCCCTGAGCTGGATGGTGTCCTCCACTTCCAAGGTGCCGGACGCCGCACTGAAGCTGCTGAACCTGACCTTCTGCGATAAAGACATCATCAACCTGGTGATCTACGGCATCGAAGGACGCGACTATGTGAAGAACGACGACGGCACCGTGCGCTATCCCGACGGTCTGGAAGCCGCCAGCGTACCTTATACCGCCCAGCTTTCCTGCGGCACCTTCGGCAACTTCTTCCTCATGTATCCCATGGAGGGCACCGATCCCGATTCCCTGGTCTGGGAGCAGGAGCAGAACAGGAACGCCGAAACCTCCGCAGCCATGGGTTTCACCTTCGACAACAAGCGGGTCAAGACCCAGTACACCGCCGTCAGCAACGTGATCGAGCAGTACCTGGCCGGCCTCATGTGCGGCGCTGTTGACCCCGAAACCGAAATCCCAATCTTCCTCCAGCGCCTGAACGACGCCGGCCTGGGCGACATCATCGCCGCCAAGCAGGCCCAGTTGGACGACTGGCTGGCAGCGCAGGGAAAGTAATGCCCTGACCTTCACGCGGCACGCATTTTACCGTGCCGCGGTTTTTCATGCTGTGGGAGAAGGTGTTCGGTCGAAATGGATTGTAGAGCACTGTAAGTAAAGGGATCAGGGAATAGGGATTAGGCGAACAACTACGTCTGTCATCCTGAGCCGCCGCGATACCTCGTCTGTCATCCCTTCGACTACGCTCAGAGCCTGCCCTGAGCGTAGTCGAAGGGATGACATTGCTCAGAATGACAGGGTGCGTTCTTTCCTGATCACTGATCCCTTTACATATTTCATGTGCCCTTGAAATCAATATATGACCAATGACCCAAGAGAAAACGAAGGGGTGGTTCCATGAAAAAGAAAAGAAAAGGGATGGGCCGGGGGCGGGCCAATACCTGGCAATTGCTTGTGATTGCCCTGCCCGGTATCCTGTACCTGATTATCAACAACTACATCCCCATGTTCGGCGTATTCCTGGCCTTTAAGGATTACAACTATTTCCAGGGCATCTTTGGCAGCGAATGGTGCGGCTTTCAGAACTTCGAGTTCCTCTTCCGCACGCGGGACGCCTGGCTGATCACCCGGAACACGCTGCTGTACAACGCGGCGTTCATCATTCTGGGCACAGTGTTTTCCATCTTCCTGGCAATCCTGCTGCATGAGCTGGGCACCCGCAGGCGAGTGAAATTTTTCCAGGCCTCGCTGCTGCTGCCCAACCTCCTTTCCTGGGTGGTGATCGGGTTCATCGTGTATGCCTTCCTGAACGCCGACACGGGCTTCATGAACAAGACCGTGGCCGCGGCCTTGGGCACGGAGCCCGTCAACTGGTATACCACCCCCGGACCCTGGCCCTTTATCCTGACGCTGGTGTACCTGTGGAAGTACGCGGGCTGCAATTCCATCATCTACCTGTCCACCATCGCGGGCATGGACAAGAGTATTTTCGAGGCCGCCGACCTGGACGGCGCTGGGAAATGGCAGCAGATTTTCCGCATCACCATTCCCATGCTGCGCCCCACCGTGATGATTCTGACCCTTATGGCCATCGGCCGCATCTTCTATTCCGACTTCGGCCTGTTCTACCAGGTACCGCAGAACTCGGGCCGCCTCTTTGACGTGACCCAGACCATCGACACCTACGTGTACCGCGGCCTGATGGAGCTCAACGACGTGGGTATGGCGGCGGCGGCGGCGCTGTATCAATCGGTGGTGGGCTTCCTGCTGGTGATCGGCGCCAATGCGCTGGTTCGCAGGCTGGATCCCGAAAACGCGCTCTTTTAAGGAAGGGGTGAAATCATGGATCAGAATTATTCCGATTCCAGGCGCTTCCGCCTGTTCTGCACCGTTGTGCTGACGGTGCTGGCCATCATCGCGCTGCTGCCTATCCTGCTGATTGTCATCGCTTCCGTCACGGATGAAAAGACGCTGCTGGCCAACGGCTACACCTTCTTCCCGTCCAAGCTGAGCACCGATTCCTATTACTATATGGTGCGCCAGGGCAGTATGATCCTGCGCTCCTACGGCATCACCATCCTGACCACCGTGCTGGGCACCCTGGGCGGCGTGCTGTTCACCACCATGCTGGCCTATCCCATGGCGCGCAGCAGCTTCAAGTACCGCAACATCATGTCCTTCTTCGTGTTCTTCACCATGCTGTTCAACGGCGGCGTGGTGGCCAGCTACATCATGTGGAGCCGCATCATCTCCATCCGCAACACCATCTGGGCGCTGATCGTGCCTAATTACCTGGTGACGGCCTTCAATGTGTTCCTGGTGCGGAATTACTATGCCACCGGCATTCCCGAAGCCCTCATCGAATCCGCCCAGATCGACGGCGGCAACGAGTTTGTGATCTTCCTGAAAATCATGCTGCCGCTGTCCATCCCGGTGATTGCCACGGTGGCGCTGTTCTCCGGCCTGGCATACTGGAACGACTGGGTCAACGGCCTCTATTACATCACCGACCCGACCCTGTTCGGCATCCAGAACCTGCTGATCCGTATCATGAACAACATCCAGTTCCTAAAGAGCAGCAGCAACGCCGCGCTGTTGGGCACCCAGCAAGTGGACCTCCCCGGCACCTCCGTGCGCATGGCCATGGCCGTGATCGGGATGCTGCCCGTGGTCATCATCTTCCCCTTCGTGCAGAAGTACTTCATCAAGGGCGTCGTGCTGGGGGCGGTGAAAGGCTGAAGGCGAAGACCAGAGTACAGAGTGCAGATACAGTTACCTGGACAGCACCCGTCTTTGCCAAAACGATATAATCTGAACGCTGTACTTTACGTAACTCCATCTTCAAATAAGGAGTGAAAAGAATTGACTGTACGCGAAATCACAGACGCGATGATCAAAAAGACCGGGGTGCCGCCTCTCCCGCTCAAAGACACCTGCGACCGGCTGATGGCGGGATCGTGGGATACGGAAGTGAAGGGCATTGCCATGACCTTTATGGCCACGGTAAACGTGATCAAAAAGGCGGCGGCGCTGGGGGCGAACCTGATCATCACCCATGAGCCCACCTGGTTCACCGGCATGGACGCGACCGACTGGCTGGCTGGCGACCCGGTGTATTTGGAGAAAAAGAAGCTGATCGAGGAAACGGGCGTGGCCATCTGGCGTTTTCATGACCACATGCACTTCGCCCAGCAGGACGGCATTTACCGGGGCTTTGACCAGGAAACGGGCTGGGCGCAGTACCGCATGCCCATCCTGTACGACCCTGCCGGGCCCGCGTTCCTCAAAGGCCGCTTTGACGGGTGTTATGAGATCCCCGAAACCACGCTGCGCGGACTGTGCGATGAATTGAAGAAAAGCATCGGCATGACCATCCTGCGCGTGATCGGCAATCCGGACATGCCCGTTTCCCGGGTGGGCGTGCTCCCCGGTGGTGGCAGCCTGGGCCTGGGCGTGGAGGAAATGCCCATGCAGCTCATGCGCCGCCGGAACCTGGACGTGATCCTCTGCGGCGACATCACAGAATGGACGCTCCCTGCTTATGTGCGGGACGCGGCCCAAATGGGCATGAACAAGGCCATCATCGTGCTGGGCCATGAGCGCAGCGAGGAACCCGGTATGAAGTGGCTGGGCGAATGGATGCGGGAATTTACCGGCGATATTCCCCTGTATTTCACCGATGCGGAGGAACCGTTCCTGTACCTGTAAACGAAGGGAAAACGCGCTTTTTTGAGAAGCGCGCTTTCCCGTTTCCATTTTGGCAGATATTGCGGTTTGCTGCGTTTTGCAAGGAAAGGAGTACTTTATGGCGGTTTTTACCGGGCAGTATTATTCCGTGGTACGGAAGCGGAGCGTATCTTTTTCCGCTGCCATTCCTACAGAAGTATTTCAGGCGGACGGAAAAGTGGGTTACATCGACGGCCCTTTCCCGACCCTGTACCTGCTTCACGGTTTTTCCGGCAATCATATGGACTGGCTGTACAACGGCCATGTAATGGAGCTTTCGGGCTTGCACCGCATCGCCGTCGTGATGCCCGAAGGGGATAACAGCTTCTACCTGAACAATACCAACAGCAGCGAGGGCTACGCTGATTTTATCGGCAGGGAACTGGTGGACGTGACCCGGCGGCTGTTCCCCCTGTCCCATAAGCGGGAAGATACCTTCATCGGCGGCTTGTCCATGGGTGGCTTCGGCGCGCTGCGCAACGGCCTGTATTTCAACGATGTGTTCAGCGCGGTCATCGCCCTGTCCTCTGCCCTGATCACCGACGAGGTGGCGCAGATGAAGCCCGGCACGGGCAACTTCATGGCCCCGTATGAATACTATGTGAATACCTTCGGCGCGCCTGCCGCCCTCCTGGGCAGCGACAGAGACCCAAAGGCCCTGGCAAAGAAGAAAAAGGAAGCGGGGGAGACCCTGCCCCGTATCTTCCTGGCCTGCGGCACCGAGGATTTCCTCTATCCCAACAATTTGGACATGCACAATTATTTGACCGTCCAGGGCGTCGAACATGAATGGCTCACCCATCCCGGCGTGCATAATTTCGATTTCTGGAATTATGCCCTGCCCAAGGGTCTGGAATGGCTGAAAGGAGAAGAAAGCAAGGCGGCGGATCATGGAGAATAGACGCGAGGCCGGGCTCTTCATGGCTGCCTCGGTTTTAACTGTGGCTTGAAGGGCCCTTGCGCGTTTATACCGGTGAGCCTGCCCTGGCGCGGAACGCCTTGAACACTACAGAAGGAGGCAAAAATGGCCTATCTGCATATGAACTTTCGCTCGGACTGCATTTCCCGCAGCGTTTATCCGGTGGTATTCCTGCCGGATCTGAACCTGTGGCGGGACGTGGAGCCGCCGTACCCTGCCCTGTATTTCCTGCCGGGCTATTCCGGCGGCGGGCTGGAAACGGCCATGTTCAGCAATTTCGCCTTGTTCGCCATGCGTTTCGGCGTGGCCGTGGTGCTGGCGGACGGGGAAAACTCCTTCTATACGGACGATGAACAGCGGGGCGCGCTGTTCAGCCGTTATGTGGGGGAAGAGCTGGTGCAGGTCACCCGTTCGGTGCTGCCTCTGTCCCATCGGCGGGAGGATACCTTCATCGGCGGGATATCCATGGGCGGCTACGGCGCGTTGATCAACGGCCTGCGCTTCCCTGAGACCTTTTCCAAAATCGTCATGCTCTCCCCAGCCCTGGGCTTTAAGACCCCGGACGAAAATCCCCGGCCGGATTGTCCGTCCCCCAAAGGCGAACTGATTGCCACATTAGGCACCTGGGCGGAATACGCCGGGAGCTACCGGGATTATCTGCACGCCGCGGCGGAAGCGGCCAAGGCCCCGGAAAACTGTCCGGAGATGTTTTTAGCCTGCGGGCAGTCCGACCCCCTGATCCAGCCGGCGAAAGAATTTGCCGCCCGCATGGAGCTTCTGCATAAGCCCTTGACCTGGTATGAGGCGGCGGGCGGCCACGATCACACTTTCTGGAAGCAGGCCCTGCTCCCTGCCTTCCGCTTCCTGACGGGAAAGGAGGATGCCTGAATGTATCTGAAAGCAACGGCCAAATCCCAGTCCCTCATGCGAGGCGTGGATTTCCATGTCATCCTCCCGTACCATGACGGCGCGCCGGACGTCGAGCGGCCCTATCCCACCCTGTACTTCCTGCCGGGTTTTTCCTGCAACGGGGAGGAAATCATCTTCGCCCTGCCCCTCCGCCAGATGGCAGCCAAATACGGTATCGCCGTTGTGGTGCCGGACGGGGAAAACCTGTTCTATACCGACCACCCGGAGCGGGCCGCCAGCATGGGCCAATACGCCGGGAAGGAACTGCTGGAAATCACCCGGAAGCTGTTCCCCTGCCTGTCCCATAAACGGGAAGACACCTTTATCGCCGGGATCTCCATGGGCGGTTATGGGGCTGCCGTGCTGGGGCTGCACTATGAAGAACTGTATTCCAAAATCCTCCTGTTCTCTCCTGCGGTGGAGGCTGATTCCCTGCTGCTGCACCAGCCGGATATTCCGGGAGCTATCCCCGCTTCCATGTTCACGGAAGTGATCGGCGGCATGGATGCTTACATGACTTCTCCCCGCCTGAACGCTTTTCGCGCCATTGAAGCCGCGAAGGAGGCAGGAAAACCTATCCCGCCCATCTGGATGTGCTGCGGGGAGGAAGATATTCTGGTACGGGACGCCTGCAAACACTTCGACGCTTGGATGGAGCAGTATCACGTTGTTCACCAAACCGTAAACGGCCCCGGCGGCCATGATTACATCTATTGGGACGCGCATCTGGAGGAAGCCTTCCGTTTCTTAGGACGGGAACAAAAACTCTGACATGATTCCCGACATTACGAAAACACGAAAAATCTCTTTCATGATGGTCTTTTGCGGGGCTGGTGCAGAAGCAAAAACTGCATCAGTCCCCCTTTCTTTTTGGCTCTTCACGAATTGATAGGGAAATGTTCCATCAAACTACAAACCTACGATGTCATCCCGAGCGAAGCCGAACCAGAGGCGAGGCTTAGTCGAGGGATCTGTCAGTGAATCGTTAAGCCAACCTACAGATCTTTCGACTCCGTTCCGCTCTCGCTCCACTCCGCTCAAGATGACAATGAAGGCTTATTTTTTTCCATAACTTTCCGTGAAGAACCTTCTTTTTGTTGCATTCATTCGTTTTTTCGCGTATAATCGAAAGCGTATACAGGCAGCTTCGACCCGATTTGGCAGGAGTTGAATATGGATAAGCCATCCTTTTTGAAGAAAATTTTCCTTTTGTTTTTCAGCATGGTGGCCCTGCTGGCTTTTTTGCTGGGCGCGTATTTGTGGACGTTCTATGACGTGATGGCGCGGGAAGAACGCCAGGAAGGCACCAAACAGGCGGAAATCCACGGCGTGGAAATCCAGGCTGTCCTGGAGCAGATGGATATGAGCGTGCGGGATCTCCTCCAGCGGCAATATGTCAATCTGCAGCTTT
Organism: Clostridia bacterium; assembly: GCA_017550745.1. Taxonomy (GTDB): domain Bacteria; phylum Bacillota; class Clostridia; order Christensenellales; family Aristaeellaceae; genus RUG563. Next base: position 24,735 of record JAFZOG010000071.1, on the reverse strand, counting down.
TGAAAAACCCGGAAGAAGCGGGCCGGTTTTACGCTGCCCAGAGCGTTTTCCGTTACCTGAAGGACGTTCTGGCGAACAACAAGACCCGGGCTGAATGCCTGGTGGTCGCGGATAACGCTTATGACATCTGCCTGGATTACGCGGTCAGCGGTCTGAATTACTGGGATCGGGAAGCCCTGCGGCAGTTTGCCAAATCATTTGCGTACACCTTGGGCACGGACCAGCAATGGAGCCACGCTGTGCTGAATCAGCAAGAATATGTGTATCGGGTCTATTTGTTCGAGGGCCGCGCTGTTATGGCCTATTACCGGGCTGCCCAGCTGACCGCTATGCTCCCCAAAACGGAAACGGGGTTTTATTTCGTGCTGTCCGATCAGGAGGGCAACCTTCTCAGTTCCACGGGAACCAGCGCTAACCAGGAGACATTGAGCCGTGGCACGCTGATTGCCAGCCAGCCCCTTTTGAACGGGGAGCTGATTTTATCCTGTCTGGTTCAGCCCCATTTCCTTTGGCCGCTGCTGCGTACCAATATGACCGCCGTACTGCTGATGATCCTGGTGGCTCTGGCTGTGACCATGCTGCTGTTTCGATATATGCGGAAGCAATTGTACGCGCCCATGCAGAAAATGTCCGAGGTCATGGATCGCATCGAGCGGCAGGAGTATGATGTGCGCATCATGGAGTCCTTCGGAACGAGGGAATTTGAGCAGTTGAAAAACAGCTTCAACCACCTGATGGATGAGATCGTGAACCTGAAAATCAACCGCTATGAGCAGATCATCGCCTTGCAGGACATGGAGCTGAAAAGCATCCGTCTGCAGCTTCGCCCCCACTTTTTCCTGAACGCCATCACCACCATTTCCAGCTTGGAACAGCAGAACCGGAACAAGGAAATCAGCGTGTACGTGGACGCCCTTTCCCGGAATATCCGCTACATGTTCCGCTCTGGCCTGCATACGGTGCCGGTGAAGGAAGAAATACAGCATATCGAAAACTATTTCTCCATGCAGGAATGCGTGTATCCCGGCTGCATTTTCCATTGGATCGATCTGCCGGAGGAACTGGCCGGCTGGCCCATTCCCCAAATGCTGATCCAGACCATCATCGAAAACGAATACAAATATGCCGTGTCCATGGAGGACGTGCTGACCATCCTCATCCGGGTCAGCTTATGCAAACTGGACGGGGAGCAAATGCTGAAAATCACCATCGAGGACGACGGCAAGGGTTATCCAGCCGAAGTGCTGGAGGCCATGAACAGCAAAGACGTTCAGCCCAGCGCCGATGGGAATCGGGTGGGGCTGTGGAGCATCCGCCGCATCCTGGAATTGATGTACGAGCGCCAGGGCCTTATCCAGTTTTCCAACATTACGCCCCACGGCTGCATGAATACCATGTATGTCCCGCGCAAACCGCTCCATGAATACAGCACTGAACCTGAAAAGGGAGGCAGCCATGAACATCTTGTTGGTTGACGACGATATTCCCACCATGGACCTGATTTTATCCTCCATCGATTGGCCTGCCTTAGGCATCAAAAAGGTGCATACCGCCTATAGCTGCCAGCCAGCCAAGGCCATTCTGCGCAGCGAAAGTATCGATCTGGTCATCAGCGATATTGAAATGCCCAAGGGCTCCGGGTTGGAGCTGCTGCAATGGATTCGGGAGCAGGGCATCCCCACCGAATTTGTGCTGCTTACCTGCCATGAAAAATTTGAATACGCCGCCACCGCCATCAAAATGGAGGTGATGGAGTACATCATCAAGCCCTTCGATCCGGAAATCATGAAGCTGACCATCCGGCGATGCGCGAAAAAAATCGCCAGGAAGAAGGAAGAACAAGCGCGGCTTGAGATTGGGGATTGGCACGTCAAAAACCGGACGCGGGACGAAAATGCATTCTGGCTGTCCCTGCTCAATATGCCTGTCGGTGATTTGCAAACCCTGCGGGCTGATCTTGCGGCCAGGGGCCTGCTCATTTCCGCCGACGCAGCCTATTGCCTGATCGTCACCCGCATCACGGATTACGCCGTGAAGATGGAGGAGATGGGCAACAAGCTGTTCGTTTTCTTCCTGAAAAGCCTGTACGCGGAGGAAATCTTCCATCAGCCGGACAGCGCCCGCACTGTCATCCGCTTTGAAGATACGGACGTTTGGATCGTCGCCGCCGCCGAAAACAGCCCGGAATTGGAACAAGCCTGCGAAAGGGTGCTGCTTCGGTGCGAGCAAACCCTGCATTTGCATGGCACCTGCTGTGTGGGACTTCCCCGCCCCCTGACAGAATTGGCATCTGGGTTCATGCAGATTCAGAAAAACATGGTCAGCAGCGTAGGGCACTTTGGCGGATATTTCCGGGAGGGTCAGGTGGAACGGGAAAGCGGCGACCAATCCATTCTGAATTTGCAGGAAATCGAAACACTGTTGATTCGGATGGACAAGCGGGAAATCCTGAACCGCATCAAGCGGGAAATGGACATCCGCTTATCCATGCGCCGGCTGAACGAACACACTCTGTATACCTTGCGGAAGGAAGTCACCCAGGCTGTGTACGCGCATATGCTCAGGGAAGGGGTATCGGCGACCAAAGCGGTTGGGGACGAAGCCTTTGACCGGTTGTCGGACAACGCCTGCCGCTCGCCCATGGATTTGATCCGCTGGGCCAATTATCTGCTGGAAAAAGCATTCCAGACAATGGAGGAACAAAGCCGGACGGACAGCCTGGTGGACCGGGTGAACGCCTATATGGTGGCTCACTATTTTGAACCCTTAAGTCGAGATCAGATTGCAGCGGAGTTCCATCTGACACCACAATATTTAGCAAAGCTGTACAGCAAAAAAACCGGTAAATTCATGATGGATTTTTTGCGGGATTACCGACTGGAGCAAGCGCGAAAGCTGCTTTCCAGAGGAGAGCTTTCCGTTTCGGAAGTTGCGATGCAAACCGGTTTTGATAATTTTTCTTATTTTTCAACGCTCTTCAAAAAGGAAACCGGTGTAAGCCCGCAGCAATACAGAGCCTCTATGCTGAAGCTGGAAGAGACCTCCGAGTAAAATGATTTCGCCACCTATTTTGTTCCGGATGGCTTGGAGCTTCATGCGGATTGAAAATGCGTCAAACGCCTCGATCATCGCATGTAAGACCAAAATCATGATGATCCATGTTATGTGTATGGAAACTGCCAGCTCTCTCGAAGGCTTCATCTTCTCAAATGGTTCGTTCTTTTCCATTGCTTTTGCCGCTAAATATCTGCTGCTTTCTGGCATTTTTAAATCGTAGAAAAACCCATTTAATTATACCGAAAAATCGTAGGCGGAATAAGGAAAAAAGCAAAAAGCCAGGGGAAGTTCAATGCTTCGCCCCGGCTCAAACCTGTCACGGGATCCTTTACAAATATTTCCTCTTTTGCTTTACATACTCGCCGATCATGTTATCAAGTTTCCGGTGATTAGAGAGTGTTCACACTACCCAGATAAAGCGCGCCTGCACTCGATCACGGATGAACGCGAAATCAAAGTCCTGTTTGAAATCATGGAGAAACGATCCGAGTTAGGCAACAGTACAATCATCTGTTCCCAGCGTGAACCTAAAAGCTGGACAGCCATGATCTACAATGACGAAGTGGCTTCTAATGCCCTGCTGAAGAGAGCCACAAAGCACTTCACCGTGGTCATTGCTCCCAGGATTTAGGCGGCCGCTCATACGCCGCAATCCGGCCGTTCTGCTTCCGCCCGGTGGCCGTTACAAACCGCAACTGCGGCCGCCGGGTGTCGCAGAATGCACCAATTTGATTGTGATATTGAAAAACACCGTGCTTTTTTAGACTAACGGTCGAAAAAAGTATTGACAGCTGGAAAAAGAAGCGTTATACTCATTATCGACTGATAGTCGAGAAAGGAGGCTGACGCATGAGGAAAGGAGAAAAGAGGAAGCGGGACCTGCTTCAGATCGCGTATCGAATGTTTCTTTCCAGGGGGTATGAGCATACCAGCGTGGACGAGATCATCGAAGAAGCGGGCATCGCCAAAGGCACGTATTACTACTATTTTGCAAGCAAAGAACAGATGCTGGAAGACGTGATTGGGATGATGCTGGAAGAAGAAGCGGAACGTGCCAGGCAGGTGCTGGCGTCCGAAATGGACGTGCCGCAGAAGATCGCGGGGATCATCGCTTCCCTCCGTCCATCCCGGGAGGAGCTTCCCATAGAGAACGCGCTGAACCGGCCCGAAAACGTTCTGATGCACAAGAAAATCGGACAAAGGCTGCTGGAAATCATCGTGCCGCTTTTGTCGGAAGCAGTGGAGGAGGGGATTCGGCGCGGCGTTTTTTCCTGCGATCACATTGCGGAGCGCGTCAAAATGCTGCTGATCCTCAGCAGCGGGTTATTTGATGAAGCCAGCTTTACCGCCGATGAAATAGAAGTATATATCGATGTGACGGAAAAGCTGCTGGGGGCCGCGCCCGGCGCCATGGGCTTCATCCGCCAGTTGATCCGATAAGGGAGATTCAAATGAAAAAGGGAAAGAATTTCAACCGTTTTTTGCTTCTGTGGACAGGCGAACTGGTATCTTCCATCGGCGGAGGGCTGACCAGCTTCGGCCTGGGCGTGTACATTTTTCAGCAGACGGGCAGCGCCGCCAGCATGGCGCTGGTGACGCTGCTGGGCTTTCTGCCCACGCTGCTTTTGAGCGTGCCGGCAGGCGTATTGGCGGATCGGTATGACCGGCGGCTGCTTATGATGACCGGGGACGGGTGCTCCGCGCTGGGCATCCTGTATATCCTGATCTGCATGATGCGGGGCGGCGCGACGCTGACGCAGATTTGCGTAGGGATATTTTTCAGCGCGGTATTTTCCGCTTTGCTGGAGCCCTCGTTCCGCGCTACGATCACCGATCTGCTGACCAGGGAAGAATACTCCCAGGCCAGCGGCCTTGTTTCGCTGGCCGGCAGCGCCCGATACCTGCTGTCTCCCATCATTGCCGGTTTCCTTCTTACGGTCAGCGACGTGAAGCTGCTGCTGGTGATCGACATCTGCACCTTCTTCCTGACTGTGGCCGGCGCGGCGGTGGTGCGAAGGGGCATCGGCGCCAAAGAGGCAGAAAAGAAGGAAGCCTTCCTGCAAAGCGTTAAAGGAGGCTGGCAGGCGCTCCGCGCAAAGAAAGGCATCCTGCTGCTGGTGGCGGTTTCCTCCGGCGTCACATTGTTCATGGGTATGTTTCAGATTTTAGCCGAGCCGTTGATCCTGTCCTTTTCCGACGCCAAAACCCTGGGTGTGGCGGAATCGGTGTGCGCCTGCGGAATGCTGGTCAGCGGCGTGGTCTTAGGCGTGAAGGGCTTGAAAGGGCACTATGTTCATACGCTGGGGCTTTCCCTGATCCTGGCGGGATGCTTTATGGCAGGCTTTCCGCTGTTTGAGAATATCCCCCTGCTGTGCGTGTTCGGTTTTTTGTTCTTTGCGGCGCTTCCCTTTGCCAACAATTGCCTGGATTACCTGATCCGCACCAATATCCCGGACGATGTGCAGGGCCGGGCCTGGGGGCTGATCGGTTTTCTTTCCCAATTGGGCTACGTGGTCGCTTACGCCGTTTCCGGCGCGGCGGCAGACGCGCTGGGCCGGCTCACCGGGCGCGGCGTGGGCCGAGGCGCGGCGGCGGTGATCCTTGCTGCGGGGATCTGTCTTTCCGTGGTCGCCGCCTCGATCCTGATTCCCAAACAAATCAAAGAACTGGAGCAGCAGCCGATGAAGGAGGAACGATAAAATGACCATCGTGTATCAGGACAGCTATAAATACAAGCCCGTGAAGTTTTTCGCCCTGGCGTATCTCTTTACCTGGATTTTTTGGATCCCGGCGATCTTTGTTTCAGAAGACATTGGCGTTGCGCTGATGGCCCTTGGCCTCATCGCGCCGGCTGTCGTTTCCACGCTGTTTGTGCTGCTGTCAAAGTCGGATGTATTGAAGCGGGATCTGAAGAATAAGCTGGTCGGATTCTATAAGGTGAAGTGGGTCAATGTTTTTCTGGCGGTGCTGTTGTTCGCTTTTGTCGTGGTTTGTTCTATCCTGCTGTCCCTCGCGTTTGGGCAATCATTGAATCAGTTTTCCTGGACGGAGGATTTTTCCTTTACCGGCGTTGGCATCGGCAGCGCATTGCTTACGATCCTGTTCGCTTCCATCATTGAAGAAGTGGGCTGGAAAGGATACTGCGAGGATTCCATAGGCCAATATATGAATTGGTTTTGGGAATCCATGATCTTTGGCGCGCTGTGGTCCCTGTGGCATCTTCCCCTCATCTTCATTCGCGGCACTTACCAGGCGGGCCTGATGGTGAATCCCCTGTATGTGGTCAATTTCTTTATCAGCGGCATCCCGCTGGGCTTCATCATCACATGGGTCTATCTGGTGAGCGACCGAAGCATCCTTGCCTGCATGGTGTTTCATCTGTTTGTCAATTTCATGCAGGAAAAAATCGCCATGACGCCGGAAACGAAATGCGTGGAAACCATCGTCGTCACCGCAGCCGCGGCCGTGATCGTGATGGCAAACAAAGATATGTTCTTTGAAACCCGCCATGTGGGCAGGCTGCTGCAGACCATATCAGAAGAATAATACTGTTTTATGCCTTTCAATATGCAGTTTTTTATCCTGCCACTCAAGTCAGGCGCAAAAGCCGGAGGCTTTTTTTCCGTCCCGGCGCCGCTTCAATCCGGGCAGCACAGCGCTGGAGCGCCTTTCTCGCCCGGCATATGTACATGCTTGTCATTCAGAATAAAATGGCGGCAGAATACAAAGCATGCTGCCGCTTTGAACGGGTTTACATGGGTGCTGCTCAGCAGTTCCCGGTGTATACGGATCTTATCCGTTCCCGCGCGATTTCAGCCAGGCGGTAAACGCGCTTGACTTCTGTCGCCTGCCTGTCCGCCATATGGAAGCGCGGGAAAAAGCGGGAGATGTGCAGCGGGATTTCCGGGCCGATGACGCGTCCGTTTCCATCCTTCAAACCGGAAACCCAGGCGGTCAGTGCTCTGATTTCATCCTCGGAATCATTCTCGTTTGGCACAATGAGGGTGGTCAGTTCCACGTGGCACCCCTGAACCGCCCGGGCGATGAAGGCTTTCACCATGTCCAGGCTGCCGCCCAGCACTTGGGTATAATAGCGTTCCGTAAACCCTTTCAAGTCGATGTTCATGGCGTCGATGTGGGGCAGCAGTTCTTCCAGAACAGGAAGCTCGGCGGTTCCATTGGTAACCAGCACATTTTTTAGCCCGGCTTCATGGGTCAGCTTTGCCGTGTCCCGAACGAACTCCCAGCCGATCAACGGCTCATTGTAGGTGAACGCCAGGCCGATGTTGCCGCGGGCTTTGAGCCGGAGCGCCAGATCAACCAATGCCTCCGGCGTGACGGTTTCCGCCTTGTCCGCCCAGGCCATGGCCTCCGCTGACCAGGAAATATCATGATTCTGGCAGAAGGGGCACCGCAGGTTGCAGCCGTAGCTTCCCACGGACAGGATCATACTGCCGGGAAGATAGCGGCGCAGGGGCTTCTTTTCAATGGGATCCAGCGCTATGCCGGTGACCTTTCCGTAATTCTCCGCAATGATCCTGCCGCCCGCGCAGGTTCGCGCGCCGCAAAAGCCCTTATGTCCTTCCTGTATTTCACAGTGGCGAAAGCAAACATCACACCGCGCCATTGCTTTTTTCCTCCATCTCAGGTATGCCTGACCACTTCAAAGCGCTGCAAGGAAACCTTCTCCTTCGCCCCGATGCCTGCTTTTTGCTTTGCGATCGCCACCTGCTGTTCCACCGTGTCCACGCCCTCCAAGTCGGGCAGCAGCAAGCCCCGGCGGCTGCCCTTGCTCACGATCACGCCGTAGCGCTTGACGTCCAGTTCAGATTCGGACTGAATCTCTTCCGGTTCCCCCAGCACGTCCACGTTGATTTCCAGCCACGGAAGCTCATCAGCACGGATGGGATCAAACCGGGGATCATGAACGGCGGCGCTCACGGCATTGCGGATGATTTCTTCCGCCAGGCTGTCCCGCGTGGGGGATATGGTGCCGATGCAGCCCCGCAGCCGCCCCTGCTTGTGGATGGACACGAACGCCCCGGCGCGGCGGTGGAACAGCGCATCCGGCAGGCCGTCCGGAACAGCCATGACGCGGCGATGCAGCACAAAGCTTTCCACCGACTGCCAGGCCAGCCGCACCCATGGGTCGCAGTTCTGATGCTGCTCAGAAAGCCGCTGTTCTTCGCGTTTCTGCCGAATGGCCAGAAATCGGCGGCTGCCGTCCGTTCCCATCGGATGAAAGGTACAGATGCCGTAGCCTACGCCGGTCACATCCTCATGGGACAGCCGCTCCGCTTCCACAGCAACGCCGTCCAGCGCCCCCGCCATCATCAAAAAGGAGCGGTGGCCGCATTCCGCCGCGTGTTCACAGAAGCTCTCGCTGAAATCGAACAGCTCCCCGAACGCGGCGCGTCCGCATACATCCATGACGCGCTCGTCGTATTGGGGGCCCTCCGGGGAGAAACCGTAAGGCCCATAGGCCTGCAGCTTATGGGAAAGGTCGCCGCTGGCGATATACACTGCCCTGCGGCCTGTTTCCTCCACTGCCTGCCGGATGAGCTGACCCAGCCTGTAATGATCTTCCAGCGGCAGGCCCGACAGGCCCACCCGAATCAGCTTGAAATCGGAATAGAACTGGCGCACGAAATACAGCGGCACCATCGTCCCGTGATCCAGCGCGGGCTCCCGCTGCCCCTGTGTTCCCGCAGGGAAGCCGTTTTCCTTCGCCAGCCTTTCGATGGCTTTGACCAGTTCTTCGTCGTATTCCTCCCGGAAGCGTACCTGGCCCGCGTGAAACTGCGCGAAGGAACCGGCGGCTCCCCGGCCCGGGGAAATATGGAAATAGTCAGCGTACATCGTGGCGTGGGGGCTGGAAATGATGATTGTTTCAGGTTTCAGATTTGCGATATCCTCCGCGACCTTCTTATATGCAGCGGTTGTGGCTTTCACCTGTTCCTCGCTGCCGCGGCCCACTTCGGGCACGATCATCGGAGGATGCGGAACCATATAGGCCGCGATGACGGGCATATCGTTTCATTCCTTTCGATTATCAAATGCGTTGCTTGAATTCCCTTTTTTCCTGAAAGGGGATCAAAGCATGCCGCTCCCATAGAACCATTTTATTCTGTTTTCAGCTGCCCGTCAATATCCTGTATGCAGTATTCGAAACAGAAGAAAGATTCGCCGCCGGGTGAGCTGATAACACAAAAAAGCGTTTCCCGGATGCCTGGCGGGAAACGCATGATTTGTTTGCAAAAACTGATCGGTACTGCCGCCTGTTTCAGCGAAGGCAGGGCGGCGGCCCGGGAAGGCGGCTCAAAGCGCAGGACAGGGGCCGGAAAAGATGCGTCCCTTACGCCTGCCGCCCGATGGTGGCCTTGATGCGGCGCACACCGGCGGAGGAAGATTCTTCCTTCTGGATCTTGAAGTAAACCAGGTCGCCGGTATTGGAGGCATGGGGTCCGCCGCAGATTTCCTTGGAGAACTCGCCCATGGTGTATACCTTCACGCGCTCGCCGTATTTGCTCTCAAACAGGCCCATTGCGCCCTGGGCTTTGGCTTCGGCCACGGTCATTTCTTCCATGGTAACGGGAGCCTTCGCCTGGATCGCCGCATTCACGAGGCGTTCCACTTCCGCCAGCTCTTCGGGGGTCATTTTGCGGCCGAAGGTAAAGTCGAAGCGCAGGCGCTCGGCGGTGATGTTGCTGCCCTTCTGGTGCACTTCGTCGCCCAGGACTTTGCGCAGGGCGGCCTGCAGCAGGTGGGTGGCGGTGTGGAGGCAGGCGGTCTGCTCGCTGGCGTCGGCCAAGCCGCCCTTAAAGCGCTGCTCCGCGCCGGCATGGCTGGTCTCCTGATGCTGCCTGAAGCGCTGGGCGAAGTCCTCCTCATCCACGGTCAGGCCCTTTTCGGCGGCCAATTCCTTGGTCATTTCGATGGGGAAGCCGTAGGTATCGTACAGTTTGAAGGCGCTGCGGCCGTCCAGGGTGGTCAGGCTGGCAAGCCGGGCGGCGATGGCCGTTTTCAGCGCTGTGATGTCATCCTTCTGCGCCGCTTCGATAATGGGCATCATATCGGGGGAGGGCCTAAGCTTCTTGGTCTGGGCGTGGTCCCGGGCGCAGGACAGCGGGTCGGCGGCGGAAAGGATGCTGTCCAGCAGCGCGCGGGTGTTCAGAATGTTATTGTACACCTTGTCGAATTCCTTTTCACCCTGCTTCAGCGTGCGGGCGAAGCGGTCTTCCTCCAGCTTCAGCTGTTCCAGCACGAAGGCGGAATTCTGCGAAAGCTCGGGATACACGTCGCTGTACTGGTCGATGATGACCTTCGCGATCTCGCAGGTGAAGCCGGCTTCCATGCCCAGCTGCATGGCATAGCGCACGGCGCGGCGGATGAGGCGGCGCAGGATATAGCCCTGATCCACGTTGGAGGGGGACACGCCGCGGGGGTCGCCCAGGATGAAGGTGGCGGTGCGCATATGGTCGGCGATGATGCGGAACGCCTTCGTGGTGGCTTCGCCGCTGTCGTAGGTCTTTCCGGAAAGCTCAGCGATTTTTGCCAGGATGCGCTCAAAAATGTCGGTTTCGTAGACGCTCTTTTTGCCCGTCAGCACGCAGACGGTGCGCTCCAGGCCCATGCCGGTGTCCACGTTCTTCTGATCCAGGGGAATAAAGGTGCCGTCCGCCTGCTTGTTGTACTGCATGAACACGTCGTTCCAGATTTCCAGATACGCGCCGCACTTGCAGGCGGGAGAGCAATTCGGGCCGCAGGGCTGCTTGACGATCATGAACATTTCGGTGTCCGGGCCGCAGGGGCCGGTAATGCCGGCGGGGCCCCACCAGTTGTGCTCCTTGGGCAGGTAGAACAGGTGGTCGTCCTTCACGCCGCAGGAGCGCCACAGGTTGGCGGCTTCCTCGTCCCGGGGGCAGTCGCTGTCGCCCTCGAAAACGGTGAAGGCCAGCTTGTCCTTATCGATGCCCAGCCATTTTTCGCCGGTCAGGAATTCCCAGCTCCAGGGGATCATTTCCTTCTTGAAGTAATCGCCCAGGCTCCAATTGCCCAGCATCTCAAAGAAGGTCAGGTGGCTCATGTCGCCCACGTCGTCAATATCGCCGGTGCGGATGCATTTCTGCACGTCGGTCAGGCGGTTGCCCGCAGGATGCTTTTGGCCCAGCAGGTAGGGCACCAGGGGGTGCATACCGGCGGTGGTGAACAGCACGGTGGGGTCGTTCTCCGGAATGACGGAGGCGGAGGGAATGACGGCGTGGCCTTTTTCCTGGAAGAATTGCAGCCACAGGGCGCGCAGCGCGTTGGCGTTCAGGGATCGCATGGGAATCAGTCTCCTTTTCTGAATTGTTTTTGTTTGCCGGTAATTGTGCTTCGGGCGTCAGCGCGCCGATCATTGAAAGCCGATCGTCCTGCCGCCCGGAATGAAAAAGTGTGCCTGTATCTCCTTGAAGACGAACAGACACACTAAATTCGCGGTACCACTTCAATTGACGCAATCACTGGGCATTGCGTCCACCTCAATTCTGATAACGGGGAAGACCCGACCCGTCCTACTGGCCTTTCGGCGTTCGGGCGGATGGCTCGGCAGCGGCGAAACGCTTTTCCCCCGGCCGGGCTTCCACCCTCCCCGGCTCGCTTTGCGGCGGCTTTCCGCGTTCCTTCTGCTTCATGGCGCGTATGCAATTGCGGTAAGTATACAGCGAAAAGGCAAATCTGTCAAGCATCGGATGAAACCAGCGTGGCGAAGTAATCCTTCGGGGTTTCGGCGCGGCGGATCATGCGGAATTGCCCGTCCCGGGTGTACAGGATTTCCGCGCTGCGCAAACGGCCGTTGTACTGGTATCCCATGGAGAAGCCATGGGCGCCGGTGTCATGAATGACCAGCAGATCTCCTTTTTTGATTTCAGGCAAGGGGCGTTCAATGGCGAATTTGTCGTTGTTTTCGCATAGGCAGCCGGTCACGTCGTACACATGGTCGGCGGGCGCGTCCCGCTTGCCGCATACGTGGATATGGTGGTACGCGCCGTATATAGCGGGGCGCATCAGGTTGGCGGCGCAGGCGTCCACGCCGATGTAATGCCTGTAGATATTCTTTTCATGCACCGCATGGGTCACCAGCCAGCCGTAAGGGCCCGTCATGTAGCGCCCCAGCTCTGTCTTGATCTTAACGCCTGCCGATGCCGGGCTGCCGAATATGCGGACATATTCCTTCTCCACGCCTGCCCCGACAGCGGCGATGTCCACGGCCGGAACGCCAGGGCGGTAAGGGATGCCGATGCCGCCGGACAGGTTGACGAACGCAAGGCCGAGGCCGCACTTTTCCGACATTTCCGCGCCCAACGCAAACAGGATGCCTGCCAGCTTGGGATAATAGGAATTGTCGATGGTATTGCTGGACAGGAACGCGTGCAGGCCAAAGCGCTTCGCGCCCAAGGCTTTGAGGCGGGAAAGCCCCTGGACGAGCTGTTCCTTCGTCCAGCCATACTTGGACTCGCCGGGAGAACCCATGATGGCGTTGCCCAGCGTGAAATCCCCGCCCGGGTTATAGCGGACGCACACGGTTTCCGGGATGCCGCCGTGGGCGGAGAGGGTATCGATATCGCTGATGTCATCCAGGTTCACGATGGCGTTCAGCCTGCGGGCGTGATCGTATTCAGCGGGTGGCATGGCGTTGGCGCTGAACATGATTTCGTCCCCCTGGAAGCCGCACATCTCCGCCAGCAGCAGCTCACATTCGCTGGAGCAATCCAAGCCGCAGCCTTCTTCTTTGAAGATTTTCAGGATAGCCGGATTCGGCAGGGCTTTGACAGCAAAGTATTCCTTGTAATCCGGCGCCCACGCGAAGGCGGCGTTCAGGCTGCGGGCAGTTTTTCGGATGCCCGCTTCGTCATATAAATGAAAAGGCGTTGGAAACTGTTCCGCGGCCCGGATAAATACGTCGTCACTCAAAGCGAAATTCGGCATAATCTTTCATCCTTCCTGATCATTTGCGGCATTGGATACAATCCACTGTCATTATATGCGAAATGAAAAGACCCGCGCAAGGGGATAAAGCGGAAAGGACAAATTAAGAACAGATTTCGCCATCCGGGATTCAACGGACTTTTTGATTGCGAAAATTGGAATGAAATGCTATACTGGATCCGGATACATGTGGGAATAAAGAGGTGTGAATACGTGAACAGGGTTCTGATTGAAATCTGCTGCGGGTCGGCGGACGACGTGATCGAGGCCGCGAAAGGCGGGGCCGACCGTGTGGAATTGAACAGCAATCTGTTTCAGGGAGGCTTGACCCCGACCGTGGGTTCGCTGAAAATCGCGAAGAAAGAGACGCGGATCCCCATCATGACGATGGTGCGGCCCAGAGCCGGAGGATTCTGCTATACGGACACAGAGTACCGGGTGGCGAAAGAGGACGCGCGGATGCTGCTGGAGAACGGAGCGGACGGGCTGGTTTTCGGCTTCCTGCATGAGGACGGTACCGTGGACAGGGAACGGACGAAAGAGCTGGTCCGCATCGCGGATGGAAAGCCCTGCGTATTTCACCGGGCAATCGACGTGGTGCCCGACTGGAAGCAGGCGCTGGACACGCTGATTGCGCTGGGCGTCACCCGCGTGCTGACCAGCGGGCAGCAAAGCGACGTTTTCTTTGCGCTGGATACCATCGCGGAAATGATACGGTATGCGGACGGCGCGATTGAAATCCTGCCCGGCGCGGGCGTGACGCTGGAAAACGTCCGCAAGGTCGTGGACGCCACCGGATGCGCGCAGGTGCATCTGGCCCGGCATCGATCCGTGCCGGATACGTCGGTGCAGAATAACCGCAGTATATACTACGGCGGCGCGCTGTATCCGCCGGAAGACCGCTTCGAGGTGACGGACCGGGAATACGTTGCGGCGGTTCGCGGGAGGTTAGGATAAAGATGCGCGCGATCATCGGTACCTGGAAAATGAGCTTTGCTGGCGTGGAAGAAGGCCTTCGGATGCTGAAGGACGGCGTCTGCGCCGGTGAAGCGGTTGTACACGCCGTAAAGCGGGTGGAGGATGAGCCGCTGTTCCGCTCTGTAGGATATGGCGGTCTGCCCGGAAAGGACGGGCATGTGACGCTGGACGCCGCATTCATGGATGGGCGAACCCTGCGCGTGGGCGGCGTGATGAGCGTGGAAAACATCCAAAATCCCATTCTTGCCGCCTACCGTTTGTGCGGGCGAAAGACAAACTGCCTCCTGGCGGGGCGGGGAGCGGAGGAATTCGCGATCCGCGCGGGACTGCCTTTACGGGATATGCGCACCGTGGAAAGCATGAATCGCTGGCGGGAAGCTGTCGCGGCGCAGCCGGACGCCGCATGGGAAGCCTATAGGGGACATGATACCGTATGTGTGCTGGCCTTGGATGACAGCGGAAATATGGCGGCGGGCACGTCCACATCCGGGCTTTTCATGAAGGAGCCCGGGCGGGTGGGAGACACGCCGCTGGTCGGTTCCGGGTTTTACTGCGACGCGCGTTTCGGGGCGGCGGCGGCCACCGGCCTGGGCGAAGACATTATGCGCGGCTGCCTTTCCTACGAGGCGGTGGCGGAAATGCGCCGGGGCATGTCACCGCATGAAGCGTGCAGGAAAGCCCTGGACGCCCTGTCCGCGCGGAAAAAGGAGCTTGAGGAGGAAAGCGGCAGCATCAGCCTGATCGCCCTGTCGCCCGACGGCGCGATCGGCGCGGCCACTACCCTGCCCGTATTCCCGTTCGCGGCGGGCAGCGGGACAGCGGCGGCATTATATATGGTAGAAAATGCTTCTGACGGCGCAATCCGGGCGGCAGATGAAAAAAAGCTGAAGGCAGTGGATTAGCGAAGTTGCGCGAAACGCGGTCTTTTTACCGGAATAAGGAAAGGCAGCAAACATTTCTTGCCTGTTTCTACATGGATTCTTTATCTTTCCTTTTCGTTCTCGTGATGCGTTGTTTACATATGTTACATGTAAATTCTGCATTTTGAAACATTTCTGGAATAGGAATTTCATCATGTTTGTGATACAATATGTGCGGATGTGAAAATCCAGACTGAGCTTCTGTTTACTCAGAGAGGAAGGAGTTTTTCCATATGAAACGTTTTTTAGTTTGGTTCCTGATTCTGGCGCTTGTGATTCCGACCGCCGCTTTTGCGGATATCCCGGTCGTTTCATTTGACGATGAGCCGACCAGTCCCCCTTATACGCCGCCCGTCGTCACCCCTACCACGGCGCCTGATCCTACGTCCAGGCCGCTGCCTACCTATAATCCGAAGACGACGGGTTATATCTTTCCTACGTCGACTCCCGCGCCTGCGGTTGTGACGCGCACGCTGAGGCAGGGCATGACCGGCAGCGACGTGCTGCTGGTGCAGCAAAAGCTCCAGGCCCTGGGGTATTATCAGGGATTGCTGAACAGCGAATTCAACGAATCCCTGGCTTATGCCGTGCGGCTTTTCCAGACGGATTGGAACAGTTACAATCCTGATCAGCCCGCCCTGGCTGTGGACGGCGTGGTCGGCCCTTCTACCCGTGCCGTTCTTTTCGGTTCCGAAGCCAAGGTCACGGCGCCTCCGAACACCTTCACCCTGGAAAAGGGCATGAAGGGCGAGGAAGTGCTCACCGCGCAGAAGCGCCTGGCGCAGCTGGGCTATTATCTGGGCGAACTGGACGGGGAATACAACGACTCCATGGTTTATGCCGTCAAGCAGATGCAGGCGAAGAACGAAATCACCGTGGACGGCAAGATCGGCTACAACACCCGGATGCTGATGTATTCCGATTCCGTGATCAAGGCCGACTATCCTGATTACAATATCGCCACCCTCAGTATCGGCATGAGCGGCGAAGATGTGAAGGAATTGCAGCGTCAGCTTCGGAACACCTACTACTACAGCGGCACCATTGACGGCATCTTCGGCACCGCGGTGCAGAACGCCGTGAAGGCTTTCCAGGCTTCCAACGGCCTGAGCGTAGACGGCAAGGTTGGCCCCCGTACGTTTGACGCCCTGTATAACCGCAACGGCATCATCTTTAACGGCGGTATTCCCTCCCGCGAGCTGAGCAAGGGCTCCCGCGGCTGGGACGTGAAAATCCTGCAGGATAAGCTGATCAACCTGAACTATACGTTCGACAACTGGTACGAGGAAGGCTATTTCGACGATTCCACCGTCTCTGCGGTGAAGAGGTTCCAGCAGAAGAACGGCCTAAAGGTGACCGGCATTTATGACAGCACCATGCGCCGTTATCTGTGGCCCACCGTCGTTGAGATCGAGGAAGCCATCGAGCAGAGCTTCGAAGGGACGCCTGACGATCCCTATGTGGGACGCACGCTGAAGGTGGGCTCCTACGGCGAAGACGTGAAGGCCATCCAGATGAAGCTGCTGGGCTCCGGTTACATGACCGGTAATGCGGACGGCATCTACGGCGCCCTCACCAAGGCCGCTGTGAAGCGGTTCCAGCGGGATTACAGCGCTTTGTACGGCCTGAAGGTGGACGGCATTGTCGGCCCCAAGACCTGGGTGGCGATCAATACCGAACTGAGCAGCTGGGGCGCCGAGCAGACCCATGTGACGAACAATACCACGTATGTGGGCGGCTTCAACCGCACGCTGCGCATCGGCTCTCATGGCAACGACGTCAAGAAGCTGCAGAACGCCCTGCGGGATATGGGTTATTACTACGGCAACATCGACGGCATTTATGGCACCCTGACCTGGGCCGCTGTGCGCCAGTTCCAGTGGGATTACAAGAATTACAACAGCACGACGCCCATCACCTCTGTGGACGGCATCGCCGGCCCCGCTACCTTCGTGGTGATGCAGCAGGTCGTGGATTGGACCAAGTATTGACGATCTCAAAAATAAATTATCAGCAGCCCGCCGAGCAGCATCGGCGGGCTGCTTTTTTCTGCCGGTTTTATGCTTCCAGTCATTCCTTCGCATTGTTTTCTTGCTGTGGGTAAAGATAAACGTTGATGAAGAAAGGGGGAAGCAAATGAATCGTAAAGGAAAAAGAACGGTATGCGCCCTGTTCGCCCTGCTGATGGCGATCCTGCTGTGCGGCTGCGGAAGCGCCGGCGGAGCGGAGGAGGGGAAGGATGCTGACCATACAGAAAACCGGCAGGCAGACAATCTGCCTCCCCTGCCGGAAAAGCTGGCCCTCAACAAAGACGGAGTACCGCTGCTGCGGGTGTACCAAGTGGATGAGGAAGAAACGAAAGAGATGGATTTGGAAACCTATCTGCTGGGCGTTGTCGCGGGTGAAATGAAAAACGATTGGCCTATGGAAGCGCTGAAAGCCCAGGCGATCCTGGCCCGCACCTTCGTGCTGAAATTCTGCACGGAAAAGGAAAGCAAGTACCACGGCGCGGATATTTCCACTGACGTTGAGGAGGCGCAGGCGTATGACGCCACCGGCGTCAACGAGCGTGTGGAGCAGGCGGTGGCGGAAACCCGGGGAATGGTCCTTTCCTATCATGGCGAATTTCCGTATGCCTGGTTTCACGCGCATTCCGGCGGCGCGACGGAGCGGGCAGTGGAAGGGCTGAACTATGAGAAGGAAGAACCGGGCTACACAAAGGTGACCCAAGGCCGGGAAAGCGCCCAGGCTCCGGAGGATACCCGGGAATGGCGGGCGGCGTTTGCGGAGCGGGAAATGATTGAAGCCCTGGGAAAGATCGGCGTAAAGGACATCCGGCAGATCTCCAGCGTCGAAATTGGAAAGAAAGGGGAAAGCGGACGCGCTGTGACGCTGCGGGTCAACGGCGAAAGTGTCTCCGCGCCGGAGCTTCGTTTGGCCCTGGACGCAACGAAGCTGCGCTCCACCCTGATCACTGATATCGACGTGCAGGACGGAAAGGTGGTTTTTTCCGGAAAGGGCTATGGACACGGGGTAGGCATGCCGCAGTGGGGCGCTTACGGCATGGCGGAGGAAGGTAAGACCGCTGAAGAAATCGTGGTGTATTACTTCAACGGCGTGACGGTGGAAAAGCTCTGGTAAGGGCGCAAAAAAACGCCAGGGGCATTTAGAACCCCTGACGTTCTTTTGCGGTATCCTTATTACTGCCCCAGATTTGCCTGCACAGCGGCGATTTCCTCGGCGCTCAGGCCGATATCCGAAAGATATTTGACCGCGGCGGCCTGCAAATCGCCGTCAAAGATGGAATCCATTTCAAACGCGGCGGCCAGGCTCTTTTGAATGTTGCTGGCGCTGATGACGTCGTACTGCACGGTGCCGGGCTGCACGCCGTAAAAGTTATAATAAGTCACCATATAGTCAGCGATGATTTCCTCGGCGGTCGCGCCCACCAGCGCTTCCAGCACGGCGGCAGCAAAGCCTACGCGGTCCTTGCCCTCGTTGCAGTGCAACAGATAAGGCGCTTCGTTGGCGGCGATGAAGCGGAAGCCTTCCTTTAACCCCTCTTTGAAATCATCCGCTGAGAAGTCGATGCCCAGGTTCAGGGCGATGATGTTCTGCCCCGCGTAATAGGAATCGGCATAGCCTTCATAGTTTTTCATGGTTTCGTCATTGTCAGCCAGATTGATGAAGGTGCGCACACCGGCGTCCGCGGCGGCGGCATCGGCTTCATGATTTCGGTTGATTTCAGGATTCACGGGAGAAGAGGAACGGTACAGCTTGCCTTCTCCCATACCGGTGGTGGCGATCACGCGGAAGTTGGCAAATTCCATATCGGACAGATCCGGATAATCTTCGCGTTTTTCGCTGCGCACCAGCTGATGCATCACCCACTGATCGTAATAACCGCCCTTTTCCTTCATGGCAAAGCCTACCGGCACGGGCTGATCTACCTTGTAGTTCCACACATAGCCGGGATCGGCTTCGATTTTTTCCTTTTCGGCAATCAGGACGGCAGTGGCCAGGTCCCCCATGTTGATTGCCAGGATCAGGTAATCCTCGTTGGTGTCGGGCTTGACCACCACGCGGCAGATCATGCTGCCCTGGTCTACATCGGAATAGTTTGACCCCACGGGCATATCCATCTCCTGGCCGTTGATGGTCACCGTGACGATGTCGCCGTAGTCATAACCCATGGCAAGAAACTCGGTGCCGGTGACGGAAAGCTCCAGGTTGCCGTATTTCTGAATGCCCGTCACGGTGATCGGGACCCCGGCTTCTGACAGGACAGGCATTGCGATGCTCAGGGCCAGGCAGAAGGCGAGGAGCGCAGAAAGCGGCTTCTTCATTTTCAAAACCCTCCGTTTCTTTTCTATACCATATGATAAGGCAAACCCGGCCGGAACGCAAGGCTTTTATGAATGAATATGATTGATTTGGAGAAGAACACTTAAAAATGGGATTGTTATCTATCATGTCGTGTGATACAATTTGTGTGTATTTTACTGGAAGCAAAGGAGAAACACTGACTCATGCAAGGGAATGTGATCAAGCGCCTGCTGGCCCCGGAATATCTGGTGAAGCGGGAACACCGTCTGGGTGAATTGCCGGACGGAAAAACAGCATACCGGGACGTGATACGCATTGCGCTGCCCTCGATCGTTGAAATGGTGCTCATGAGCCTGATCGGCTCGGTGGACACCATGATGGTGGGCAATGAGCTGGGGGCGGAAGCGCTTTCTTCCGTTGGGCTTCCCACCCAGCCACGGATGCTGCTGCTGAGCCTGTTTTTTGCGCTGAACGTAGGCGTGACCGCCATCGTGGCCCGCCGGAAAGGGGAGGAAAGGCAGGCGGACGCCAATGCCACCCTTCGCAACGCGCTGATGCTGGCCGCGGGCCTGTCTGTCGTGCTGATGCTGATTGCCGTTGCGTTTGCTGAGCCGCTCATGCGGCTGGCGGGCGGTGATACGGCGGAAAGCGAAAAAGTGTTTGCCGACGCGGTGGATTATTTCCGTATCATGACCTACGCGCTGCCTTTAAACGCGCTGTCCATGTGCATCTGCGCGGCTCAGCGCGGGATCGGAAAAACCAGGATCACCATGTGGGTGAACATGGCAAGCAACCTGATCAACGTGTTCTTTAACTACTGCCTGATCGGCGGTCATTTGGGATTTCCGCGCATGGAGGTCCGCGGCGCGGCTTTAGCCTCCGCAATCGGCATGGTGGCGGGCTTCCTGCTGGCGCTGGCTACTGTGGCAGCTTCCGGAAAATATAAGGGTTATCTGCATTTGTCCCTCCGCGATTCCTGGCGTTTTGACAAAGAGAGCATGCGCTCCATCGTGAAGGTGGGCGGCAACGCAGCTGTTGAGCAGTTTGGCGTGCGATTCGGGTTTTTCGTGTATGCCCGCATTCTGTTTTCGCTGGGCACGGTCATGTATGCTGCCAATCAGATATGCATGCAGCTGCTCTCCATTACCTTCACCTTCGGCGATGGCCTGGGCGTGGCGGCAACCTCCCTTGTGGGCCAGAACCTGGGCCGGAACCGGGCTGACCTTTCGATGCTATACGGGAAAATCAGCCAGCGCTTCGCGGTGATGATTTCCATCGTATTGGGTGTGCTGATCGTGGCGTTCCGATACCATATCGCTGATTGGTTCATCGGGGAAAATACCCCAAATGCGGATGTGGTGGTTTCTTACGCAGCCAGCACGATGCTGGTGCTCGCCGCCATCCAGCCCTTCCAGACCAGCAGCGTTGTGCTGTCCGGTTCTCTTCGCGGCGCGGGGGATAACCTCTATGTGGCGATGATTGCCACCGTCTGTGTGTCTGTGGTGCGGCCTATCATGGGCTTCATTGCCGTGAACGTGCTGCATCTTGGGCTGACCGGCACATGGATCTTCGGCCTGTCTGAAATTGTGCTGCGCTTTGCTTTCTTCTATCCGCGCTTTGCCAGCGGGAAATGGAAGGACAAGAAGGTTTGACGCACAGTATCAAATGATTTGCGGGCGCCGCATCGGCGCCCGCTGAGGCTGTCGGAAAAAGTATTTTCGATAGCGGAAGCAACATTCTGTTGCTCCTCGGCGACGTACACGCCGCCTGCGGATTGTAATCGAAGGGCTGCGGCCCTTCGATGCATCCCAGGTGTTTTTCGACAATCTATGCGGGCGCCGCATCGGCGCCCGCTTTTTTCGTAATCGCTTTTGTCGTTGTTTTCGGCTGCCGGTCAGGAAACAAAACATACTACGGCTGCTTTCGCTTTGAGAATTTGCGTTTCTCTATAAAGACACTTTTATTCGTTATCATCCGGGTTTTTATGCAAGCCGCAATATTTCTTCCGTAAGCTGTTTCGTCAGGTTGGCTGCTGCCGCGGTGCGGAACAGCAAATGCGTCACCGGCACGTTTTCGTCTGAAAGAACAGGCGCGACGGCTTTGCGGACTTCTGCGCGGAAATACACCTGGATACTGCCGAACGCGCTGGCAAAATCCTCATAAACGCAGCGAACCTCATCGTCAGACAGTGAAAGGGGCATCAGTTTTTTTATATCATTGGTATTCAGCGTCTGCTTGCACACGCAAACGATCATGAGATAGGCCAGATGCACCCGGTTATACCGTTTTTTTAGCGGCGGAGGGATGATTTTCAGCTTCACATAATTATTGACCATGGCAGGCGTTATCTGTTTTTGCTCTGCCTGCTCCGGCAAAAGCGCCAAATACCGGTTCAACAGGATAATGACCTGATCCATATACAGCGGAAGGGCAGGAAAATCATTCCACGTAGGCAGAGAATAATCCTGAAATAAGTCCTCCCATTGCAGCAGTTTTTCACGCAGCTTATCTTTATCAACCATGCCCATCCTCCTTTCTGACACAATTATAACACATCACTTTACGAAATGCCATCAATTCATCTGACCGTTTACTTGACTTTATGGAAAAAATGTTTTAACATGAAATCCGATACCAGATAAAAGGAAGGTATTCTTGATGATGGAAGACTATGCGATCATGACGGATTCTTCCGCCAACCTGACCCCCGACCTGGCGCATGAAGCCGACATTGAAGTCATTCCCCTGACCTGCCTGACGCAGGCGGGGGAGATGCCCGCTTATGACGATACGAAGCCTTTCGACGCCCACGCGTTTTATGAGTCGCTGCGCGCAACCGGCCCCATTAAAACCTCTATGGTCAACTGCGCCCAGTTCATCCAGGCCTTCGAGCCTGTCGTTAAGGCCGGAAAAAATATCCTGTATGTGGCTATGTCCAGCGGTATCAGCGGAACATGCGCATCCGCCCTTCAGGCTGCGGGGGATTTGATGAAAAAGTATCCCGGACGGGTCATCAGGATCGTCGATACTTTGGCCGCGTCCTTTGGCGAGGGGATTTTTGCCTTGAAAGCGTCCATGATGCGTACCGCAAAAGAAAGCCTGGAATCCACGGCTGAATGGGCGGAGAGCAATAAACGCCGCATGTGCCAGTTCTTTACTGTGGATGACCTGATGTTCCTTCATAAAGGCGGGCGCATTTCCGGCCTGACCGCTCGCATCGGCTCCATTGCCAATATCAAACCGCTGCTGATGGGAAACTCGGAAGGGAAAATTGTCAGCTGCGGCAAAGTGATCGGGCGTAAAAAATCCTTGCTGGCGCTGGCGGATCTATTCGATAAAAACGCGCCCCAAACGGAACAGGACATCGTAGCCATCGCGCACAGCGACTGTGAACAGGACGCGCTTTTCCTGGCCGATCAGCTCAGAAAAAAGCGCGACCTCAAGGATGTGCTCATCCGCTGTTATGAACCGGGCACCGGCTCTCACGTCGGCCCCGGCGCTGTGGCGCTTTTCTTCTTCTCGCCCGTTGCGGTCAAATAAGCCGATTCTGCTCTATCTCGCAGGGCAGCAATGGGGTTTTGGCAGCATATTGATTATGTGTTATTTCTATTTTATATTCTTTCCTGCAAAGCGAGAGAAGAGGGGAACGTATTGATGCAGCAGAACGCTGATATCGCATCCGAAAATAAACTGCTTACTGTGGTGGTGCCCTGCTACAATTCCGCCGCTTATATGGAGGAGGCCGTAAAAAGCCTGCTTGTGGGAGGCAGGGAAATGGACGTGCTGCTGGTGGACGACGGCTCAAAAGATGATACAGGCAGCATCGCCGATCGCCTGGCGCAGGAGCATCCGGACATCGTACGGGTGATCCATCAGCCCAACGGCGGCCACGGCTCCGGCCTGAACCGGGGAATCGAAACAGCGAAGGGCATTTACTTCAAGGTGGTGGACTCCGACGACCGGCTGGACGCAGACGGGCTGAAAGCGCTGCTGGACCTCCTTCGCGCCTATTCCGCCCAGGAAAACCAAGCCGATCTGGTGGTGCATGATTATGTATATGACCACGGCGAGGAACGGCAGGTTTTCAGCATCAGTTATGCCGGTCCTTTTCCCCAGGGGAAATTGTTCACTTGGGAGGAGTGCCGGCGGTTCAACCTGTCCAATCAGTTCATCATTCACTGCCTGGTCTATCGGGTTGGGCTGCTGCGGGAGCATCAGTACAGCCTGCCGGAGCATACCTTCTACGAGGACAACCTATACGTTTACCAGCCGCTGCCATGGGTGAAAAAGCTCCTGTACCTGCATAAAAACGTCTACGGTTACAACGTGGGCCGCGAAGATCAGTCTGTAAACGAAAAGAACCTGATCAAGCGGCTGGATCAGCTGACAAACATGATCACAGCCATGGCCACCTCCTGGCACATGGCCAGCTTGAACCAGCTGCCGAAACGGCTTCGGCAGTACATGGTCAATAACGTATCCGGGCAAATCTGGTCGCTGTGTGCACTGCACCATATTGCCAATACAGAAGAAAGCAAAATGCTGAACGAAAACCTGTGGCGCTCCATCCAAACATGGGACGGAGAGTTTTACAAAGCCATTCTCCGCCACCCCGTTGGACATATGGCACACTGGCGCACCGGATTGGGCAAGCGCCTGCTGGTCAGCGCATACAGGCTTGGACATAGGCTGATGAAATTTGGCTGACGGAAAAGAAATGATGACTCCAAAAAGGAAAAGGGCACGGAATCCCGTCGAACCGGCCGGGGATTCCGTGCCCATGTTTTCTGAATCATTTGACGTTTTCCTTGAGCTGCCTCAGCACCGCCTGGAACGTTTCTTCTGAAATGTCGTGCTCGATTTTGCAGGCATCTTCCTTCGCTACAGCTTCGTCCACACCAAGCTGAATCAAAAAACTGGTGAGGGCCTTATGCCGGTCGTAAATCCGCCGCGCGATTTCCA
This sequence comes from Clostridia bacterium, assembly GCA_017550745.1. Taxonomy (GTDB): domain Bacteria; phylum Bacillota; class Clostridia; order Christensenellales; family Aristaeellaceae; genus RUG563. Next base: position 523 of record JAFZOG010000071.1, on the reverse strand, counting down.
TGCCCTTGTCGGTCAAGGAAATTTCGTTATGCTCATCCACAATGATGTAGCCGTCCTGACGCAGATTTTTCATGGCAAAACTGACGGATGGCTTTGTAACACCCAAAGCCTGGGAAATATCCACCGATCGGACATATCCCTTTTTTTCCCAAAGCATCAAAATCATTTCCAAATAGTCTTCCGCGGATTCATGAATATTCATATCATACTGCCTTTCCCAGCCTGTCGCGGACCTGAACGCGACGGTTCTTTCAGTTTCCTGAAAGCTGTTTTAATTTGAGTATAACTTTATTCCTCTTTCATTATAACACTGTTCATCTTTTCTGGCAAGGCTTCTGAAAAAATGTACATTTTCAGGGAAAATGCAAAGTATAAAAATTTCAAAAAAGGAGTTGACATAGAGCGGATGATGTGGTATTCTAACCAAGCGCTCAAGAGAGGGCGCGGGAATCTTGAAAACGATACAGAGAGAATGAGGAGAAAGACAGTTAATTCTGAAATGAGTTAAAAGCTTGAGACTGTG
>JAFZOG010000070.1 GCA_017550745.1 Clostridia bacterium | reverse complement strand
TCCATCAAACCACAACCCTACGATGTCATCCCGAGCGAAGCCGAGCCAGAGGCGAGGCATAGCCGAGGGATCTGTCAGTGAATCGTTAAGCCAACCTACAGATCTTTCGACTCCGTTCCGCTCTCGCTCCACTCCGCTCAAGATGGCAATGAAGGCTCACTTTTTTTCCCTAACTTTCCGTGAAGAACCGAATTTTTACCGAAAAGAACCGTGCCGGGAAAGACAAGCGGCGACGGAAAGGAGAAAACCGATGAAATACGCATATCGGGAGATGCCAGAGAGCATGCAGGGTACCTACGCCGATTTTTCCAGTCATTTTGGTTTCTCGTGGAAAGAATTTGTTGCCACGGTTCCATCGCCTCTGCTTCTGGTCACCACTTACAAATCGAACGGATTGCCCAACGCATCCATGCAGTCCTGGGCCACCTTCACAAGCGCAAATCACGGCAATGGGTTCTATGCGGTTCTGGCCAGCGTGAACAAGAACGGGCATCTTTACCAATCGCTGCAAGAGAAACGGGAAGCTGTGATCAATTTCCCATCGGCAGAATGCCATGCCGCCTGCATGGATACCATCCGGAACAATGCCTTTGAGGCAGATGAGATTGCCGCTTCTGGACTGACGGCGGAGAAGGCTGACTGGGTGAATGCGCCGATGGTGCAGGAATGCTTTATGAATCTGGAATGCCGGTACGTATGGGAAAAAGAAATTGTGCCGGGAGACGATCATGTGATGATCTGCCTGGAGGTGCTGGGCATACATCTCGACGAGAGCCGCCTGGCGGACAGGACCGGCGAACAGGGCCTTCTGTACAACATTCATTATCAGATGAATCCGGAGCATGTGATGAAAACCGGACATGATTACGCTGCTGTGCTGCGGAAAAAAATCGATGCCGGAGAATACTAACGCTGCCGTCCTATGTCTCCGGGTTGTGTAAAAGCTTCAAAAGGCCGTGGATCGAAACGAGCCGATTCGTTCTTTGAAAGACCTGTTCCTCAGAGGTTTTTCAATTCTTTTTGATGAACACATCATCCGGTTCGTGATGACCAAACGGGCCGAAGGCGCGCGCAGTGAAAAAGCTGCAATAATTACATATGAAACAGAAAAGAAGCAAAATAATAACTTGTCAGCGGAAGAATTTTCCGTTATAATGATCATGAGAGTTTGTATCTCAATAAGCGCTTGCGGCTGTTTTTTGCCCGCCCCCTCCGGCAGGCATGCGAACGTGTATAAGCGAGAAGGATGAAAACGATGGAACGTTATCAGTTTCCCGAAGAACAGCGGGCCTGGATGGAAAGCCTGCGCCAGCCCTTTGCCGTTTACCAGATGATCGGCAAGCGGATCGAGACCCTGCTGCTTTCCGACGGGTTTTTAAAGCTGTTCGGATATACCGACCGCGCCGCAGCATACAGAGATATGGATTATGACATGTACCGGGAAGTGCATCCGGACGACGTTGCGCGCATTTCCAACGCGGCGGTCCGGTTTGCCACGGAGGGTGGCAGGTATGAAGTGATCTACCGCTCCAGGACCTTAAACGGCTCCGAATACCGGATGATCCACGCCTGCGGCGAGCATGTGAATACGGAAACGGGCGTGAGGATCGCCCAGGTATGGTATACGGACGAGGGGAAATATCTGGACGAGGCGAACACCACGGGCGAAGCGATCCATCATGCCATGAGCAACGCGCTGCACGAGCAGAGCATCTTAAGGGCCAGCCGCTATGACGACCTGACCGGCCTGCCCAGCATGACCTATTTCTTCAAACTGGCGGAGAGCGCCAAGGCGGCCATCCTGGAGCGGGGCGGCGAGCCCGTGGTGATGTATCTGGACTTCAGCGGCATGAAGTTCTTTAACTCCAGGCACGGCTTCGCGGAAGGCGACAAAATGCTGCAATCCTTCGCCAAGCTGTTGGCGAATGCCTTCGGCAGCGAAAACTCCTGCCGCATCGGGGCGGACCATTTCGCCGCGGTGGCGGAGAACACAGGGCTGGAGGACAGGCTGCAGGGATTGTTCCAGGAATGCAATGAAATGCACACGGGCAAGGTGCCCCCGGTACATGTGGGCATTTATACCGACCGGAAGGAAGGCACGCATATCAGCACCGCCTGCGACCGGGCCAAGCTGGCCTGCTCCGCGCTGAAGGGAACCTATACCTCCGGCTTCCGTTATTACAGCAGCGAGCTGAGCGACGATCTGGAGCGCAGGCAGTACGTGATCGAGAACCTGGACGCCGCCATGGCGGGGCACTGGATCCAGGTGTATTACCAGCCCATCATCCGCGCGGTGAACGAAAAGGTGTGCGACGTGGAAGCGCTGGCGCGGTGGATCGACCCGTGCAAGGGCTTCCTCTCTCCCGGGGATTTTATCCCCTATCTGGAGGACGCCGGGCTGCTGTATAAGCTGGATCTGTATATACTGGAAGAAGTGCTGCGGACAATGCGCTGCGGGAAAGAGGCGGGGATGGACGTGGTGCCCCACTCCGTCAACCTCTCCCGCTCGGACTTTGAGGCCTGCGACATCGTGGAGGAAATCTGCAGGCGCGTGGACGATGCCGGCATCAGCCGCAACAGGATCACCATCGAGATCACGGAAAGCGTCATCGGCAGCGATTTCGACTTTATGAAGGGGCAGATCGAGCGTTTCCAGAAGCTGGGCTTCCCCGTGTGGATGGACGACTTTGGCAGCGGATATTCCTCGCTGGACGTGCTGCAGAGCATCAAATTCGACCTGATCAAATTCGATATGAGCTTCATGCGGAAGCTGGACGAGGGCGAAAGCGCCAAAATCATCCTGACCGAGCTGATGAAAATGGCCACCGCCCTGGGCGTGGATACGGTGTGCGAAGGCGTGGAAACGGAAACGCAGGCGCGGTTTTTGCAGGATGTGGGCTGCTCCAAGATGCAGGGCTATTATTTCTGCAAGCCCGTGCCCTTTGAAGAAATCCTCAGGAGAATGAAAACCGGCTTCCAGTTCGGCCATGAAAACCCCGCGGAAACCTCCTATTATGAATCCATCGGCCGGGTGAACCTGTACGACCTGACGGTGATCTCCGACAGCGACGGAAAGATCCACAATACCTTCAACACCCTGCCCGCGGGCATCGTCGAAATCAGGGACAGCGAAACCCGTTTCGTGCGAACCAACCAGTCCTACCGGGATTTCTTCATGCGGTTCTTCGGCGTAGACCTGTCCGCCCAGGACGAAACCTTCAATCAGCTGGACGGCTCCTTTATGCACAATATCAAGCGAACCTGCTGCGAACAGGGGGGCCAGCTGTTCTTTGACGAAAAGATGCAGGACGGCTCTGTGGTGCATTCCTTCGCCCGGCGCGTCAGCGTGAACCCCGTGACCGGAAACGTGGCGGTGGCGATCACCGTGCTCTCCATTTCCGAGCCCAGGGAGGACACGACCTACGCCGAAATCGCCCGCGCGCTGGCGGCGGACTACTACAACATTTATGTCATCGATCTGGATACGGAAAACTTCATCGAGTACTCCTCCACCGCGGGCAGGGACGAATTGGCCAGGAAGCGCCAGGGCGAGGGTTTCTTCGCTTCGGCGCAGCGCGACACCATGACCCGCATCTACGAGGAGGACAGGGCCGCGTTCCTCGCCCTGTTCACCAAAGAAAATGTGGTGAAGGAGCTGAACGCCCAGGGCGTGTTCACAACCACTTACCGCCTCATCGACACCGGCGTGCCCATGTATGTGAACATGAAGATCACCCGGCTGCAGCCCGGCAGCAGCCGCATCATCATGGGCATCAGCATCATCGACTCCCAGATGAAGGAGAAAAAGCGCCTGGAGGATATCCAGAAGGAGCGGGATACCCTGGCCCGGGTGATGGCCCTGTCCGACGGGTATGTATGCCTCTATACCGTGAATCTCAAAACGGGCAGCTATGTGGAATACAACGCCACCAGCGAGTACGAAAGCCTGGGCTTCGCAAAGGAAGGCAACGATTTCTTCATGCAGGGCACCATCGACGCGGTGAGAACCATTTATGAAGAGGATCTGCCCCTGTTCCTGCAAAGGTTCACCCGGGATAATGTGCTCAGGGAAATCAAAGAAAACGGCGACTTCAAGCTGTCCTACCGCCTGATGATGGGCGGCGAACCGAGAAAAGTCAGCATGAGGATCGCCTCCTTCGGGGATGTCGGCGAAGAAAAACTGGTGGTGGGCGTGCGGACCTGGATCATTCGGAAGCAGTAGTGATAAAGCCCAAGGATACGCAATTACTGACTTAAAAAAGACAATGATGGGAGATATATTATTGTTCCTTTACAGAAAACAACATACGACAATGGAAAAACAATAGTAATGGATGCTGTCACTGCATATGGACGGGAAGTAATGCCAACACTTTTTGGTAGATTTGAAAATGGAGAATTTATAGCAAATGATAATGCGGTCATTTCTTTGTATAATAAAAACGCCGTTGGTATTCTGAGGGAGTGCCCCGCCCAATTCGGGGCGCCAGAGAATGTCAAAGACGCTATACAAAGATTTTCACAAAAACAAACAAATGTCAAATCCATTTCCGACCGCAAAAATAGGGTTTTCGGCCTCCTATGGAGGTCGAAAACCCATTTTTGCAGGAGATGGATGTATCGAATGAAAATGGAATCCAGATTCCATTTTCATTCGCATGCTGTTACAGCCCGTACACGTCCTTGCATTTGGCTTCCAGGTAATCAAGGTAATAGCTTGGGTCAAAGGGCGCGCCCAGGGTCATGTCAAGGATTTCGGCGGGCGTGTGGAGAGAGCCGAAATGCCAGATGTGCGCCTTGTTCCAGGCGTTGATTTGGGAGAAGTCCCCCAGATCGAGGGCGGCGTCCACGTCCACGGTTTCCTTCATCTTCGCCAGGAACTGGGCGCCGTAAGCGCTGCCCAGGGCGTACGAGGGGAAGTAGCCGAAGGCGCCGAAGGACCAGTGGCTGTCCTGCAATACGCCGTGCTTATCGTCCGGCACGTCGACGCCCAGGTATTCCTTGTACATCCGGTTCCATTCCCCGGGCAGGTCGGCCGCCTTGAGGTCTCCCGCGAACAGGCGCTTTTCCAGCTCAAAGCGGATCATCACATGCAGGCAGTAGGTCACTTCGTCCGCTTCCGTGCGGATGAGGGAGGGCTGCACCCGGTTGACGGCTTTATAGAAATCCTCCCAGGAATAGGGGGCCATGTCCTCCGGGAACAGCTGGCGAAGCTTGGGGAACGCGAATTTGGCAAAGCCCTTGCTGCGGCCCAGGATGTTTTCATAGAAGCGGCTCTGGCTTTCATGAATGCCCATGGACACGCCGCCGTCCAGCGCGGTATACGCCAGGTCGTCGTCCGACCCGGTGTCGTACAGCGCGTGGCCCCCCTCGTGGATGACGCTGAACATGGAGTAGGACAGGTCTTCCGGGTAATAGTGGGTGGTGATGCGCTCGTCCAGGTGGGAGCCCAGGCTGGTGGTGAAGGGATGCTCGGTGGTGGACAGGCCCACGTGGTCCCGGTCCAGGCCGATCACGTCCATCAGCCAGTACGCCAGCGCTTCCTGCTTATCCTCGGGGAAATCGCCCTTGATGCAGGCGTCGCTGACCTGGGGCTTTTGGGCGCATTGCTGGATCAGCGGCACCAGGCGCTCCCGCAGCGTGCTGAAAAACGCCTCGCATTTTTCCTTGTCGATGCCCGGCTCGTATTCGTTCAGCCAGTAGTCGTAGGGGTCCTTGTCCGGCGCGGCGTAGCGGGCGAAGCGGATGCGGTAGTCCACCATCTTTTCCAGATACGGCAGGTAGGAGGCAAAATCGCTGTTCTGCTTGGCGCTGTGCCATACGTCCTGGCACTCCACCACGAATTTTTCATAGGCCACGAATTCTTCCAGGGGGATCTTCTGCATGTAGCGGATGTCCTTGAGCAGCAGATACACCATCCGCTGTTCTTTTTGGTCCAGGGCTTCCTTGTGGGCGTCCAGGTATTCCAGCAGATCCACCGTTTCCTTGCCGGTGGACAGCTTGTACATGATCTCGCTCAGGATGCCCATGGCGTGGCCGCGGTTCTGCGCCGTGCCCCGGGGGGCGGTGGTTTCGCCGTCGTAGCTCATCAGCCCCATGGCATGCCCATAGGCGCTCATCTGCTCCTGCAGGGCCATCAGGTCTTTTCTTGCCTGTTCCAGTTCCATTTCGGTTTTCCTTTCATTGTGAGATGGTTTTGGGAGGATAGAATTGTTTTGTTGAGGGGCGCTTTAAGTCAGTAACGAAACGAGGAGGCGAGGGCCTCTGCGATCCGCACGCTCAAAAGTCGCAAGTCCGCTTCATGCGGACATTGCTCGTTTCGCGTGATCTCACCACCGATGAGAAATCCGCCGCAGGCGGTCATCGGTGGTTCGTCC
>JAFZOG010000069.1 GCA_017550745.1 Clostridia bacterium | reverse complement strand
ATAAAGCAGGAGCAGCAGGAGGAAGATTTGGAAATACCGCCGCACTTCCTTCCGCAGATGGACGGAGGCCGTGATCTGCAAAAAGCACAGGCCGCAAATGCCGATGCCCGCCGCGATGAACAGCATGTTGATGAGGTTCACTGGGGTGACGCTGAAAATCATGTGGATTCCTCCTCCCGAATTGTGGATCGATCGCCTTTTCAGATTGATCTTTTTTACGCCGCGTCCGGGTCAGCAATTTTTTGCTGCAAAGCTGTGTCTCCTTCTTTATTCTCGTTTCACAAAGAAATTATAGTCCTTTTTGCATCGGGGCAAAAGGGGGGCGTTCCAGAATGTCACGGCTTTTTGGCGAAAATCGCTTGAATTTTATGGAAGCTTTCCTTTACAATGTACGTGTTATGTATTATATCTCGTCAACATGGAGATAAACCGGTCAGCATCGATGATTGTAACTGAACGCCCATTTGAGACGCGCACTTCACCGAACTGGCTGCTGATTGTGATTGCTTTTCCGTCGCTTCCGTAGATCGTCATTTTTTCCTCAGGGCGGTCAAGAAACTCGATGGGGATTTTTTGAATCTGGACCAAATCCTCACGGCGGAGGAAGAGGTGAATATCGTTGATAGCTCTTGACTGCTTCTTAGACTTAGCCCGCTTTGATCCGTCCTTGTTTGACCAGCGGTCAAAAAGTATAACATTTTCTTTCATCGCGGAAACGATATCAGCGATTTCTTCCCAGTCATCAAGCTCAGGCTTTTCCTTCAAAGCACGAACAACTCGGTGGTATTGTTCGTCGGTCAATTCGACGCTGGGCAGATCCTTCGTGGTGAAGGTTTCTCCATTTTCGTAGGTCACGGTATATTGATAATTGAAGTACACGGTTTTACTCCTCCCACTCCAGATCGTTTTCTTCACACCAGCGGATAGCCGCATTCTTATGCGCTGATTCCTGATATTCATACCAGCTATTCTCAAGGCCCATAGACCTGATGGTATCCTTAAACCGCCGGAAGGCTCCGCGCCCGGAGATGGCATTACTGAGGCGGTCGGCGGCTGGCCCGGCCAGCGTGGATATAAAGGACTCCATTGTGGAATAATCATCGATGTCACTGGAATCCGGCAGCCGATAGAATCCGTGCTCATCCAGCCGGTCACAGATTTCTTCTTTCTCTTCGCTGGTCATCATCATATCGTTAACCAAAACAACCTCGCCGGTGACACGATCCAGAAAATACTCGGAATACTGATCGGTAAAATCAATGGCGTTAATGATGTAGGATAGTTTAATTTTCATTATCTGTTTCCTCCTCTGTCAGAACGGCAGCTCGTCCGGTTCCGTCCCTGGTGCAATCCTCGCTTCCCGTGCCCTTTCTGCTCCGTTCAGCATTTCCCGCTCCTCATTCTTCTGCTTTTTTTCCAGCCAGGAGCTTTGCCCATTGGGGAACAGAACCATGAGGATTACAGATGATTGATCACAGGTTTTTCAAGTAGTCTTCCACATTTAGGTATTCGATGCCATTATCCAGATGTGTGCTTTCCCCGCGATAGAGAACGATTCTCCTTCGGATCGTCCCATATCTGTGTTCTGTCTTCTCCAGTTTCTCCGGGTCGTCAAGGAACTTGTACTGTGCGGGAACCCTTTCCTGACTGTGTTTTATCTCAAATATCTCGCACTCAGCCTTATGCAGGTCTGCTATCACCATATCGAATTCGCCTATCGCAAACTGCAAATGAACCACATGTTTATCGGGCCGCACTTTCTGTGTTTCCAGGAGAACGATGTCCTCCATCATCCTGCCCCGGATCTCGTCAAGGATCCGCTCTGCCACCCAGCCTCTGTCCACAGCGGACAGGCTTTGAAACTGCTCATCCTGCAACAGCTGACGGATAAACGCCTCTGCCTGAGCGTAGCGGAGCCCCGGCTGCGATATCACCGTTCTGATCAAACGGTCATTCCTAACCGGAAGAAACTCTATGGGAATATCCACAGTCAGGTCAAGAGCATCCAGATACTCTTTGATCTCGCTTCTGTGATCCTCGGTGATCGTTACCGTCTGCTCTTCTTTGTTCAGAATATCCAGCGCATTCTTTAATCTTTCCGTAAATTGCGCTTTGTCCAGCCGATCCAGTATATCCGTTGGCCTTTCCCTGTCTTTGCGCAGGTTGCTGGCCGATATGCCCAGGTCATGGGATATAAAGCTCTTCGTCAAAACGTCAATAGTAAATCTGTGGTTGATATCCTCCACGACCTGGTTGATTGCGCTGGTCAATTCTCCTTTATCATACAGTTCGATCAAGTGTCTGTAATGGCCGCCGTATTGATAGAATTGCAGAGAATGCTGGATGTTCTTTGCAATCGCGCTATCCACATATTCATCCGCGCTGCGTTTTGTAACAAACGTGGATTGGGTGTTATAATGCCGGCCGCCCAGGCTCATCGTGCCGCCATAACGGATATAATCGTCGATCCCCGTTATGCCCAGCACTTTTTCAAATTCGCGGTAAGGAATCAGCGTGGTATGCAGCATGACGCAGCGGTCATACAGTTCTTCAGACGCGGCAAAAACAAAGCCCAAAGAGTCCGTGCCAGAGAGAATGATCTTCATGCCAGACGAGGCGAAAATATCCGAGAATAGCGCTGCGCCTTCAATAAAGTCATCCGCAAATGTGACCTCATCGATGAACACATACCTGTAGTCGTTTTCCGCCAGCCATTTGAGATCATGATCGATGCTGCCCAGATTATCCCCCGGTTTGACCTGGATGAAAGCGGTACGGTTGAAATCTTCCTCCGGCATATAGAGAATCGCCTGCCGGATCAGCGTTGTCTTGCCAGTCCTGCGCAGGCCGCACAGGACAAACACTTTCCCATCGGATTCGCCGTACAGGTAATGATCCAGTTCCTGATAGCAATCCCGCTTGACCAGTCCGCCAACAGGCATCACGAACTTCTGCAGGGCGGTCCCTGTACTGACGGTTGTCTTGAACTCATGTACTTTCTTAGGCGTTTTCCTGACTACCCTGGGCTTTGGTTGGAACGCTTTTGCAGTCCTTAGCTGCTGCTGGAGTTCCCGGCGTTTTTCAATCAGGATCCCTAATTGCTCCGCCGTCTGATCGTCCAGATACTTGCTCTTCTTTTTTCCGTTCTCGGTCCATTGGTGGTAGCACTTGATTTTTCCTTTGATGTTTTTCCTGGAAATATACCCAATGGGGAGCGCGTCAATCTCTGCTTCAAGCGCCTCTATCTTTTCCTTTTCGCTTTTCATTTCCGATACCTCCGCGGCCTTTTGCTTTATTATAACCCCCGAACAACAACATGTCAAGCATAGGGGTTATATAGGGGTTATCTTTCGAGCTGGCAGTTGCGACCCCATGGATCTCCGACTGTTGTTCAGTCATATATTTCATCATCCAAGTAATCCACCAGCTGTCCGTGGATAGCCGTAATCTTGTCGAAGTCAATGGTCTTATTGATTCGGCCTCTGCCTTTCGTGGTCATCAGCACTACCTTCCGCAGCGCCGTATCGATGCGTTTGACCGAATCCGTTATTTCAACATACGCACCTCCAGCCTTCTTTTCATCCGGCACAAACACGGTGAAGGTAAGTTCCGGGTGGTGACCGTCTGCGATGACATCGGCTATCAAATTCAGCTTCTGGTTCAAACGCTCCAGCTCAAATTCCTCAAGATCAACCTTTTTGTCGGTCAGCCGGGCCTCTTCAGCTACCATCTCCTCATAGCCAGATAGCGCCTTGTAGGAGGCAAACTGTGCAGAACGGTCATAGAGGCTCATGTGAGGGCGGGTGGGAGACTGCCAATGCGGAAGGTCGATGATGTCGGCATAGACGATACGGGCATCGGGTTCATTGCCTTTGATTCCCTGCGTCATTCCCACTCACCTTCTTCCTGTGAGTCTGCCGCTGTTGCTGCACCCGTTTTGTTTAGGCGGAAAGAATCATCCATCTCGTCAGTCCCCGCCCTATGTCCGCCGATTTGTCCGTTGCGCTCTCTGGTTGTCCCGCCTTCCAGGAAGTTCATGCCCTTGAGCATGGCATTCTTGCCATAGCGTTCCTGGATGAGCAGCGTCACCCGCTGGAGATTGCGTTCCTTTTCCTCTGCCGCTTTTCGTTCGGCTTTCTCCCTTTCCAAAGCTTCGTAGTCAGTAAAGAGATCCAACTGTTCCGGGCCTTCTTCCGGGATTTCATCCTCCGATATCAGATTGCAGGCTATGGACAGCATCATCTTCTTTGAAGAAAGCGACCTGGTTGTCGGCGAAGACCGTGTAGTCAAGGAGCGGGATGGAAGCGAGACGCATATAAAGACCGGAGCCCCGACAATCGAGCGAATCTCAGCTAATACAATTGTGGTGAACACAAATAGAATCCGCAGAGACTTTTCCGCATTCAATATTTTCCATGAATGTATATCGAGCTGGCAGTTTCAATACCACGAGAGCAGGAAAACGCTCCGGCACGAAAGCACGGTGAAGATAAACTTTGAGACCGGGGATTACGCAAAGACACACGAGCAGTTCCGGGATACTGAGAATTAAGTCTGAGGAAATGGAGTCGAGTATAAAGACATGATCCTTGGGGCGATCGCTGCCCTTTGGTACGGGACGAAGATATATTAGGCTCCCTTCCAGTGCGGGGGCCTTTTTCCTTGCCTTGCGCCTATTTTTCGGGTATAATGTAAGCGGTGAAAAGAAGTGGAGCCTTATATTTTTAGAACAATAAATGAAGCGATAGATAAGCCGGGGAAGGTAAAGAATGATCGAGACTGAAAGACTGATCCTGCGCCCGTTCCGGGAATCCGATGCTGCCGATGTGCTGGAGTATCTTCACACTCCCGCTGTTCATTGCTTCGCCTGCATGAAGCTGGATTCGCTGGACGAAGCGAAGGCGGAGATGAAGAAGCGGACGGAAGATGAGCTGTATCTCGCCATCGTGCTGAAAGAGAGCGGAAAGGTTATCGGGGAAATCTTCGGCCACCCGGAGGGGACCGACCCGGAAGACGAAGTGATGGACACATTTAGCCCGTGTTGGATGCTGAATCTGGAATACAGCGGCAAGGGCTACGCCTACGAAGCCGCCCACGCCTATTTCGACTATCTTTTCCGTGAGAAGGGCATCAGGCGCATCTATGCCTACACCGAGGATTACAACATTCCCAGCCAGCGGTTGTGTGAGCGTCTCGGCATGCGGCGGGAGGGGCTGTTCATGGAGTTTGTGAGCTTCATCAACAATCCCGACGGGACGCCGTTGTATGAGAACACAATGCAGTATGCGATATTGAAGAAGGAATTCCTGTAGAACCAGATGAACGAGGATTTAGGACAGAATGAAAGGGGTCAAACACAATGGAATTCAAAGAGGTAATCAAAGCACGGTATTCCTGTAAGAAGTATTCTAATCGACAGGTTGAAGAGGAGAAACTGACCGCCATCCTTAACGCTGGCCGCCTGGCTCCCACGGCGAAGAACCTGCAGGAGCAGCATGTGTATGTGTTGCAGTCTCCAGAGGCGCTGGCTAAGATTGATGCGGTTACACCTTGCCGCTATGGTGCGCCGACCGTTCTAGTGATCGCCTTTGACAAGAACAATGTCTTCACCTATCCAGGCGGTAAGCGCGATTCCGGCGTGGAGGACACCACTATCGTAGCAACCCACATAATTCTGGCTGCCGCTGATGAAGGCGTGGATAGCTGCTGGATCAATTTCCTCGACCCGGAGAAGCTGGCTGAGACGCTGGGGCTTCCTGAGAATGAAGAAGTGCTGATGGTCATGGATCTGGGCTATGCCGCTGAAGGCGCAGGTCCGTTGCCGAATCACAGCAGCCGGAAGGAACTGAGCGAGACCGTCAGTTATATGTGATCATCACACCATTTGGGGCGATCATACGATAGGAGTTGCAGGATGTGGAAAGACTTGATGTGCCGAACATAAAGCTGCCGTGGAGTGAGTAATAAGCAATTTTGGCTCGTCTTATTCCAGTTTGTTGGGATGTTGAAAAGTAGATACCGTGGAAAAGAAAGTGGGCCTGAATAATGCAAATACGAAAATGTTCCGAGTCGGATATCGCTTCCACGGGAGCCTTTTACGATCGGGTCGTATCGAATGATGGGAATCCATATGGATGAAATCGGCATGGCCTGGATCATCGACAGGGAGAACGGAATCGTCTGGCACAACGGGGGCACCGGGCATTACAACAGCTATCTCGGGTTCGATCCTGAAGCCGGAACAGCCGTCGTAATCCTGTCGAATCTGTCGCCAAACGATTGCATTCCCGCGACCGTGCTTGGCATCAAGCTGTTGCAGGAACTGAAGCAGTAATTACAGTATCTTTTGAAATAGTGTAGGAGGAACAAACCATGTCCTACCCAAAACCGCTATCAGAGAAATCCCTTGAAAGGCTGTATGAACAGTCAGGCCTACCCGTTGACGCACGCTCTTTCCTCCACAAGTTTTTTTCTTCCTGCGCGAATCTGTACGACGCGGTTCCCCTGCGGCATGTGTGGCAGATATACGGCGAGCTGAAAGCCGCTCCCAAACTGCGACGGAAGGATTTGCTTGCTTTTTCCTCCATCGTCCGGCGTGAGGAACAGCCGTACTATGTTTTTGAGGCACAGGAAATCTTTGACGATGATTCTCGTAGCGAGCTGGACAGGTTCATTGTCAGCAAGGAACTGGTAGGCGTCGGATATGGGAAATACGGCCTTCTTTATGAGTTGACCGATCAGATAGATTTTGATCGGCCCTACTGTATACCAGAGGATTTCCTATCCTATGCGGAGCAGTTACCCTCCATCCTGGAGGAGTCCCTGTTGTCTTTCCTCTCCGGGCTGACTTCCACAGCGGACGAATGCGCTCCCAAGTATGGACGGTCTGCTCCCAACGACCACAAGGGTCAGAAACTGGGTGACTTTTCCTTCCTGAATTCGGATGAGCGTTTTGAGGTGGAATGGCAGAAGCGCCCGACAGCGCGGGAGGCAGTATTACAAGACTACTCCGGCACGGAAGCGGAAAAGATTCTGCGGTTATTCAAGCGCGGTGAGAACATCGGTAGGAGCAGCCCAGCAGTAACGCTGCAGTGGATCCTGGATGAGCTGAACGAGGTAGGGGTGGAGATAACCCAGGAGCAAGTGGAAACGCTGCTCCGGCTGATCACCGATTACCACAACAACAGCCGCCTGTGGTGCCTGTCCGGATGGAAGCCGAGTGAACTTGCAACGATGTATCAGGGGGCGCGGCCCGACCGCGATTTCCTTCGGCCCAGGTATGCAACGGGCATTTGCTGATGGGTCACTGGATAAGGAAGAACTGGTTCGGAAAATTCGGGAGATGGGACTGAAAGTGATAGAGTGATTCCTCAAAAAAGTTGCATCACCAAATGCAACCTTCAAATGCAACCTTCCGGTAAGGACGCATCCAAGGTTGCATTCGAAATGCAACTTTCCGGGCTGATGCGTCCAAGGTTGCATCCCAAAATGCAACCTTACTCCTTGGATGCAACCTTCAAATGCAACCCTGCGACTAAGGTTGCATCCAGAAAATGTAAGTTGCATTGCCAAATGCAACCTTCGGGAAAAAAGTTGCATCCAGAAAAAGTTAGTTGCGGCTAAGGTTGCATCCCAAAATGCAACCCTCGGAAAAAAGTTGCATCCAGAAAATGTTAGTTGCATTCCAAATGCAACCTTCGGAAAAAGTTGCATCCAAAAAAATGGAACCACAGATAAGGTTGCATCCGGAAAATGCAACCTTGCAACCTTGGATGCAACCCTCGATGCAACCTTAAAACCCATTGTATCAAATCCTGAATACTGGGAAACGTATCCTACATGGAGGAACGCGCCGACGACATGCTGTTTTCAGTCCTTCCGATGGGTACGGAGGCTTACTATGTCTTTGTCGCGCCGGACAATACGGACATCACCTCGGAAAGCTACGCCACGCTGGCGGGGAAACGGGTCGGCGTCGCAAAGGCCAGTGTTCAAAGCGACATGCTGCTCAAGTGGACACAAACGCATGGAATAAATGCGAAGATTGTGGAGCTGACCACCCCGGAGGAGGAATCGCTGCGCTTGCTTGGGAGCGAGCTGGACGCCTTTGTTACGATGGATGTCCAGGCCAACCCTGAAACTGCCATCCCCGTCTGGAAAATCGGTTCGTCGGATTTCTATTTTGCGGTCAGCAAAAGCCGTCCGGATCTCTTAGCGGAGCTGAACACAGCGCTGAGCCGGATCCAGGACGAAAACAAGTATTATGCCCAGCAGCTGAATGATAAATATCTGAAAAGCGCCGAGACCAGCATGTATCTCAGCCGGGAAGAAAGCGCCTGGCTTTTGAACCATGGAACCATCCGCGTGGGCTATCAGGACGGATACCTGGTTTTTTGCGCCAAGGATGAAAGCACGGGGGAACTTACAGGCGCATTGAAGGATTATCTCGACTATGCTTCAGCATGCTTTGAAAACGCGCACCTGAATTTTGAAGCCGTTTGTTTTCCAAGCGCCGGCGCCGCAATGGAAGCGCTGAGCCGCGGCGAAATTGACTGCATGTTCCCCGCAAACCTGACCGCCTATGACAGCGAAACGCTGGATGTGGTGATGACGCCCGCGCTGATGACGACGGAGATGGACGCGGTGGTCCGGGCGTCAGAGCAAAAGGAGTTTATCCGCAAGGAAAAAGTGATTGTGGCCGTCAATGAAGGCAATACCAATTATGAGCGCTTCCTTCTGGATCACTTTCCGGGCTGGCAGGTGAAGTATTATGCGGACATGCCCACAGGGCTGGAAGGCATCGCGGCGGGCGAAGCGGATTGCGTGATCATCAGCAACTACCGGTTCAGCAATATCGCCAAGCAATGCGAGAAGCTGCGCCTTGCCACGGTCTACACAGGCGTGGACATGGATTATTATTTTGCCGTGCGCAGAGGGGACACGGAATTATACTCCATCCTTTCAAAGACCACTTCCATCGTGCCCGACAGCATCGTGCACACCGCGCTCACATTCTATTCCACGGAGGACGCGAAGACCAGCTTTGTGGATGTCATCAAGGACAATCTGACCATTGTTATGTCCGTGATTGCGGGCACGCTGTTCGTGATCCTGGTCTTGCTGCTGTTCAGCATCCGCACGCAGAAGAAAGCCATCCAGGAGCATCATCTGGTCGAAGATTTGAACAAGCAGGTCTTTGTGGACGCCCTCACCCATGTTCGGAACAAGGGCGGTTACGACGACTATATCAGGCAGCTTCAATTACGCCTCGATAAAGGCGAACCGCTGGAAATGGCGATCGGGGTATTTGACTGCGACAATCTGAAGGCGATCAATGATCAGCACGGGCACGACAAAGGCAATATCTACCTGACAACTGCGTGCCGTCTCATCTGCAAGACGTTCCAGCACAGCCCGGTATTCCGGATGGGCGGAGATGAGTTTACGGTGATCCTGCAAAATGGCGATCTCAAAAACAGGGAAGAATTGGTAAAGGCGTTTGAAGAAAAACGCGAAGAAATCTGCGCTTCCGCAGAGAACAAATGGGAGGAAATCCATATCGCGCTGGGCATAGCGGTATACGATCCGGAAATAGATCAATCAGTCAATGATACTGCCCGCCGTGCGGATAAGATGATGTACGAGAATAAACGCAAAGCGAAGAACGGAAGAAGATGATATCATAATATGCTTACGCGTCCGCGTACAATTCCGTTTCCGTCACGCATTCCGTTTTCAGTTTTTTGACCAGGCTTTCCAGCGCCTGAACGGCGTGGGGACGGATATCCGCGCCGATGAGCACGAACATGATATCGTCCCCCACCCGGAGCGTGCCCTCGTTCACCCAGACCCGCACATAATACACGCCGTCCATTCGCCGCGCTTCGGCAACCGCGGCCGCCGCTTTCGCTTCATCGCAGGAAAACCGCATGCCGATCACGGGCTTTGCATCCGTATCGCCCTGGCGCACCTGCGTGCGGGCGGTGGAGCGAACCACGCCGTTATGCGTCAGATACATGCCCACCTTCCCGGCGTCCGGATGTGCTTTGGCCTCCCGCAGCCATTGATCGACCGACGGCTTTTGTTTTTTTTCTTTGTTCTCAGCGGCGGCGCAGTCGGCGGAGCCGGCGGATTGCAGCATCTCCACGCCATGGCGAATTGGGCCGCAGACAGCGGCGAAGTTTTCCGTGGACGCTTTTTTGCTGCCTGGCAGGTTGATGATCAGGGTGCTTCTCCGAATGCCCGCGGTTTCACGGGACAGGCAGCCGTTAGGGGTGATTTTCATGCTTTCAGCGCGCATGGCCTCGGGAATGCCGGGGGCAAGGCGCTCCACGATCTCCATGGTGGCTTCCGGCGTCACGTCCCGGGGGGAAAAGCCCGTGCCGCCCGTGGTCAGCACCAGGGCAAAGCGCTTTTCATCCGCGCAGAAGAGCAGTTCTTTTTGGATCATGGGCTTTTCGTCGGGCACCAGCGCGGTATACGCCACGTCCCACCCTTGCTCCCGAAGCATCCCGCACAGCGCGGGGCCGCTGGTATCCTCCCGTTCGCCCCGAAAGCCCTTATCGCTGACCGTGATCACGGCGGCGGTGTATTTCATTTCAGCCATTTTGTTTTTCCTCCCTGCAATAATCTCCGTGCACACCGCCGGTTTTTTCCAGCAGCCGGATATCCGAAATCACCATATCCCGCTGCACCGCCTTGCACATATCGTACACGGTGAGCGCCGCGCAGCTGACCGCGGTAAGCGCTTCCATTTCCACGCCGGTTTTCCCGTCGCACCGGGCCGTGGCCTCGATTTCCACGGACAGCCGTTCCGCATCCAGGAACAGTTTCAGGTCAATGCCGTTCAAAGGCACCGGATGGCACATGGGAATCCAGTCCGGTGTGTGCTTGGCTGCCATGATCCCGGCGATCTGGGCGACGGTGAGCACGTCGCCTTTTTTCATGCCGCCGGATTGGATCAGGGAAAAGGTGTGCTGATTCACCAGCACCCTGCCGGCGGCTGTGGCTGTGCGGCAGGAGACGTCCTTGTTTCCAACGTCCACCATCCGCGCTCTGCCTTGATCGTTGAAATGCGTAAAATCCCGGGTCTGCATGGTCTGTGTCTCCCTGATGATAAAATCCGCGATGCCCGCCGCGTCGTTGAAGGAAAAGCGGGGCATGGCCGTTTGCAGCTCCTGATCGTCCGTAACGACGGCAATGTAGTTTTCCGGCGGTTCCGGCAAGCCCTTCCCGGCCGCTTTCCGGCAGAGGCCGATGCGGGGAATGGCCGCGTGCTTGAAGCCTTCCACGAGAATGACGTCGACGTTTTGAATACGGCTGACGCACTGCTCCAGCGTGCTGCCCGCCTGCTGGATGACGGCGGTTTTCTGCGCCGAAGCGATTACGACGGTCTGGGCCCCTGCCTGGGTATGGCGATAGGAATCCTTTCCCGGATGATCGATGTCAAAATCATGGCCGTCATGCTTGACGGCTCCGACGCGCAGCCCCTTTTTCGTCAATTCCCGGATCACCCGTTCCATCACGGCGGTTTTTCCCGTGCCCGAAAAGGCTGAAAATCCAATCACTGGACAGGCCATGTTTTACCCTCCGATCTGGTTCATTCCCCGGGCTGCCTGGCTGCGGTTCAAGGCGCTCAATTCCTGATGGCAGCAGGGCTTATTCAGGATGGCGCGGCGCAATTGCTCCAGCATGCCGTCGTCGTCCAGGCCCTTGAGGGGGATTTCTTCCGCGGAATGCAGGCAGGGCTTGACCTTGCCGTCCGCCGTCACCCGTATGCGGTTGCAGGACGCGCAGAAATGCCGGCTGAGGGGGCTGATGAGCCCAATACGCCCTTGCGCGCCCGGCAGGCGGTACAGCCGCGCCACGCCTTCCTCCTGCTCCGGCTTTGCTTCCGGCAGGGCTTCCAGCACTTTCGCGGCAGGAAGATAGCATTCCTGCCCAAATCCCGCGCCGCCGGGCATCGGCATCAGCTCGATGAAGCGCACGTCGATGGGGTACTGCTTCGTCAGCGCCGCCAGGGACGGGATTTCACCGTCGTTGAAGCCGCCGATGAGCACCGTGTTGATTTTTATTTTCTCAAACCCGGCCCCCAGAGCGGCGTCAAGGCCGCGCAAAGCTTCGCTCAGGTTTCCCCGCCGGGTAATGTAAGCGTACTTTTCAGGATTCAGGGTGTCCAGACTGATATTGACACGCCGGATGCCCGCCTCCCGCAGGGGAACGGCCATCTCCGGCAGGCGGATGGCGTTGGTGGTGATGCCCGTATCCACAATCCCCGGCACCCGGCAGGCCCTTCGGCAAATGGACAGGATGTTGGGCTTGGTCAGCGGTTCGCCGCCGGTAATGCGCAGTTTGGTCACGCCCAGCCGGGCCGCCGCCCGCACCGCCCGGATCATTTCATCCTCGGTGAGCAGCTCATCGTGGCGCAGCTTGCATATGCCTTCTTCTGGCATACAGTACCGGCAGCGCAGATTGCACAGCTCTGTCACCGAAAGGCGCAGATAGGTGATGGGCCGTCCAAATGAATCGATCATACCTCAATACCTGCCAAAAGTGCAGTTGGGGAAACGGCAAGCCTGGCACAGCTGGCACAGGCCGCCATCGCCAAGCCGAACCAAATCCTGCTTGGTGAATTTCAGCCCGGCGTAAATCTGGGGCAGCAGAACGTCAAATATGGTCGTGGGCAGGCTGACCGCCGCGCCGGGAACGCCCAGCACGGGAATATCGTCCAGGTAAGCCGCCAGGGTCATGTTGCCCGGCTGACTGGGCACGCCATGGCTGACCACGCCGCAGCCCAGGCGCCGGATAGCGGCGGGGGTCACGTCGTCCGGGTCCACCGACATGCCGCCTGAAAAAATCAGGAAGTCAGCGCCTTGGGCCAGGAAGTCTTCCGCCGCGCGCACCAGCATATTCACATCGTCGTCACAGGCCACCGCTCCCAATACAGTCCCCGGATACTTTGCCAGCTTTGCGCGGGCCACCGCTTCAAACTTATCTTTGATCCGGCCGTGGTAAATTTCCGAGCCGGTGATGATGATGCCCGCTTTTCTGGGCGCGTAGGGCAGCAGGTCCAGCAGTTTCCTCCCCGCGCACAGCGCTTCCGCCCGGATGATCTGTTCTTCCTTGGTGACCAGCGGCACGATGCGCATGGATGCCAGGCGCATGCCGGGCTTTACCGGATAATGATCGGGCAGGGTGGAAACGGTCAAATCGCCGATGCTGTTGATTTCCTCCAGCAGCAATGTGTCCACCCGCAGCATGCCTTCGCTGTCGGCAATCAGCAGTACCTTTCCTTCCGACGGTTCCGTATAGTGCGCGCCTTTTACCGGGGCCATGGCCGCCATCCGGCGGGCAGCGTCCTCCTCGTGGATTTCACCGGCGTTTTCTTCCCATACGAACACCGTCTGTTTGCCGATATCCAGCATATGGGGAATGTCCTCTTCCCGGATCACATGCCCCCGCCGGAAAGCCGGGCCCTTAAAGCCGTCCCGCATTTCGGTCAGGTCATGGCACAGCGTCATGCCCACCGCATCCTGCACACGTATTTTTATCATGTTCATCTCCCCCTCACTCGGATAAAACGAGAGAATTTTCTGGGGGGAACCCCCCTTCCGAGAAAGCCGTATGGGCTTTCGCACTTTTTCCAATAGATGTCTTACAGACGGAAGCCGGAAAGCTTTGTACCCGCCTCCACCGGCCCGCTGCCCGCCGGAATGAGCAGGAAGGTATCGCAGCCGATGGTACTGGACAGCACCACGTTTCCCTGGTCGCCGGAGGCGAGGAAGCGGACGGTTCCGTCGCCTAAAACCAGCCGCCCCCGCAAAAAACGGTCTGCGGGGCTTTTTTTCCGAAAGTCCGCAGCCAGCTCCGCCTGAACCGCGGCGGGCAGCGGCTCCCGCCTTCCGCACAGCCTGCGGATAGCGGGCAGGGCGCAGGCGCAATAATTGGTCAGCGAGGAAGCCGGATTGCCCGAAAGCCCCAAAACCAGCTTTCCTTCCGCTATCCCGTAAGCACAGGCCATGCCCGGTTTCATAGCGACTCCGCGCATAAGGATTTCCGCGCCTGCCCGCTCCATGGCCTCCGGCGTCACGTCCCAATCACCTACGGAAACGCCGCCCGTAAGGAGGATGGCGTCGCAGGCTGCAAGGCCCTTCGCAATCAGCGCGCGGATTTCTTCCGCTTCATCCCCGGCCAGGCCCAGGTATATCACCCGGCATCCTTCCCGGACGAGCAGCGCCGTAAAGGCAGCGCGGTTGGCGTTGCGGATTTTGCCTTCCGGCAGCTCCTGATCTGCCTCCACCACTTCGCTTCCGGTAGAAATCAGGCCGATCACGGGCTGGCGATAGACCTTCACCCGGGGTATCCCCTGGGCGGCCAGGGTGCCTGCCAGCCCGGCGTCGATCACCGTTCCGCAGGGAGCAAGCAAAGCGCCAGCCGCCACGTCTTCGCCGCGTTTGACGATGTTATCGCCGGGACGCAGGGGGGCATAAACCGTCACCGACTCCTCTGTAAACGACGTGCGCTCAAAATTGATCACACAGTCCGCGCCCTCCGGGATTTTGGCCCCGGTCATCAGATGGGCTGCCTTGCCGGGCGTGACGGGCAGGGCGGGCATGCATCCCGCGGCTACCGTTTCAGTGATGCGCAGGGTGGCCGGGTTTTCCCTGGACGCGCCGCAGATATCCTCCGCGCGGAAAGCGTAGCCGTCATAGGCGGACCGGTCAAAGGGCGGCACATCCTCCGCCGCGCGCAGGTCAAAGGCCAGCACCCGCCCGGCAGCTTCCTCCAGGGGCACTGTTTCCGTTCCTGCCGGCGCGGCCAGACCCAGCAGGAAATCCCGCGCTTCTTTCCAGGAAACGTTGCTTCGCATTTTTCATCAGCCTTTCAATTGTAGAATGCTGTTGATCGGCAGGTGAACCGTCAGCTCGCCGGCTTTGAGCCGTTCCCAGGCGGGCTTTTCCATTTCCCAGCCGATGGGCACGGCATCCGGCGGGGCCATGACCGGGTGCAGCATGACGGTGGTTGAAAAGGGGTTCTCGATCACTTCCGTTACCTTGCAGCGAAAGGCGTTCTCCCCCTCCCCCGGCTCAATGCTGTGCATTCGGATCCCAACCGCGTCCGTTTCCGGCTGAAGCGGCAGGGTCAGGGGGATGCCCCAGTCCAGGGCGTCGGCGTGCGTTCCGTCCACCGGGCGGATGGCGGAGATGTTTTTGCAGCCCGTCAGGGCACAGGACGCGCGGGTGCCGGGATGGGCAAAGACCTCCGCCCGGGTACCGATGGATTCCAAATGGCCGCTGTTCATAATGGCTACGCGGTTCGCCATGCGGTAAACCTCGTCCCGATTGTGGGATACCAGCAGCACGGTTTTTCCAAAATGGCGGATGACCTGCCTGACCTCCTGCTCCATGCGGAAACGCAGGTGGCTGTCCAGGGAGGAAAAAGGCTCATCCAGCATGAGGATATGGGGCTGGCTCACCAGGATGCGGGCCAGGGCGGCCCGCTGCTGCTGGCCGCCGGAAAGCTGGGCAGGCAGGCGGTTTTGAAGCTCTGACAATCCGAAAGCGGCCAGCGCTTCCGAAACGGCCCGCTCCCGCTCCTTCCCTTTCAGGCCGCGCCGCGCCCCGCAGCGCACATTTTGCCGCACCGTCATCTGGGGAAACAGCGCGTTATGCTGGAACATCAGGCCCACGCGGCGTTTCTGGGGAGAAAGGTCGATATGCTTTTCCGAATCAAACAGTGTCTCACCGTCCAGCACGATCCTGCCCCCATCCGGCTTTTCCACCCCAGCGATGCAGCGCAGGGTCATGCTTTTGCCGCAGCCCGACGCGCCCAGCAGCGCCAGCGTTTCATCCCCCGCCTCGAAGGCAATATGCAGTGTGAACCCTTTGAACCGCTTTTCAATATCCACGGACAACGCCATGCCCTCACCGCCTTTTCTGCCGCTTTTCAACCAAGTTCACGATGAGCAGCACCACAAAGGAAATCGCGATGTTGACCAGCACCCAGCGGAAGGCCAGCGCATCGTCGTTGGTGCGCCACAATTGATAGACCGTGGTGGAAATGGTGGCCGTACGGCCCGGCGTGTATCCGGCGATCATGCTTGTGGCCCCATACTCCCCCAAGGCGCGGGCAAAGGAAAGCACCGTGCCCGCCAATATGCCCGGGCGGCAGTATGGCATTCGGATACGCCAGAAGATGTAGGTGTTGGACAGCCCTAACGTTTTCCCCGCCGAAGCCAGGTTTTCATCAAAGCTCTCAAACGCGCCTCGGCATGTGCGGTACATGAGCGGAAAAATCACCACCGTGGTGGCAAAAATGGCTGACCACCAGGTCATCGTGAGCCGCAAGCCAAAATTCTCCAGAAAAAAAGCGCCGATCAGCCTCCGGGGCCCCAGCACCCGGAGCAGCAGGAAGCCTGCCACCGTAGGCGGCAGCACCAGGGGAAGGGTCAGCAAAACATCCAGCACGCCCTTGACCACCCGAGGCGCTTTGGCGATATAGTACGCCGCCAGAATCCCTATGAAAAAAATAATGGCTGTGCTGATCCCGGCGATGCGCAGGGAATTCCAAAGAGGATACAAATCCACGTTTCTTCGCCGCTTTCCTCTGAACAGTCCGGCGGAGCGGATGGCTCCCCGCCGGACGAATCGTTATTCGTGCATGGGAGAGAAGCCCACGGCCTTAAACACCCGGTCCGCCGCCTCGGTCGTCAGGAAGGAAAGATAATCCCTTGCCACCGCTTCGTGCTTCGTGATGTTCAGCACGGCGGCGGGATATACCACCTGGCCGCACATTTCCGCTGTGGCGGTATCCACCACGGTAAGGCCCGCGGAATAAGCGTCGGTACCGTAGATGATGCCGCAGTCCACCGCCGCTTCGGAGACCTGGGTGGTCACTTCCTTCACGTTGCTGCCGTAGGTGATCACGCCCTTCCCGGCAAGTTCCTGCTCATCCAGCCCGTAGTAAGCAAAAATCTTCTGGGTATATTGGCCCACCGGCACGTCGCTGTTGCCCATGGCCAGCAGCAGGGCGCCGTCCTTGAGTCCCTTTACCAGATCGTCATAACTTTTGATCCCCTTGGGATTGCCTTCCGGAACCGCCAGCGCCACCTTATTCTCCAGCAGGCTGATGCGGGTGCCCTGCAAAACGAAATCCAGGCCGGCAGTATTCGCGCTGGGATCAGCTTTGATATCCAGCGCGTTCATCTGCTTGGGGGCGGCGGAAATGAACACGTCGCAGTCCGCGCCGTTTTCGATCTGGGTTTTCAGCGTGCCGGAGGAATCGAAGTTGTACACGATGGTCACATTGGGATGCCCGGCTTCATAAACGGCTTTCAGCTCGGTCAGCGTTTCGGTCATGGAGGCGGCCGCGAATACGATCAGTTCCACGGGCTCCTGAGGCGTTTCGGCCAGCGCCGCGCCCATACCCAGCGCCAGGGCGCACGCCGCGCAGAGAAAGCGAATCCATTGCCTGTTCATGTTCCTTCTCCTTCTTTCATCAGTTTTCCGTCTTCTTTGAAACGGAGGGAACACAAACAAGCCGCCATCCAGGCCGCGTGCCGCCGCCGTCTCCTTTCCAAAAGGGAGGCCGCGCCGTTTCCGGCATCGGCCCTATGCGGAGAACACGCGGAAATATAAAAATCCGCGTACCCGAAAAGGATACACGGATAAAAGGCATACGCAATATGCCATCCGATCCTGTCTCCTTTTCAAATACGGAAGGTGCGGCCGTTTCCCGCCGCGCCCTGAACCGGTTCTCCGGCGCGGCCCATGCTCCATAGCGAAGCCACAGGAGCATGGGCTCGAAGACATGTCTATTATGGCATAAAGGCGGGAAATTTGTCAAGCAGAGAAAAATGGCATGTTACTCATCCGCCTCGCGGGACTCTGCCCCGTTTGCCAGGGCCCTGGCGTATTTTTCGCTCATGAGGTCGATGGAATACAGATACGGTTCGCCGTTGACGTCAGCGGCGACTTCCCGAATGTCCTGATAATCGGGGTCTGATTTCATCTGGGCCACCACCGCGCGCATGGTTTCCCGTTCCAGGAAAAAGGGCTGGCGGGCAAAATAATACACTGGCGTGGGGGTCGGGAACGCCTTGCAATTGAACCGCACCATTTCAGCCACCGTGCGGGCGTCGTCCTTTTCCAGGGTCAGCATGGCGATTTTGGCGTAATTGTTCGCCATGAATTCATCAGAATAGTAATAGGTGTCCTTGCGGCCTGCCACGGTTTTGATGTCCCCGCAGGATTCGTCCTGGGACAATTCCTCCAGAAGCGCGTTTATATCCTCTTCATCCTTTGCGATCAGGGCCTTGGGGGTGATCAGGGAGGATTTGCACCTTTCCCGGATAAACTCTGCCAGCATTTGCGCCTTTGTCTTTTCGGGCTCCGGTGGCTGCTCAGGTTCGGAAGCGGAGGGAGGGAAGGGATCCTCCACCTCCGGCAGGGACTGCATATAGTCAAAAATGTCGGGCTTCCTTTCATCTTCCCCGCCTGAGATTGCCTGCGCTGCCGCTTCCTGCATTTCAAGCTTTTCCAGCTTGGGGTTATCCAGCTCTTTGTTCACGGCAGGGTCCAGCGCGTCGCTGAACTCGCCGGGGATTTCGCTGGGCTTCAGCTCCACTTCTTTTGAAAAGCCGGGCTTGCGCCGTCCGAATAATGCCATGTTTTTCCTCCTGAATGATTACATTCCTTTGATTTATTCGTATCTGTTCAGTTGTCTTTTTCATCTGCAACAGTTCAGTAAGTTTTTACAAGTCAGTTTGATTGTCATCCTGAGCGCATCCGGACGCGTTAGCTTGCGCCCGCCGCAGGCGGGTAGGATCTCAAAGCAACGACGTAAACCATGCAACACAAAACCCAGCTATGAGATCCTTCGCGTCCGGATGCGCTCAGGATGACAGTGTTACTTTCGCAATTGAAAGTGACTCGAGTGACTCGACTGAACACTTACATTTATTCTCCAAATACCCAGAAAGCTCCTGCACAAAATCTTGTGCAGGAGCGGTTTTGTTACAATTTGCCCGCTGGATTGCCAAACAGTATCCAAATATCACGCCATACCCCTGATGGCTTTCCCGGAAAGGGGCCTGGGGAAACTTATAGCTTAGATCAGGCCCAGTTCTTCCAGCTTATCCGCGCAGTCCTTGAGGTCGAACTTTTCCAGGGTCTCGCGGGTGGGGATGCCGGTTTCCCTGTTCCAGCCCATGGCGTCATACCACATATCCAGGCTCTTTTCCCAGTCTTCCCGATCCAGCTTCACGGTGCCCTCTTCAAACGCCTTGAAGTCGGGTTCCTTGTCGAACACCCAATCGCTGACCCGGTCATGATCCTTGCGCAGGTTCGTGCTGCCCAGGTTCAGCTTGAAGCTGACGGCGGTCATGACGCGCAGCAGCTGGCTGATGCGCTCGGAATCGCGCTCCTGATCGTCGCGGGTGTATTCCTCGCCCAGCACGGCGGACATATACTTGGCGTCCAGATCCAAATCGCCGATGTAGCCGCGCTTTTTGCTGGTGGCGATGGTCATGGGGTACATCCAGTTGCACAGGGTGGCGCTGTCGTGCCACTGCTTGCCGATGAACGCCCACTTGGCCAGCTTGATCTTGTTGTCGTTGATGGGGGTGTATTTCTTCTGGGCGTCGGTGCAGCCTTCGCCGAAGAAGTGCTCCAGCACGGGCTTGATGATCTCGTTGTAAGGAGCGCCGGAGGAGCAGAAGTTGATGAGGTGGTGGATCATGCAGTCACGGTTGTACATCATGGAGTACAGCGTGCCGGCCTGCCAGCAGTTTTCGGGGCCGTGATGGCGGGGATAGCCGTTGTGGCCGATGTTGAAGTTCTTGCCGTTGACGAAATCGTAGAAGCTGACGCCCGCCACGTTCTTTTCGGGGTCGTCCATGCCCCACTTTTCGTAGAGGCGGTAGGTACCCAGGCCCAGGTCGGAGAACAGGCCCTTGCCCAGGGAAATGCGGCGGTAGCATTCCACGCACCAGTGCGGATCGCCGGATTCCATCAGCTCCCAGGGGATTTCGTCCCATTCGCCGGGATACAGCCTGTCCGCCACGTCCTTGAGGACGCCGGTGGAATAAGCCATGTTGAAATCTTCGTACAGGTTGCCGTAGTTGCACCACACGCCGTAGTCGTCCGCCGCGCGGGAACCGGCGCCGCCCAGGATCATCTTGGCGTCCTTTTCATCCACGAAATCGTGGGTGGACTTGACCTTTTCGCCGTTCTGGTCCTTATGGTCGGGATACCACTCCAGCATCTTGATGATGGGCATGCAGGTGTTGGAAACGTGGGTGGGCAGGTCGTATTCCGCCAGGGGATCCATGTCGTACTCGGTGTAGCAGCGCACGGGGCAGGAGGAGCAGCCGCCCTGCTTCACCGTGTACTTTTCAGCGATTTCGCCAAAGTCGAACACGCCCTTGTTGCAGCGCAGGGCCGCCACGTTGATCTGGCCGCTGGGCTGCTCACCCATATCAATAGGGCCCTTGGGGGCTTTGTCCCAGGTGATGCCGGGAGCGCCCTGCCAGCGGTTGTTGGTGGCCACGTATTCAGACCAGCTCTGGGCATGGCAGGGAACGGTGTGGTTGTTGTTGCCGCCCACCAGGTCCTTGATCATGTAGTTGGAAAGCAGGCGAACCTTCAAGGGCTCTGCGATCTTTACAGCGCCGGTGCCGCGGACGGCCACAGCCTTCACCTTCTTGCTGCCCAGCAGCGCGCCGATGCCCGCGCCGCCGCTGTTGCCAAAGGAGGTGATGATGTTGCTCATGGGCACCAGGTTTTCACCGGCGGGGCCGATGGAGGCGATGTCAAATTCCGGGCCGTTTTCCTTGGCCAGGGTGGCGTTGGTTTCAAAGGTGCCCTTGCCCCATACGTGGGAAGCGTCCTCGATGGTGACGTTTTCGTCTTCGATTTTAATATATACAGGCTTGTCGCTCTGGCCTTCCACGATCATGGCGTCATAGCCGGCATACTTGAAGGCGTGCGCAATGTGGCCGCCCATATGGGCGTCCACGATGGAATAGCCCTTGCTCCAGCAGGAGAGCAGGGTGATGTTCATACGGCCGGAGCAGGGAACGCCGGAAGCGGTGAGGGGGCCTACGCCGAACACGCACTTGGCTTCCGGCCCCAGAGGATCGGCATTGAGGGGCACTTCGTCCCAGATCACTTTATAGCCCAGGCCCATGCCGCCGATGTAGGGCTTATACTTGGGCAATGTATCTTCTTTGGTAATTGCGCCGGTGGTCAGGTTGACGCGGACGATCTGACCCGCCCATCCGTTAATGCCATTTTTCACAGACATATTGATGTTCCTCCTACTGTTTTCAAATAATGGTTCGCGCGGTTCCTGATACTTTTCTCCGGTAAAAATGTCAAAAGATTTGGGACGGATTTTTCGGCCTGGCTAAGTCGAATGAAAGGAGGCGCAGCAACGCTACGTTGACCGGAATGAGACAACGCCAGAGCGAAAAAGATGCCCAAAGATTTGACGTTTCTATCCAAAGAAAAGTATGAGGTCAGATCTTCTGGGAAACGGAAACAATGGCCTCCCAGGGGACGATGGACAGCGCGCCGGAGGGGCAGCCCTCGGCACAGGCGCCGCACATGATGCACTTGGAGGATTTATGGGTGACGGGGTTCACGGTGGGCATATGCCACGGGCAGGCCTGGACGCACGCGCCGCAGCCGACGCACTTGCTCGTATCCACCCGGCGGATGCCCAGGTCATCGGCGTAAATCGCGCCCATGGGGCACGCTTCGCCGCAGGCGGGCTTTTCGCACTGGCGGCATGTATCCGGGAAATAGGTCCAGTTGTCTTCCGTGTACAGGCCGCTGCCGTTCCTGCTGGAATACAGGTTGCGGGTCACCTTGACGCGGGAAATGTAGCTGGAGCAGCAGCCGTCGTTGGTGAGGGTGCAGTTGATTTCGCAGCGCTGGCAGCCCACGCAGCGGTCTTCATTGACCACCAGCAGGCCCTGGGGGAACGCCCACACGCGCACCTTGTCCTCCGCCACGGCGTCAGCCGTCACGCCCAGCACGTTGAGCATGGAAGCGGAAATCGCCAGTCCTGCCAGACTTTTGCCAGACAGCTTCAAAAACTGCCGGCGCGTGTAGTCCTTGTCCAGGAAGCTCTTGCGATCTTTTGTTTCAGTCATGATTGACCTCCTCCTTACGATGAAGTTCCTGATTCTTCCGGCCAGAACAAAACAGAGCCCGCGGTTCAGCCCGGCTTCGTCTGAGAGCGTACACAAACAAACCCGGAAAACCGTGAACTCCTTCGCAAAAGGCAAGCACCCCCGTCGCCAAGGGCACTCATTGGCTGCGCGGGCCGCGAGGGTCCTGGCACAGCTCGGAGTACTGTTGTTCCTGTGCATCAGCATATCATATTCAGGGCGTTTTGGCAAGGGCTTTGGCAGGTTATATATAAGCAAAAAATGTACTGTACTTTTGCCGGTAAAACATATATAATGAACCTGCTTTAGTCTACGGTAAACAAGGAGCCGCCTATGGATAGCCTGATGCAGGAATCTCTCGTTCCATGGTCTTTGAACGGCGTTTCCCAGCCGCCTTTGCTTTGTACAAAGCAGGATGAAGAAGCGATGCTGATCGGGCATCTCCTCACCTCCGGCTTAATCGATTCCGCCGCGTGTGTCCATTCCATCCGGCCAGCGGGAGATGCTTGGCTGGTATCCGCGCATGTAAGCGGAAAAGCGGGCACGCCCGCCCTGCTCCGGCTGGATACGATGCCGCCGAACCGCTCCGGTCGCACGGTCAGCGCGGAACGGCTGAACCGGCTCTGCGGCCAGGTGATGGCGCTGGATCATGCAGCGGGCCTGCATTCCGTATTGCTGTGGGACGGGGAAAAAAGCGTGGTCGGGCGGGACGTGGGGCGGCACAACGCCTTGGACAAGGCGGTCGGCATGGCGGTGAAGGAAGGGCTGCGGCTTGATCAGGCAGTGCTCTGCTCCTCGGGCAGACTGTCCCTGGAGATGTTTGCCAAGGCCGCGCTGGCAGGCATTCCTATTCTCGCAACGCGCAAGCAGGTGGGAAATCTCAGCGTCTCCTACGGAGAAAAGCTGGACATCGCCGTGTGCCGTACCGGAACAGAAACAGTGTGCTACGCTTCCCCATGGCGTGTGACCGCATCATGTTAAAACAGGAGCAGGTTTGCCCCCCGCTCCTGTTTTTTATTCCCGTTCTTTGGGTTTTGTAAAGCGGCACACCAGGATGCCGGCTTCGTAGAGCAAAATCATCGGCAGCCCCAGCGCCAGCTGGGACACCACGTCCGGCGGCGTCAGAATGGCGGCCAGCACAAAAATGCCCAGGATCACATACTTCCGTTTGGACGACAGCATTTTATGATCTGTCCAGCCGACCCGCGTGGTCAGGTACAGCGCGACGGGCAATTGAAACGCAATGCCGAAAGGAACGATGAACCCGAACAGGAAACTGACATATTTGTCGATGGACAGCATGGGGGTGGCCAGGTTGTCCCCCGCCACCAGGAAAAAGTCCACCGCCAGCAGGTAAACCGCCATGTAGCAAAACACAACGCCCAGCAGGAAAAGCATGAGCGCGACGAAAAACAGGATGCGGAACGCACGAATCTCCTTTGGATACAGCGCAGGCTTGATAAACCCCCAAATCTGCCAAATAATCACCGGGCTGGCCACGATTGCCGCCGCGATAAGCGCCACCTTGAACTTTGTCATCAGCGCTTCCGACATGGCAGTGTAGATGATCTCAATGCCGCGCTCCACGATCGGCCCGGTGATCCAGGCCATCAGATGGTCTATGGCCAGATAATACACCAGGAGAAAAGCGGCGGCTACCGCCAGCGCGGAAATCATCAGCACGCGCCGCAGGGCAGTCAGGTGCGTCAGCAGCGGCGCGCTGCTTTCGGGATTCGCCGCCTGCGCTGCCTTCGGTTCTTTTTGCTTCTTCATACGGTCACAGCAGCCTTATTCTTTTTTCTCGTCGGTGTTTTCGGCTTTACCGTCATCGTCCTTCACTTCATTTTTAAAATCCTTGATGCTCTTGCCCAGGGCTTTGCCAACGCCGGCCAGTTTGCTGCCGCCGAAAAGCACCAGCGCCAGAATCACGATCAGAATAATCTCCGTAGTTCCCAAACGCATGTGATTGTCCTCCTGTTCTCTCTGCCTTTATTCTTTCTTTGCCCCGTCCCTGATTTCCTTTTCCGAACGGTTCAATTCCGATTTCACGCTTTTCACGCTCTTATTCCATTGGGCGGAAGCGTCCTTCAATTCAGGGGAAACGTCCATATCCTTTTTGAGGTCATTGAATGTCTGGCCGACATCCTCTTTGGTGTCCTTCCATTCTTTTTCAAGTTCATCCCAACCGGTTTCCTTCTTCAGTTCCCTGATCATCTGACGAATCCTTTTTACAGCACGGCCCAGCCAGCGCGCCACTTTGGGCAGATCCTTAGGCCCGACAACCAGAAAGGCGATGAGCAGCACAATGATCAGTTCTGAAAAACCGATGTTAAAAATGCCGCCTCCCCCCTTTCCGTTCATGTAAAAAAATTATACCGTGTTTAGGCGTGATTTGCAAGCACAATTTCGGTTTGTTACGCTGTCACTTTCGGTGTGTTTTTCCATTGTACGGTGATGATATCGCTCCACTTTTTTCTATTTTTGGTATAGGAATTCAGACTGATTCATGGTATAATAACGAGCGAACCAGCCCGAAGGGACAGTTGCGCGTCTCGGCGGGCCCCGCAGGGCAGCACGCCGCCCATTATGGTATAATAGCAAGGAACAATTCAAAAATGTACGCTTCCCCATCTATGAGTTTTCCTGATCATTACTACACCAGCCGCGCAGCCATCCCGGAGGCAGCTGAGAAAACCGGCCCCGCTGCTTTGATTGGGAGACGGTAAAATGCCTTTCGGTTCATGGAATCCATCCGCTTTGCATCCGGTCATCATGTGCGGTGAGAACCTCTTTTTGACACTCGTTTAAAGGATGAATAAGGAAAACAATACTTCATCGCTTTGATGGAGCAGCCCGGTGATGATGCTGAGCGCATCTTCCAGAATAAGCGGCAGACAAAACCAGGACAATCACAGGAAAGCAAGGCAAAAACTATGACGAGATACGAATTATCAAAAGAACAGCGATCGTTTATTGAAGGAATGCGTCTGCCCTTCGCTCTTTGCCAGTTTTTGGAGAAAGGCGTTGTGACCCTCGCCGTATCAGACGGCTTCTGCCAGATGTTTGGCTATCAGGACCGTATCCAGGCATATGCTGACATGAATCAAAACATGTTTAAGGATATTCATCCTGACGATACGGCAAGGTTCACCAATGCCCTTCTCCGCTTTGGCAGCGAAAGCGGCAGGCTGGACGTGCTGTATCGCGCAAAGAAAAAAGACGCTGCCGGATATAAAATCATTCATCTGCTCGGCGAGCATGTGTACGCAGAAGACGGGCCGCACCTTGCTCAGGTATGGTTTACGGAAGAGGGAGACGATACCGGGGAAAGCGGCAGTGATCTCAAGCGCGGATTCAATCAGGCGCTTCGGGACGAGGAGCTCAAAAACGCCGCTTATTATGATTACCTGACCGGGCTTCCGAATATGAGCTATTTCTTTGAACTGGCTGAAGTCGGAAGAAAAACGATACTGGATCAGGATGGACGCCCCGCGCTGCTGTATATTGACCTGAGCGGAATGAAGTCCTACAACCATAAATACGGTTTTTCCGAAGGAGATAAGCTGCTTCGATATTTTGCGGGACTCCTGAGCAGGACTTTTGGCCCGGACAGATGCTGCCATATCAGCGCTGACCGTTTTGCTGCGTTCGCGGATGAGAACGGGCTGGAAGAACAGCTGAACCATATGTTCCGGGAATGGCGGGACATGAATAATTGTATGCATCTGCCGATCTGTGTCGGTATCTATCCCAATCGGATGGAAGCGGCTCCGGTTGGGATGGCCTATGACAGGGCGAAGATCGCATGCGACGCCATTCAGGGCGCTTATTCCTCCTCCTTCAATTATTTCAGCAAGGCAATGAGCGATGGGATCGTAAGGCAGCAGTATATTCTGGATAACTTTGAACGGGCGCTGAACGAAAACTGGATTCAGGTTTATTACCAGCCGATTGTGCGCGCGATCAACGGGAAGGTCTGTGATGAAGAGGCCCTGGCGAGATGGATCGACCCGGCCAAAGGACTGCTGACGCCTGCGGAGTTCATTCCTTATCTTGAAGACGCGGGGTTGGTCTATCGGCTGGATTTATATGTGCTTGAAAAGGTTTTGGAGAATATTAAAGTCAAGGAATCAGCAGGCCTTTATATCGTACCGCACTCGATCAACCTCTCCCGCTCTGACTTTGACGCCTGTGATATGGTTGAAGAAATCAAGCGCCGTGTGGATGCTGCCGGCGTCAGCCGGGACAGGATCAGTATCGAGATCACAGAGAGCGTGATCGGAAGCGATTTTGATTTCATGAAAGTGCAGATTGAACGCTTCCAGGCGCTGGGCTTCCCTGTGTGGATGGACGACTTTGGCAGCGGCTATTCCTCGCTGGATATGCTTCAGAGCATCAAGTTCAACTTGCTCAAATTTGACATGACCTTTATGAAAAAGCTTGACGAGAGCGATGACGGCAGGATCATACTGACCGAGCTGATGAAGATGGCTTCGGCTTTGGGCGTGGATACGATCTGCGAGGGCGTGGAGACGGAGGAGCAGGTTCATTTTCTGCAGGAAATCGGCTGTTCCAAGCTTCAGGGCTTCTTCTTCAGCCAGGCCGCTCCCATTCAGTCTTCCCTCGAATACCATAAAGAGCACAAACTGACGGGGTATGAAAACCCCGGGGAATCCGCTTATTACGAGTCGATCTGCGGCCTGAATCTTTATGATGTCAGCGTTGTCGCCCGTGAGGAAAAGACTTCCCTCCGGAACACATACAGCACATTGCCCATGTGCATCATCGAAGTAAAGGGCGACAGCACGCGCTTTGTGCGCACCAACCAGTCTTACCGCGATTTCTTCATCCGCTTCTTCGCGCTCGACCCGTCAAACCTTGGGCCGCAGTTCGCAAAGTATGACGCGGCTTTCATGTACAATGTGGTAAAGACCTGCTGCGAGCAGGGAATCCGCACCTTTTACGATGAAAAAATGCCGGACGGCTCCATCGTGCATTCCTTTGCGCGCCGAATCGGCGTCAATCCAATCACCGGAACCACGGCAATCGCAATTGCCGTACTGTCCATCCGAGAGCCGGATGAAAAACTGATGACCGAGCAAATCCTCACTGTAATCGAGCAGTTTGGTGAGCATATGCCTGGCGGCTTCTATATTTACAAGGCCGACGAAGAAGAAGCGCTGCTGTATGCCAACAAGGCCGTCTTTGATTTGTTTGGCTGCGGCAGCCTGGCAGAATTCAAAGCTTTGACCGGGTTTACTTTCCGCGGCATGGTTCATCCGGAAGATTACGGGCGGGTTTCCGCCTGGATAACGGATCAAATGAAAACAAGCCAGGCTGACGTTGATTCCGTGGAATACAGGATCATTCGCAAGGACGGCGGGATCCGCTGGATCGACGAATACAGCCATTATGTTGAATACGATGACCGCAGCGGCCTGTATTATGTTTTCATTTCAGACGTTACGGACAGGCACGAACAGGCGGAATCGGATAAGGCGCTGCGTTCCGCCGTTATTGAGGCGCTTACGAAGGCGTACGATTCGGTCTGGCTCATCAGCGACATTGAAACGGAGAAATTTGAGCTGTTCCGTATCGATAAGGAAACGGAACATCTCATGCCGGCCAATGCAGCCGTGAAGATCGAAAAGTTCTCCCAGGCTTTCGCTTTCTATTCCAGACTGGTGCTGGAGGAGGACCGGCAGCGGTTCCTTCATGCAGTCGCGCCGGAAAGCATCGTCAGGAACACGGAAACCATGCTGGTTTACTCCGTGCCCTTCCGCCGGGTATTTGAAAACGGGATTCGATATTACAGGGTGGAATTTGCCAGGCTTGACCTGCCAGGCAAAAATACCGGCATCGTATGCGGTTTCAGGAACATGGATGAGGAGGTGCGCAGGAATCAGCGGATTCAGCATTCTCTCGATCAGCGCGCCGCTGTGATCGAAGCCCTGACCCGGCCTTATGATTCGGTTTGGATCATTGACGACATGAAAACCCAAAGGTTTGAACTGTTCCGTATCGACGAGGAGACGGCGCATCTCATACCCGCGAAGGAAGCTTTGAAGCTCACAAGGTTTTCCGATGCCTTCGCTGTCTACTCCGGGCTGGTGCTGGAAGAGGACAGGCGTCAGTTCCTGGATCGGGTCTCCATGGGGAACATCATCACGAATACGCAGAATCAGATGATCTATTCCGTGCCGTTCCGCCGGGTGTTTGAGGATGGAATACGCTGGTATCGGGTAGAGTTTGCCAAACTGGATTTAGCCAATGGGGATACCAAAATCGTGGTCGGTTTCAAGAATGTGGACGAAGAAACGCGAAAGAACCAATAGAAGACCGTATGGTTTCCCATCTTCACGTATTGTAAAGAAAAATATTTTGGTTCTTCACGAATTGATAGGGAAATGATCCATCAAGCTACAACCCTACGATGTCATCCCGAGCGAAGCCGAGCCAGAGGCGAGGCATAGCCGAGGGATCTGTCAGTGAATCGTTAAGCCAACCTACAGATCTTTCGACTCCGT
>JAFZOG010000068.1 GCA_017550745.1 Clostridia bacterium | reverse complement strand
TCTGATTGTCGGATTCCGGAACGAACACCTGATCATCCTGAAGGATGAACTGGAAGCCGCCTGCACGAACCTGATCATCATGACAGACGACGGCAGCAACGGCAACAAAGGCTTTGTGACACAGGCACTGCAGAAACAGCTGGATGCGGGCAGGAATTATGACACCGTCATCGCCATCGGACCGCTGCCGATGATGAAGGCTGTTTGCGACATGACAAGAGAACCCCGGATCAAGACCATCGTGAGCATGAACCCGATCATGATCGACGGAACGGGTATGTGCGGCGGATGCCGGCTGACTGTCGGCGGCGAGACAAAGTTCGCGTGCGTGGACGGCCCCGATTTTGACGGCCATCTGGTGGACTTTGACGAAGCGATGGCCCGGGGACGCATGTTCCGCCCCGAAGAAGCAAAGGCCAGGGAAAAACACATTTGCAGGCTGACAGGGGAGGAACGGTAAAATGGCTAATATGAGTCTTCAAAAACATCCTATGCCCGAGCAGGATCCTCAGGTCCGCGCCGGGAATTTTAAAGAGGTAGCCCTCGGATATACCGCCGATATCGCAGTGGAGGAAGCACAGCGCTGCCT
This sequence comes from Clostridia bacterium, assembly GCA_017550745.1. GTDB lineage: Bacteria > Bacillota > Clostridia > Christensenellales > Aristaeellaceae > RUG563. The sequence continues at coordinate 1,661 of JAFZOG010000068.1, read as the reverse complement.
GCACTGCAAGAACGCGCCCTGCGTTTCCGGATGCCCGGTGAATGTTCCGATTCCTGATTTCATTGAGAAAATCAAGGAAGGCGACTTCAACGGCGCCTACCAGGTGATCCGTTCCCAGAACGCGCTGCCGGCAATCTGCGGCCGTGTATGCCCGCAGGAATCCCAGTGCGAAAGCAAATGCGTGCGCGGCATCAAGGGCGAGCCTGTCGGCATCGGCCGGCTGGAGAGATTCGCCGCAGATACCGCCATGGCCCAGGGCAAGGCTGTGACAACGAAAGCAGCTCCCTGCGGAAAGCGGGCCGCGATCATCGGCAGCGGCCCCGCAGGCCTGACCTGCGCGGGTGAACTGGCCAAGGCCGGCTGGGACGTGACGGTGTATGAAGCGCTTCATACCGCCGGCGGCGTGCTGATGTACGGCATCCCCGAGTTCCGTCTTCCCAAGGCCCTGGTTGAACGGGAGATCAGCACCCTGAAGGAACTGGGCGTCAAGATTATTACGAACGCTGTGGCCGGCAAGGCCTTTACCGTAGACGAACTGCTGGAAGAAGGCAACGACGCTGTGTTTATCGGCAGCGGAGCGGGACTGCCGAACTTCCAGAAGATCCCAGGAGAAAGCCTGTGCGGCGTATACTCCGCCAACGAATTCCTGACCCGGCTGAACCTGATGAAGGCCTACACCTTCCCGGAGCACGACACTCCCGTGAAGATCGGCAAACATGTGGCGGTTGTCGGCGGCGGAAACGTGGCCATGGACGCGGCCCGCTGCGCAAAGCGGCTGGGCGCCGAAGTTACGATTCTTTACCGCCGCAGCGAAGCTGAAATGCCTGCCCGTGCTGAAGAAGTACACCATGCCAAGGAAGAGGGCATCAACTTCCATATGCTGACCGCGCCTACTTCCATTGAAGGCGATGAGAACGGCTTTGTGAAGGCGATCCGCTGCATTGAAATGCAGCTGGGCGAGCCGGATGACCGCGGACGCCGCCGTCCCGTGCCGGTGGAAGGCAGCGAATATGAACTGCCCATGGAGACCGTGATTATCGCAATCGGCAACAGCCCCAACCCCCTGATTAAGAAAACCACGCCTGACCTGCCGACTGAACGGTGGGGAGGCATCCAGACCGATGAAAACGGCAGGACCGGCAAGAAGAACGTATATGCCGGCGGTGACGCCGTGACCGGTGCAGCAACAGTGATCCTGGCCATGGGTGCCGGCAAGAAGGCAGCTGCGGCCATCCTGGAGGATCACCCCTGCTGAAAAGACAGGAAGGAAAACATTCATGTTCGGGTTTGATGAACGGTACGCCATGTTTGACATTACCCCGGTGGAAAACCAGTTTATCCTGGAATACCTGCCGGAAGCCAAGGGAGACTACGTCAAGGTCTACCTGTATGGTCTTATGCGCTGCTATCATCCCGAAGACGATATGAGCCTGGCACGGATGTGCCATGAGCTGAACATGACAGAAGAGGACGTGACGGCGGCTTTCCGGTACTGGGAAAGACGCCGCCTCGTCCGCCGCATCAGCGACAATCCGCCGCAATGGCAGTATATCAATATCAAACAGAAAAACCTGGTTTCAGACGATGACAGCGATCCTGAATACGAAGATTTCAGCAACGCCGTCTATGAAGCCTTTGATAAAGTCAGGCGCCTGCACGGA
>JAFZOG010000067.1 GCA_017550745.1 Clostridia bacterium | reverse complement strand
CGCCCTACGCTGAAAACCAGCCCAAGGGCAGGTTTTCCGGGCGCTTCGGGCCCCGGCGACCGCCTTGGGCTGCCGCCCGGCCTACGCTGAAAACGGTACACTGTACCGTTTTCCGGGCGCTTCGGCCCCTGCGGATTAAAATCGAAGGGCTGCGGCCCTTCGATGCATCCCAGGGGTTTTTCGACAATCTGAATGGAATCCCGATTCCATTTTCTTTCGATCAAGGCTTATCCCTTCACCGCGCCTGCGATGAAGCTGTCCTGGATGCGTTTGCTCAGGAACACGTACACCAGCAGGGTGGGAACGGTGGCCAGGGCGAGGGCCGCGCCGATGGGGCCCCAGTCGGTGGTGTACTGGCCGGAGAGGGCCTGCACGCCCACGGGCAGGGTCTTGATGCGGTCGTCGCTGATAAACACGTTGGCGAACATCAATTCATTCCAGCATTGCAGGAAGGTGTAGATCCCCACGGTGGCGATGGCAGGGGTCATCAGCGGCACGATGACGCGGAAGAAAATGCCCCATACGCCGCAGCCGTCCAGGAACGCGGCTTCGTCCAGGTCATAGGGGATGTCGCCCATGAACCCGGTGCAGATCAGGATGCCCATGGAAAGGGAGAAGGCGGAATACGGAATGATGACCGCCCAATAGGTGCTGAGCATGTGCAGCTTGGAAAGGGTCACGTAAATGGGCACGATGGAGGCGTGGATGGGGATGGTAAGGCCCAGCATGAAGAATTTGTTCATGCCTTTCCGGGCTTTCCACACAAGGCGTGTGAGGGCATACGTGGCCATAAAGGAGGCGACCAGCGTGATGGCGATGGTGGCGGCGGCCACAATGATGCTGTTGAGGAAATAGACATACATGTGGCCGGTGTTCAGGGCCTGGGTGTAGTTGCTGAACAGCCAGTATTTGGGCAGGCCCACCACGTTTTCGCCGAATATTTCCGCGTTGTTCTTGAGCGAGAAGGTGATCATCCAATACACCGGAAACACGCTGATCAGCGCCCACAGGATCAGGCCCACATATACCAGAACGTCGGTGGCTTTTACGCTGCGGCTCTCCCCCAGGCTGCGTTTTTCGGCTATCTTTGCAAGGCTCATCTTATTTGTCCTCCCTAAAAGCAAGGCTGATCAGCAAGGCGAAGGCAAAGCACAGGATGATGAGCATCACCGCGATGGTGCTGCCCATGCCGTAGCGGTTGCGCAGGAAGAGCATACTGATCATCAGGGTGCTGGGCACTTCGGTGGCGTGGAAGGGGCCGCCGTTGGTCAGCACGTAAATCAGGTCGAAGGATTTGAGCGAGCCGGTCACGGCGAAGATCACGCTGACCCGCAGGATGGGCTTGATATAAGGAATGATGATGTAGCGGTTCACCTGGCTTTCGGAGCAGCCGTCCAGCATGGCGGCCTCGTTCAGTTCCGGGGGCACGCCCTTGACGCCCGCGTACATCAGCAGCATATGGTAGCCCACGTACTGCCACAGGATGGGCACGAAGCAGGCCCCCAGCGCGGTTTCCTTGGTGCCCAGCCAGATGCGGGTCCACCCTTCCAGGCCCAGGGCCCGCAGGGTCACGTTCAGCAGGCCGTATTCCGGGTTATAGATCTTCAGCCACAGCTGGCCGATGACCACCGTGGAAATCAGCACCGGCATAAAATAGACGGACAAAAACGCCCGCTCGCCGGGGATTTTCTTGCCCAGCTTCAGCGCCAGCAGCAGCGCCAGCGGCAGCTGGATAAACACGGACAAAACCGCCAGCAGCAGCGAATTGCCCAGGGCCTTGACGAAACCGATGGACTTGCTGGTGAACAGCTCCACATAATTCTTGAAGCCGATAAAATCCGTCAGCGGATAGCCCACCTTCCAGTTGAACAGGCTATAATAGGCGGACATCACGATCGGCGCGATCAGAATCCCGATGAAGAGAATCAGCGCGGGCAGCAGAAACGCGAAAATGCTCAGCCTGTAGCCTATGGTTCTTTTCATTTTCCGTGCTCCCTTTCAGAAAAAGAGGGAGACGGTCCCTCTTGGGGTGTTAGCCCTCGCGGGACCGTCTCCTTGGTTTTTATCCGATTGTGTCAGGCGATGGAATTACTGCAGGTCGCCGGCCAGGCCCTCGATGAAGCCCGCGCCGTCGATGGCGCAGCCGTACACCTGGGACACATAGTCCAGATAGGTGTTGGCGGGGTCAGCGCTCATGGCGGTGTCGCCGAAGAGCACCATGCCGTCGGCAGCCGCCACGATGTTGGCCACGTCGGCCACCAGGGGCTTCACGGCGCTGGTGTCATAGTCGGGGGTCCAGGCGGGCAGGCCGGAGCCGGCCAGGTAGCAGTAGTGGCAGATGGCGCGGCCCAGCTCGAAAGCGGCTTGGGCGGCCAGTTCCACGTTCTTGGAGTGGGAGGACACAGCCAGCGTGTCGGAGGGGCCGCCGATGACCTGGCCGTAGGTGGCCTTTTCAGCGTCCATCACGGGGAACAGGGCGACCTGGAAGTTGCCTTCCGCGTCGTTCACTTCGCCGCAGTTCCAGGAGCCGTTCTGATAGAAGGCGTACTTGCCGGCGATGAAGTTGGCTTTCACTTCGTCGTTGCCCAGGGCCATGCCGTTGGGATCGAAGTAACCCTTGTTGATCATATCCTGGAAGGTGCCAACGGCGGTGGCGATGCCTTCGTTGTTCCAGGTGGCCTTGCCGGCGAACACTTCGTTCAGGGCTTCGTAGCCGATGGTCTTTTCGATGATGGGCTCAAGGTATTCGGTCACGCACCAGGTTTCCTTGCCGGCGCAGCCGAAGGGGGTGATGCCGGCGGCAACCAGCGCGTCGCAGCAGGCGATCAGGTCTTCATAGGTCTGGGGCACATGATCCCAGCCGGCCTTGGCCAGCAGGTCCATGTTGGCGAACAGGGTCACGATGTTGTAGGTCAGCGGGATGCCGTAGTGCTTGCCGTCATAGGTGCTGTTCTGCAGCATCACTTCGGGCAGCTCGGCGGCAAAGGGCTTGTAGGCTTCGTCCACGCAATAGGCGGTGCCCATGTCGGCGAAGTCGCCCAGGAAGGCGCCGGCCCAGGTGAAGAAGATGTCCGGCAGGGAGTCCGGATCGGACATGGCGGACTTGATCTTGGTCTTGTAGGAGTTGTTTTCAAAGGCTTCCCACTTGATCTCGATGTCGGGATGGGCGGCCTCGAATTCGGCGATGGCCTTTTCGTAGCCGGGACGGTTGGCGTCGCTTTCGGTGGCGATGCACCACAGGGTCAGGGTGGTCTTTTCCTCAGCGATTACGCTGACCATGCTCAGCAGCATGATGGCGGCCAGAGCCAGAGCAACAAACTTCTTCATGATGATCCTCCTATCTTAACGATTCGATTGCAGGTTCCGCTACAGAAATGAACGGCCACTTTGCTTCACGGTGCCTGGGGCTTTGCCGATGTACCGGGAAAACGTTCCGCCCGAGCCGCCCGCCCATTGTTTCCGTACAAATTCTATAGCTTTCCTTACGACACCCGTATTATAGCACGGCAGGGAACGGATGTAAAGAGTGAACGATATATTTATACACTGAAATGAACGCTTTTAGACCGCTGATTTTGGTATATTGGCACATCGGATTTATGAATAATATACATAATATAGCCGTATAAAATCATCAGTATTTGCCAGTAACTTTTCGCATTTTGCCGTGTTTCGCTCATTTGTTGCGATGAGTATATATACAGGATCAAGCCTGCCTGGACGGTTTGACGGACATGGGAAAACATGTTATAATTCCTGATGAAAACACTGCGCTGTTTTTTGAAATATGCGTTCGTTTTGTCTGTATATACGAAGAAAAGGAACAGAACCGACATGAATGATCAGGTATCGCTGCTGGAGCAGCCTGTGGCCCAGCCCTTGGCCGCGAGGCTTCGGCCCGAAACGCTGGACGAGATCGTGGGCCAGCAGCACTTATTGGGGCCGGGGCGCATCCTGCGCCGCATCATCGAGCAGGACGCGGTTTCTTCCATGATTTTCTGGGGCCCGCCGGGGGTGGGCAAAACCACCCTGGCCACCGTCATCGCCCGGCAGACCAAGGCCAGGTTCATTGAGTTTTCCGCCGTCACCAGCGGCATCAAGGACATCCGCGCCGTGATGCAGGAGGCGGAGCACAACCGGGTCTACGGCGAAAAAACCATCGTGTTCGTGGACGAAATCCACCGCTTCAACAAGGCCCAGCAGGACGCTTTCCTGCCCTTCGTGGAAAAAGGCAGCATCATCCTCATCGGGGCCACCACGGAAAACCCCTCCTTTGAGGTCAACGGCGCTTTGCTCTCCCGGTGCAAGGTGTTTGTTTTAAAGGGTTTGACGGAGGAAGATATTCTTTCTTTATTGAAGCGCGCCCTGGCCGACCCCCGGGGCTTCGGCTACCAGAAGATCGAAGCCGGGGAAGAAGAGCTGGGGCTGATCGCCGCTTTTGCCAACGGCGACGCGCGCACGGCGCTGTCCACCCTGGAAATGGCGGTGCTCAACGGCGAAGAATCCGTCGGCGTCACCCGCGTGACAAAGGAAACCGTGGAACAGTGCACCGCCCGGAAGTCCCTTCTGTACGACAAAAACGGCGAAGAACACTACAACCTGATTTCCGCCCTCCATAAATCCATGCGCAATTCTGACCCGGACGCGGCTGTCTACTGGCTGGCCCGGATGCTGGAGGCGGGCGAGGACCCGATCTACGTGGCCCGCCGCGTGACCCGCTTTGCCAGCGAGGACGTGGGCCTGGCCGACCCCCGGGCCCTGGAGCTGGCCGTGGCGGCATACCAGGCCTGCCACTTGATCGGCATGCCGGAATGTACCGTGCATCTCACCCAGGCTGTGGTATACCTGAGCCTCGCGCCAAAATCCAACGCCCTGTATACGGCCTATAACGCCGCCCGGGAGGACGCCCTCCGGCAGCTGGACGAACCGGTCCCCCTCCACATCCGCAACGCCGTTACCGGGCTCATGCGCGACCTGGGCTACGGCAAGGGCTACCAGTACGCCCACGATACGGCGGATAAAATCACCGATATGCGCTGCCTGCCCGATTCCCTCCTGGGCAGGGAATACTACAAGCCTACCGACCAGGGCCTGGAATATAAGTTCCGCGACCGCCTGGAACAAATCAAGGCGTGGAGGAAGGAACACGAATGATTGCGCTGCATTTTGCTTAATGGGCACTTTAAGTCGCTAATGGAACGACGGGGCGAGGGCCTCTGCGGCCCTCGTGCACCTGCACCAAAGGACTTCGTCCTCTGGACTCCTGTAGCGGAAACAACCTGTGAGGACGAATTGGCTTTGTTCCCGCTGATACTT
>JAFZOG010000066.1 GCA_017550745.1 Clostridia bacterium | reverse complement strand
GCGTCCGGGTAAAGCCAGGGAATAATCCCAGGGGAAAGCGAGCTTTCCCCTGGGATTTTCCCGGGCTTTCCTGGGCCAGAAGCCACAAACTTCCGTAACCCCAGATCGACTGGCGAATGTACTCTTCTCTACCCAACAGAGTGATTTCGCCTGTCGGAGTCCAGAGGGTGAAACCCTCTGGCGCAGGTCTGGGCGCGCGGAGCGCCCAGCGTATCCCCTTACTCACTTAAAGTGCCCTTTAGCACTCGACTGAATAGGTACGAATAATCTATAAACAATGCCATCTCGACCGAAGCGATGTCATCCTGAGCGGAGCGCAGCGGAGTCGAAGGACCTGGCGGAGCGGAGTGGAGAGACTTGAGCAATGTGATCAACCAGCTCAAAGATCCCTCGACTCCGTTTCGTTCTCACTCCACTTCGCTCGGGATGACATAATTGATTGATGTTGCTTTTGTTGCTTATTTGATTTAAGAATCGTATTACAGGGCATCCGAGGGGAACGGTTGATTGCATTTTCATGCTGTCAATGCTGTTTTTTTTACATGATATTTACAATATGCGGAATCGCTTTCGCCCTGGCAGGGGATAAAAGTGTGGATAATGGGCTGTGGATAATGGGGATAACTTTGTGGATAATGGGGATAACTTTTTGCGGTTATCCCCAATGATGGCAGAAAAACCAAGGAAAACAGCCTTTCTTCCTGTGGATAACTTCATTCACAGCGGCCCGCTCATGAAAAACGCTGAAAAGTATATTTCCCCCAGAATATGCGCGCCGGAAAAAACAAACTCCGTTTTATCACGGACCGCGCCCCGGCTCTCCTGATAATTTTGTATAATTATACATTTTTAGGCCGGATATGCTGTGGATACTTCTGTGGATAAAAAGTTCAAACTTTTTTCACTTGACAGCATAGGAGCCCTTCCCGCCGCATACGGTGTCGGGGAGAGGTGAGCGTATGAAAGCATGGTGGAGGGGCAGGCAGTACATTTTGGCGGCGGTGGGCCTGTGCCTGCTGGCCGGGGCGGTAGCTCCCCGCATGGCGAGGCCGGCGGTGCCCGCCAAACCCGTACAGCAGGCAGACGGCCCGCTGCAGGGCATGACGATCCTGGTGGACGCGGGCCACGGCGGCACGGACGGCGGGGCCACGGCCAGGGATTCGGGCATACCGGAAAAGGAGCTGAACCTGCAAGTGGCGCTGCTTCTTGGGGACGCGCTCCGGCAAAGCGGCGCGCGGGTGATCCTGACCCGTGAAACAGACATGGAATACAGCCGGAACAAACGGGAGGATCTCACCGCGCGGCTGCGGCTGGCCCGGGAGGGAAACGCGGACCTCCTCATCAGCATTCACATGAACGAATACCGCCTGCGCGGCGAATCCGGGCCCCAGGTGTTTTACCGCCCGGGCCAGGAGCAAAGCCGCCTGCTGGCCGGAGCGATCCAGGAGGCCATGCTTCGGGAATTGAAGCCGGCCAGGGAGAGGGCCGCGATGGCGGGAGACTATTTCATCCTGTCGCTGGACATCCCCTCGGCGCTGGTGGAATGCGGCTTTCTTTCCAACGCGGCGGAGGAAAAGCTGCTCCTGACGGAGGATTACCAGCGCCGCGTCGCCCAGGCCATCCGCGACGGGATCGTGGACTATGTGTCGCTGCGAATCACGCAGGCCGGCGCCCGCCCCGGGTAAGGGCAGGGCCCCTCACTTTTTCCGAAGGAACCGGCCCCCGCGGAAATCGGTCTGGGCGCCGTTTTTCAGCGCCACGCCGCCGTTGACCAGCACGTGCTCCACCCCCGCGGCAAGCCGGACGGGGTGAAGATACGTGGCCCGGGGAGCGATCCTTTCCGGGTCGAACACGGTGATGTCCGCCGCTTTTCCCACCGCGATGATCCCCCGGTCCGAAAGGCCGAAGCGCTCCGCCGTTTCCCCAGTCACCCGGCGGACGGCTTCCTCCAGGGAGCAGAACCCTTTTTCCCTTGCCAGCCGGAAAAACTCCGCCATCGCGCCGAACGCGCGGGGGTGGGGTTTGTTTTTTACCTTGGCCGGGTCGCCGGGCAGGGCCCGGCTGTCCGAGCCGATGTTCACATCCCGGGACAGAAAGTATGCCACGTCCTGTTCGTCCATTACAAAGAAGATGCACCAGGCCCTGGCCTGCGTCCGCGCCAGCACCTCCGCCGCGGCCTCCGCGTAATCCGTTGTGCCCAGCATTTCCTCCGCCACCTGCCGCAGGGTCTTTCCCACGATGCCGGGCCACAGCCCGCCGTCGTCGCTGAACAGGCAGGTATCCGCCCGTTCCGCGTTAAAATAATGGGCGCGGAGGGACGCGATGATCTCCTGCCGCCTGGGCCCCTGCAGGAACCGGACCACTTCCCCGTCCCCGCCGTCCAGGCTCCATTTGGGGCAGCGGATGGTCAGCGTGGTGCAGGAAGCGGTGTAGGGGTACATATCCGCCGTGACGCGCACCCCTTCCTTCCGCGCGTTTTCCAGCAGCTGCCACACCTCCCGCGCCCGGCCGTTCACCCGGAAGTTATCCAGCTTCAGATGGGACACATGCACGTGCGCCCCCGAATTGCGGCCCACGGTCAGCAGTTCATGGATGGCCTCGTCAATATGCAGCCCCTCGCTGCGCATATGGGCGGTGACGATGCCGCCGCATTCCTTCACCACCCCGGCCAGGGCGCTCAACTCTTCCACATCCGCGAAGCATCCCGGCGCGTACTCCAGCCCCAGGGACATGCCCCACGCCCCCGCCTCCAGGTCGCGGCGAAGGAGGCGCTTCATTTGTTCCAGCTCCTGCCCCGTCACCGGGCGGGCCTCCGCGCCGATCACGCCCTCCCGCAGGGCGCCGTGCCCCACCAGCATGGCCTGGCTGACACCCATTTTCCGGCCTTCCATGTCAAATTTGCGCAGGAAATCGGCAAAGGACGCGCAGTCCCAGGCATCCGGCCCCCGCCTTTCCGGCAGCGCCGGGAAGGGGCTGGACCCGCAGTTGCCCGATATTTCCGCGGTGATCCCCTGATACAGCTTGGACGCGCCGCTGTCATCCAGCAAAAACGCCGTATCGGAATGGGCATGGGCGTCGATGAACCCCGGCGCCACCGTCAGCCCCCCCGCGTCCAGCACCTGGTCCGCGCTTTGGCCGGATAAATCGCCGACGGCGGTAATGGTCCCGCCGCGGATTTCCACGTCCGCGCAATAGCCGGGCTTCCCCGTGCCGTCCACCACCGTGCCCCCGCGGATGATCACATGCTCCATGCCTTCGCCTTCTCCCTGATATATTCATAGGCGGCGGTCAAAACCCGCTTCGTGCCTTCATGTGGGAATAACCCCAGGGCCTGGTCATACGTCAGCAGCTGAATGCCCCTGATTTCCCCCGCCCGGGGCGTGAGCGGCTCATCTTTATATTCCGCCAGAAAATACACCACCCGCTTTCTGGTGCCGGGCTTTTCCTGAAGGTCGTATTCGTCCGCTTCCCGAAACCCGTCCAGAAACACAGGGAGCAGCCCGATTTCCTCAAACACCTCCCGCCGGGCCGTCTCCGCTTCCGTTTCGTTTCCCTCCATGTGGCCCTTGGGAAAGCTGTAGGCCCCCGCCATCTCCTGCACGATCACAAAACGGATCTCTCCGCCCTTCCTGGTGAATACCACCGCGCCGCACGATTTTTCCCAGTCCATAAGCGACCTCCTTGAAAAATTTTTTCCTAATATATATTAACTCATCTTTCCCATAAGTAAATGTCCTGCAACGCCAATAACAGCAGAGAAAAGCGGGCAGAAAAAACGACAATTGACAATCAAGCAGGAAGGGAGTTTGCGGAATCCAAGCTGCAAAAGAACTGGCGAAAAAGGCACTGG
>JAFZOG010000065.1 GCA_017550745.1 Clostridia bacterium | reverse complement strand
TCCATTGCCTGCTCAGCATTTCATAATTGCCTATAAAAATACCTGATAACACATGATGGAACTTTGATTTGTACTCTACTGTTCCATCTCATATAATATCACCATCAAGCAGATAAGGGGGGATGATGATATGCGTGAAGTGTTCAAGCAATGCGCAAGATACTCCGTTCGTTTCTACGCACCGGATGAGAGATTGCAAATTGCAGCAAAAATCTGTCATTGTCCCCCGCAGTATCTGCCCTGCGATCTTCTTCGTGCGGTAAAGAAGCAAAACGGAACCTTCGCTTTGCTTGCTGCAAACGTGATCCTGTTCGGCTGGTGCTTTGCGGCAGCGCTGCTGCTGGATTTGTATTCCGTGCATATCTCCATTTATGGCGATGTTTTGGGCTTCTTTTGCTGTATCGCCGCATTCTGCTTATGTCGGGATAACTGGAGCCGTACAATGATAAAGCTCTGCTATCTCGTTTATTCGTTTATTTGCGGTGACTCATGGTTTATTACGGCATGTTTCATGCTGGTATTTGAGAATATTCCATTTTGACATCAAATGCAAAGGGGCGAGCCGCATGCTGAATACGAAGGAAAAGGAACTGTTTGAAAACTGCAGCGTTCCGACGGCAATTTTTCGATTGGCTTTTCCCACCGTGATCGGGCAAATCATCCTGGTCGTCTATAACATGGCAGACACCTTTTTTGTCGGCCTTGCGGGCGACGACGCCAAGCTGACCGCGGTCACCGTGTGCATGCCGGCCTTTATGTTTCTCTCTGCCATTTCTAACCTGTTTGGCGCAGGAGGCGCGAGCGTTATCTCCCGCGCCATGGGCAGAGGGGATGAGGCACGGGTAAAAGCCGCCGCAGCCTTTTCGTTCTGGGGCTGCCTGATAACGGCGGCGCTGTATTCCGTCCTTGCGTATGTCGGGAAAGACGTGTTTGCGGATCTTCTCGGCGGCACTGACCCCGCCGTACATAAAAATGCGGTGGAATACCTCGTCTGTACGGTCGTGCTGGGCGGAAGCTGGACCACTATGGGGACTTTCTTTTCTCACCTGATCCGCGCGGAGGGACGAGCGGTCCACGCAAGCGCCGGCATCATGCTCGGCGGAATACTGAATATAATTTTAGACCCGCTTTTCATGTTTGTGCTTCTGCCTCCTGGAAGGGAATCGCTGGGCGCAGCCATTGCCACCGCGCTCTCCAATTTGATCACGCTGATCTATTTTATCGTCATTTTGTTCGCCATCAGGAAAAAAACGCTTCTATGCTTCCGCTTTTCCTCTTCCATGTGGTACAATCATATTCCCCAGGCGGTGCTGAGCGCGGGCTTGCCAGCCTGCATCATGACCCTGTTTGAAAACATCTCTTACGCGGTGCTGGATAAACTGATGTCGCTTTCCGGCCTTGCCATGCAGGCGGGCGTCGGCGTCGCGAAGAAGATCAACATGCTGGCGCACTGCATCGTTCGCGGCATTGCGCAGGGCGCGCTGCCCCTGATCGGCTATAACTTTGCGGCGGGAAACCGAAAGCGTATGCGGGATGCCGTGCGGGTCGCCCAGTTAGCCGCAGTCGGCACGGCGAGCATCTGTATGATGATTTACCTGGTGTTCGCCAGGCAGCTTACCGGTATCTTTATTCATCACGAATCGCCTTCCCTGTTATACGGCACGGCGTTTCTCCGCATTCTATGTGTCGGCGGGCCTTTTTCCGCAAGCGCCTACACCTATATTTCCTTCTTCCAGGCTACGGGTGAAGGACGCAAGGCCTTTATTCTGGCCATCCTGCGCAAAGGAATGATCGACATTCCTCTTATGTTCATGCTGAACCGTCTGCTGCCGACCTATGGGATCGTACTTGCAACGCCTCTGGCGGACGCGCTCTGCTGCGCTGCGGCAAACATTCTGTTCATTAACTATATTCGCAAGCTCTCCGCAGTTTCCCATCAGTCTCCATTGAGCATGGAAACGATCTGACTCGAAAGGGGTGAACCGGTGATGGTCGATTATCGGCTTCTGTCATTATTGAAAATCGTGGAAACCGGCAGCTTTTCCAAGGCTGCCAATCAGCTCGGTCTGTCTCAGCCTGCTGTCAGCCAGCACATCAAACAGTTGGAGGAATACTGGGATGTAAAGATCTTTGAGCATGCGCACAACCGCTTTACGCTCACATCCGAGGGAGAACTGATCGTCCGGTATGCCCAGCGGGTCGCGGCATTGTCCAACAACTTAAAGCAAACGCTCAGGAACGAGCGGGAACAGATCCGCTCCCTCACGATCGGAATTACCCATACCGCCGAAAGCAGCGCGATCATTGAAGCGCTTGCGGCTTATACGGATCAGTTTGATCACCTGAACCTTAAAATCCTCACCAATACAACGGATAACCTGTATACCATGCTGAGCAGTTTTGAACTGGATTTCGCGTTTGTGGAGGGGAAGATCGCAGATTCGGCATTTCGATATATGATGCTGGACACGGATTGCCTGGTGCTTGCCGTACCGCCTGATCACAGATTGGCAAAACAGAGTATCATCAGCATTAATCAATTGAAAAAAGAACGGTTGATACTGAGATTGCCGAATTCCAATACGCGCAGCCTGTTCTCAACTTCGCTTGAAAGCCAAGGTCTGCGTATAGATGAATTCAATGTGGCAATGGAAATAGACAGTGTCGCCAGCATTAAGGATCTGGTGCGCCGGGGCTTCGGGGTTTCCATCCTTGCAAAAAGCGCATGCATGGATGAGATAAAGAAGGGAAAACTGGTTGCGTTATCCGTTGAAAATCTGAGCATGATGCGCGAGATCAACATCGTTTATCCGCAAGGGTTTGAACACTTGGATTTTCTGAACGGTATTGTAAAGAAATACAACGAAATGCAAAGAAAATAGATGAACGATAACGCAGCGATCAACTAAAGTATATCAGCCTATTTGCCCGGCAGCGGCGTAATCACGCTGCCGGGCGAACTTCTAAAAATGGAGAAAGTGAAACAATGAAAAGAAACCATTGAGCATTCTTTACCCTAAATGGATTGGTGAACAAAACAAGTCATTATAGTGCGTCTGAGATACCTATGAATAAACCCTGCAAAAAGAGCGATTGGGAAAAGAGATTTTTCTGATCGCTTTTTAATTTTCTAAATAGGAGGCAAGAAAAATGTATGAACGATCTGATTGAGTTCCAGTATCAGTACGACAAGCACAACCGGCCCCTGATCTCCGGCCTCATGCTGCATCAGGCGCTGGGAATCATAACGCTTTAAACCTGAATATCAGGCTGCGAAAATTGCGTAGTCGATATAGACGCTCAGATTATCTCATTCATCTGGGCGTCTTTTTGATTTTTGGAGGTGATGATGATGAATGAGATGATTCCCGTCATTCAGGACAGGGACGGTCGGCCAAAGGTAGCGGGTATTGATCTGCATCAGGCGCTTCAATGCAATACCCCCTACCGCAAGTGGTTCCCCCGAATATGCGAGTACGGCTTCACCGAGGGGATTGACTACACGACGGCGGACAAAATTGTCCGCCGTGCCGCGGACGGTGTGGCGATGCCCCAGGTGCAGCACGTTCATCTGCTGTCGCTGGGCATGGCCAAGGAGATCTGTCTGCTCCAGCGCACAGAGATCGGAAAGAAATGCCGCCAGTATGTCCTGGGGATCGAGGAAGCGTGGCACGATTTCCTGGCCGTTCATGCGCGGGCTGCTGAACTGGAGCGTGCCCGGCACAGGCAGATCGACGAGCAGAACAAGCTGCTCCTGTGCGAATTGAGCCGTCAGGAAAACAAGATCGGCGTCATGCAGCCCAAGGCGGAATATTTCGACGCCGTTCTTTCCTGCCCGGACGCGATCCCCATCACGCTGATTGCCAAGGATTTCGGCTGGTCGGCCATGCGCATGAACAAGTTTCTCCACGCCCGGAACATCCAGTACAAGCGCAACGGCACCTGGACGCTGTATGCCCGGTATGCGCAGAAGGGCTACACGCGCACGGAAACGGCGCTGTATCACGATACCTGTGGGAATGAGCATGTCGCCCTCTGCATGAAGTGGACGCAGAAGGGCCGCGCCTTCATCTATCAGAAGATGGCGCAGGCCGGTTACGCGCCGATCATCCCGTTTCCGATCCACGATGAACAGGAAGGAGGATGACCGATGGAAGATCGCTGTGTGATGTGCGGAGAGATCGTCCCGGAAGGGCGGCAGGTCTGTCCGATCTGTGAGCGCAAATACGCGCCCGAAAAGGATGATCGGGCAATCATGGGAGCTCTTTTGAGGAGCGTCCGCGTTCCCGATCCCCGGTTTTCCGGCAGGGAGGGTAACGCTTGAGCCGCAAGGAATCGCCGGAGCAGGCGGCGGAACAGGTCGTATTCCTGCCCCTGTCCGATCTGCACCCCTTTCCCAATCATCCGTTCCGGGTCGTGGATGATGAGAAAATGCGGGAAATGGCAGCCAGCATCCAGGGATGCGGCGTCCTGCTGCCGGGGATAGCCCGGCCCCGTCCGGAGGGCGGCTATGAGATCGTATCCGGGCATCGGAGGAAATGGGCCTGTGAATTGGCGGGCAGAGAAACCATGCCCTTCATCGTGCGGAACATGACCGATGATGAAGCGGTGATCGCCATGGTGGATACCAATTTGCAGCGGGAAAACATCCTGCCCAGCGAGCGCGCCTTCGCCCTGAAAATGAAGATGGAGGCGCTGAAACACCAGGGAAAACAAGACTTTGTAACTTCGTCCCAAGTTGGGACGAAGTTGAATAGGACAGATGAAAGGATAGCGGAACAAAGCAATTTGAGCCGATCCCAGGTGCAGCGCACCATCCGTCTGACCAGTCTGGAACCATCCCTGCTCCACATGGTGGATGATCGGAAGTTAGCTTTCAATCCCGCCGTGGAGCTTTCTTTTTTGAAGCCGGAGGAGCAGGAGAAGATCGCTGCTGCCATGGACGAAGCGCAGACGACCCCCTCGCTGTCCCAGGCCCAGCGGCTGAAAAAAGCCAGTCAGGAAGGGAAGCTCACGGATGATCTGCTGCGCGGCGTCATGGCGGAAACCAAGAAACCCACCCAAGACAAGTCCTATCTCAATAATCCGCAAATTCGTAAATACTTCCCCAAATCCTGGACGATTGACCGCATCGAGGCAATCGTCCTGAAGCTCGTCAAAGCCTGGTATCAAAGCCAGCTCAAGAAAAAACAGCAATCGCTGTAGATCATGCGGCACAGAAAGCGCCAGCAAAAAAACGATAAATAAAGTGCGGCCGGGCCCGGTGAGCCCGGCGCGAAGGAGGAAATATCGTGTCTGCTGTAATTCGTGCGGAAATGGAGAACTACACAAAAATGTCCAATATTCATCTGCGGGATGAACGGTTGAGCCTCAAAGCAAAAGGGCTGCTGTCCCTGATGTATTCGCTGCCGGTGGATCACTGGCAGTTTTCTATTCGGGGCCTTGCCGCCATCTGCAAGGACGGCGTGGATTCCGTCCGGGAAGGCATCAGGGAACTGGAGAAAAACGGGTATGTGACCCGGTTTCGGGAACGAAAAGAAAACGGTCGGATGGGCGAAGCGGTCTATACCATCTACGAAAAACCGCTTGATACAGAGAACAAGCCAGCTGCCGAGCCTTCCCCTGTGCAGACAGAGGAACATAGCGCAGCGAAAACGCCGGTTCAGCCTGTTTCGTGTGCGCCTGCTTTTCCTGTTCGGGAGAAGCCAGTATTGGAAAAGCCCACACAGGTCATTCCTTCGGCGGCGGCTCCTTCGCTGGTTCAGCCCGCCCAATTAAATACTTACGGATCAATGACCCAAAAAGAAAAATTGGGATTAAATCCTGCAATGTCCTATCTGAATCCATCCATTGTCCATCCATCTATCCCGGTCTGTTCCGCCGTGATGCGGAGTACCGGCATCGAAGGGCTGCAAAAGCGGCTCACGCTGCGGCAGCTGACCTTCCGGGTGAAAGAGCAGATCGAATACGACATCCTCAAGGATTCCCTCAACGCGGACGATCTGGACAACATCGTGTCCATCATGGTGGAGGTCTATTCCGCGAATTGCCAGTATTTCACGATTTCCCGCAAGCAGTACCCGCTGGAGCTGGTGCATCAGCGGTTTGACCAGCTGACCAGCAGCCACATCGAGTATGTGTTCGACAGCCTGGAAACGTCCAGGAGCAGCGTCCGCAACATCAAGCAATATCTGTTGACCGCCTTGTTCAACGCCTCGGCTACGTTCAGCAGTTATTACAGCGCCCAAGTGCGTCACGATTTCGATTTTAGGAGGTGCGTGTCATGAGAAGAAACAATCGCAAGCATCGGAAAACCTGGCCCGTCGTTACCGCGGCGGCGGTCCTGATCCTGGCGGGCGGTATCACCGTCATCGTCCCGATCCTGGAGGACGATCAGGAGATCATGGAGGAAGCCGCAGAGTATGCTGATCTGGCGGACAGGGTGCAGCAAGAACACAGCACCGGCGTTCTTCCCGGCTTTACTGTATCGCCCCAGGACGATCTGTTATCCGCGATCCTGTATGAACAGGAGCATGAAAACAATACGCCTGCTTATGAGCAAGTGCATCCTCCCAACGAAGATGTGACGGCGGCAACACCCACGGCAGCCCCCGCTATATCGGAGAATGATCCTGCCGGTTTGAATACGGCAGCACCGCAGCCTGCCGCGGACACATCCGCACAGCATTTCACAGCGCAGCCGGGGCATCAGCCCACGGTCAAGCCGGGCGCATCCCCAACAGCAGCGCCGACAACGACGCCTGCCGGGAACACCGGCGCGGATCTGGCGGTCTGCCAGGAAAAGAACCCGGATTTCGTGGCCTGGCTGAAAATCCCCGGCACGAATGTCAATTACCCCGTCGTGTTGTCGGATGATACGGACTATTATCTGACGCACAGCTTCACCGGCAAGCAGAGCAAGCTGGGAACGCTGTTTTCCCTAAAAAAGACGGATTACGAAACACCCGGACGGAACATCGCCATTTACGGGCACCATATCACCAACACCAGCAGCGGCGAGCTTATGTTCCGGCCGCTGCTTTCGTATAAGAAGCAATCCTTTTACGAAAAGCACAGCACGATCTACCTGGATTCGCTGTATCACACCGGTATATACAAGGTTTTTGCCGTCGTGAACCTGGTGAAAGGCGAATGGGACCCGTCCACGGCCAGCTTTGCCAGTGACGCCGACTTCATGGCGTTCGTCCTGCAAGCCCGAGCCCGATCTCTCTACGATACGGGCGTGGAAGTGACCGCCGCTGACCGTATCCTGACCCTGATTACCTGTGACCGAAGCTACGCCGCCGCGGACGGACGCCTGATTGTCCTGGCGGTTGAGCAATAATCAACCCACAAAAGGAGGGAACGAACATGAAAACACTTGTCACCCGCAGCCTCGCGCTGCTCCTGACGCTGGCGCTGCTGTTCACCGTGACGCCGTTCACGGCCTTGGCGGAAGCAGTGGAAAATGAAGATGGGATGGATGAAATCATGGACATCCTGGAAACGTATGTGGAAGAAACCGAGGTGTCGGCTGACCCCGGCGAAGCCGTGATGGGCAGCACCGATGAAGCATTCAGCGAAGAAGATCAGCCCATTGAGGAAGAAACCACGAACACCGATGAACAGACAGCAGCTTCCGATCAGCCCAATATGCCGGAGGAAGAAATCATCCCGGATGACCCGGACGATCCGGGCGTGGAGGACAATTGGGCCGATTGGTACACCGACGATCAGCCGGAGGAAGAATCCGAAGATACCGGTGACGATTGGCCTGAAACGGACGACGCCCTTTCCGAAGAAGACGAGGGCGAGGATGCCGTCCAGCCGCTGACCCTGGAGGAAGAAATTGCCCAGCTTTATAACGGCAGTTATATCAAGTATGCCATTGAGCAGGCCGGTCACGCTTTTGTCACCACCAAAGGCACCGCCACGAAGGTATATGAAACCAGCGCCCTGGAGGATGGCGAAGTGATCTGCGCCATCACCGAAAAAGGCGTGATTCTGCTGGCCTTTGAGTACGCTAAACGATGGAACAACCGCAGTGTCCTGGTCTGGTTCCTGAACGACGCCTTTGAAGCTGTTTCCGGCTATGTACGGGAAGCGGATTTGGAGCAGGAGATCATGGAGGACGCGGACGCCGCCGCCTGGATGAACGTGCTTCCTGCCGCGTATCTTTCCACCACGGCGGGGCAATTCACCGTGTTCGTCGCTCCCATCGTCCTGCCTGAAACACCGGAGGAAGAAGCAGAGGAGCCAATGGAAGGAATTGAAACTTCCGATGATCCTGCCACGGAAGAAACCGACGATCCTGTTCTTCCCGATGAACAGCCGGAAGAAACCGAAGTCCCTGACATTCCCGCCGATCAGCCGGAAGAAGAAACCGATCCTAACGATCCCGAAGTGGCTGTCGGCACCTTCCTTTTCGTCACCACCAAAACCAGAGTATTTTCCGATATGGATGATACTTTGTCGGATGACGCCAACGGCGACCTGTATATGGGCGTATTCGTGAAAGACGCCGTTGTGCAGGTGGATGCCGTCCGCGTGGACGGTGCAGGTCGTATGTGGTATCAGGTGGCCTTCCTCTACGGGGACGACTTCCCGGACGGAACGATGAAATGGACGGAGATCGGCATCGCCTATGTGCTGCCGGAGGAAACCGCCCTGACCGATGCGGAGGATTTGACCGTTACGGATATTGCGCTGCCTGAAACACCGAAAGCGTCCGGCAGACGGTCGCTGATGAAAGCGGCAAGCACGCCCCCCATGAACGGCTTTACGCTGAAATCCATCAACGCGCCGATTGCTCCGCTATATGTCGGACAAACCGGCGTATATGGCAGTTCAGGCCATGACAGCGATTATAAGCAGATCGCTTCTCTTTCCGGGAAAGGCGCGATTTACGCTACCCCGCACTATCTGGACGGCTACACCGTGTATTGCCTGGAACACAATCTCCCCGGCCCCGGCGAGGGCAGCGGCAGCAGCCAGCAGCCCAAAGGCCCCTATGTGATCGTGGACATTGACACCTACATGAACACCCCCGGCAGCTCCAGGGTCATCTATTCCGATCAGACCATGCACGCTATCGCCTGGGTGCTGCGGCATACCTATCCTTTCATGGTACTGGATCGCAGCGACAGCGATAACGAAACCTGGAGCCGCGTCGCCGGGCAGTTTGCCATCCGTCAGGTGATCCGGGAAATGGAGGGCGCGCAGTACGTCCGGGATTACTGGAACATGGATAATTTCTATGTCGCCAGCGGTCAGGCTCCTGCGGTGTACTTGGAATACGCCCGCTGGCTTGCCGCCAACGGCATTGCCCGCGGCAATATCACGGGCTACATCAGTGTGGCGAACAAAAGCATCTCCAAGGTCGGGAACAATTACGTCGGCACCGCGACGCTCCACACCGATGCTGACCTGATCCGCATCCCCAGGAGTAGGGCCACCATTACCGGCAACACCCTGGGCAGCGACAGTTCCTACTACTATCTGAACAGCGGCGATACCATTACCATCACTTCCTCCACAAACGGTTTTTCCGTCACGGCGGAATCCGTCAATTCGGACGCAGAGGAGGCGTCCTTCCTGGTGGGCGTTCCCAGCGTTTCCATCCAGAAAGTTTTGATCCCGCAGTATGGTTCTCCGTACAAAATGCAGTCCACATCCCTGTATTTTGAGCAGGAGATCCAATACGGCAGTCTGATTGTGACCAAGCTGCGCTCCGGCACCCAGCAAACGCTGGCAGGCGCGAAGCTCCAGCTTTACGACAGCGGCAAAAACGCCTACGGAGATCCCGTCACCACCGACGCCAACGGTCAGGCCCAATGGATGAACCTGCCCTATGGCACCTATTATGTGGGCGAGGTCGGCGCGCCTGCCGGTTATCGGGTGAACGTGGATCAGGTGCAGGTGACGATCAACGGCAATAATACCGCCACCTTCAATAATTCCCCCATCATCGGCAGCGTCAGCTTCGTTAAGACCCAGCAGGGCACGGAAATCCCCCTGGTCGGCGCGCAGTATGAGCTGGTGACGAAATCCGGCAGCACTTACACACGGGCGGTCAGCGCCGTGGACGGTTCCGAGCTGCCTGTTCTGACCACCGACACAAACGGCAAGGCTACCTGGAGCAACGTGTTGGAATACGGCACTTACTATGTGCATGAGGTCAAGGCCCCCGAAGGATTCCTGCTGGATAATACCTATCACGCTGTCAGCGTGACGCAGCACAACAAGATCGTTTCCGCTGATGTGGAAGACCCCATCATCACCGCCAAGATCAAGATCGCCAAGACAGACGGCTTGACCAAGGAACCGCTGGCGGGCGTGGAGTTCACGGTCACTCGCCTGTCCGGTCCTGCCGCCCTGAACGGGGCTGGCGTTGGAGAGGTGGCCGCAATCATTACCACGGATGCCAATGGGTATGCTGAAACAGATTGGCTCACGTGGGGGCGCTATAAGATTGAAGAAACCAAGGCGCCTTCTGGCTATACCAACATCCATTATTCCACGGAGATCGAAGCCTATGAGGACGGAAAAGCCTACACAATTAACGTGGAAAACGTTCCTTCTGCCGGTTATATCCGGCTGACCAAAACGGATGCCCACAGCCATAAACCCCTGAAAGGCGTTCAATTCGACATTTATCAGGGAGAAACGCTGATTGCCACCATGACCACCGACGCCAGCGGTGTGGCGCTGTCCGGGGCGTTGGTCAAAGGCACCTATACCGTGAAGGAGCATGGCAATCCCGAAGGATATACCGGCGAATTGACCACGCTGCCCGTGACGGTGCTTTCCGAGCAGACCACGGAATTGTCTGCGGAGAATACGCCGATCCAGGGCAAGATCAGGATCACAAAAAAAGATGCGCTGACCAAGGAAGCCTTGGCCGGGGTGGTGTTCACCGTCACCTGCCTCAGCGTTTCTCCCTGATAAATGTCGATTTGAACGCCTTTCAGGGGTTTATGGCTGTGGGCATCCGTTTTGGTCAGCCGGATATAACCGGCAGAAGGAACGTTTTCCACGTTAATTGTGTAGGCTTTTCCGTCCTCAT
>JAFZOG010000064.1 GCA_017550745.1 Clostridia bacterium | reverse complement strand
TTCCTCTTCCCTTCCGTCATGGGCCCAGGTTTGTAGTACTCTTTCTTCTTGTTCGCAATAATTAAGGCCTCCTATGATTTTTCTATCTTATCACAGAAGGCCTAACTTTTCACCTATTTACAGACTTTTCTTCACAGGCTCCAGAATACCACATTTGGGCATATACCGCAATGGACGACATATGACCACATTATACAAAAAAGCAGGGCTAATGCATCAGTTCGGTTGCCATCCGCATTAGCCCTGCTCCCCTCTCATTTTGAGGGAATCACATTATACCATCCAGGAAGGGAAATAATCAATAGCATCAATCTTTCTTCTGCGCCGTGGCCACGGCTACACCCACTACCTCAATGCCGTCATCCGCTCGTAACATCACGTAGGTATGGCCGTCAATTTCCCTCGTTTCCACCAAGTCACTCCTGTCAGCGTCCACCCTGAGCGTGGCATTCGGAGTCTTGATTTCAAACTGCTTCGGATTGGTGACGTTCACGGCGCTTAATGCAGCCTGCGCACCAAACTCCCTGTCGAAGCTCTCGGTGAAAGCATCCATATGTTCGGTGGAAACGCCGCACTCTTCCATCGCTTCGATCACGTCGTACTTCGTTAGACGGACTGGCTCCGCGGCCTTACTCTCCTTCTGCGCTTCCATCTTCTCCATTACGCTCTCATGGACAGCCTGCATGACCTTATAGCTGCATTCTTCATCCAGGCTTGCCTGCATGATGGTTTTGAAGAGTTCCTTTTGCTCATCGGCGGGCATGGGGAGTTCACTCATAAACACGGCAGCGACAAAGTCATCGTGCTGTACACTCGTATCCTTCGTATAGAACAAGGCGCGGTAGATGTTGGAAGCGCGTTCTTCAAACGCAGGGAACAGGAAGCCGATTTCCGGGCTGCTTACAACCCAATCCGCATCCTTGCTGGTGAAGAGGTTGCGATCCGGGTTATAGCTGAGAGTTGGCTTCGTCATCTTCACCGGGCAGACGGAACAGAGGATATAGTGGAAGGTAGTGTCGCTGCCCAGAGTACGGCCATCCTTGCTGTGATGGGGAACGTCATACCCATCGTGCATGAGCAGGATCAGATAGGGATCTTCCAATCCCGTATTTCCAATAACTTGATTGAAGAAATCATTCACTACGTCATCGTCCTTGAGCGCTGTGTCCTTCAAATGTGTGAGTTGCTGATATTCTGGCGAATCGTTCATGCGCTCGGGATCGAAATCAATATCGATCAGATTCGCTCCTTGTGTGCCGGAAAGGGTTTTCTTAAAGATTGCGAGGTACTTTTCCGCCTCTTCCTGGCCCATTCCGCGCAGCGAACGGGAGAAGGTGGAGATGATTTCACCCTGTGAGCTGACATAGCATCCCCGAATCACAGTGATATTGTTCTTTTCAAGATTGAAACGTTTTTTAATCTCGGCGATATCTTTGTTGGTCATTCTACAACCCCCTTCTACGCATTTTGCGTACAGGGGGCAGTATACCATAGAATCCAATTTACGACAAGCGCTTGTGTCAGTCCAAGCGCGTATTTTGTTTGGAGGAAAACATGAACACACCCATTCTCATCCGTGATCATTTCGAGAATGCAAAACAATACAATCTTCCCCGCGCTGACCTTATCATATGTGATCTAGGTCGCGCTGTACAGCACGTCCCTGGTAGTCAGCAGGATGCTCTTCATCCCGGTATGCGCGGCGTTCCAGATAGCGTCCGCCGTGCTGTCGGCTGACTTGCGCTTCCACTGGAACCGTGAGGCGGGCAGGCTGTCCGTTACGTTCTGGCTCCCATGCCATACACGGGCAGTCAGGGTGGTATTCTGAATGTCTTCCGACAGGATGTCCGATGTGGAAATGATCTCGATCCGGAAACCGACCAGCTCATCCATATCGGAATAAACCCGTTCCACCCGCTGATTGATTCCTGTATTGCTGGACAGATCGAGGGTCTGGCCGAAATCGGAGGACACATGGCTGGTGGTGATGGCACCGGCTTTGATATTGGAGCCTTCGATGGTTGCGGCAGCGATCTTATCGCCCGTGATCGTGCCGGAAAGAATCTCGTTCGCCGTAATCGTCGCGGCGGCGATCTGCTCCGCTGTCACCGACCGGGCCACCAGGACCGTGCCGCTCAGCTGCTGCCTGTACTTTTCCTTTTGCAGTTCCTGGACGGAAAGACCGGATGCCTGCGCGTTGATCTCATAGATTAGGCCGTCGTCGCCCCGGATGATGAGACGCTCGGTAGCCAGGGTGCCGGAGGTAATAACATCAGCGTTCAGGGAGATGATTTTCGCCTCCGTAATGCTTGCGTCCGCGATCTGGGCCGTTCCGACCGCGCCGTTCCACCTGCGCGGAGGAGAGCGCGGAGAGATCCACATTTTCGGCTTCCGCGTATTTCGTGATCAGGCCCACCACATCCGAGGGCTTCAGGGCAGCTGTCGAAGCGCCGCCGGTGACCTCTTCATACGCCATGACGAAAGCTGTCACCGCGTCAGGGGTCAGCCCGGTGGTGTCTACGCCGTTGTCCTCCAGATACTTGATAACATAAGCCGTAATGTCGCTGGGCTTCAGCTGCGTAACATCGGTGCCGGATGCCAGTTCCTTGTAGGCAGCGACCATAGCGGTGATGTTGGTGGGATTCAGCGCTGAGACATCCGTGCCCGTGGTGGCTTCCGCATAAGTCTGCACATAAGCCACAAGGCCGGAAGGTGTAAGAGACGCCTTGTCAGCGCCTTCAGCGACCTCGGTGTACTTGCTGACAAAAGCGTCCACCAGGGGCTGCTGTTTTACTGCGTTTTCCGCTTCCGTATATCCCTGGATGATGGCGTCCGTCGTGATCGCGCCGGGATTGCTGGCCCACTCATCCCAGCGGGCTTGTGCTCCGGTCATGTCCAGATCGGTGGTGATTTTCAGGACTTCCTCACCGATGGCTTCCCCGAACATCTCGTTCAGGCTGGTCAGGTTGGTGTCCCACTTGTTCTGGTTCAGGTAGGTCTGGATTGCGGCCAGCTGCTCCAGGGCGGAGGAAAAGTCAATATCCGGGAACATGGCTTGCACCTCGGATTCCGACATCCCGCTGTCCAGCAGGGACTGGATCTGGGTCAGCAGCGCGACGTATTCCGTCAGAGCGCCTTCATCCATGCTGGCTGTCAGCTGGTTCAGTTTAGGCAGGAAGGATTTCTTTTCCGCATCGGTGGATGCGGCGCTGTACTGCCGGAGCAGCTGCATCAGGTCACCGACCTGGGTCTTGGCTTCCTGAATGTCGCTCTGCTGCCAGACGGGCATTACCACATCGGCCATGAGCTGCGCATATTCCAGTGCGGAAGCGCGGCGGTTTTCATTGTACTTGGCGTTCAGGGCATCCATGGCCTGCTGACGCTCGGTACTGTCCTCAATCAGCTGGATCAGGGCGTATTCCTTGTCATACTGCTCATCCAGAGAACTGTTGACAGCTGCCATACCCTCGGCGGCGGCAACCATAGCGTTTTCATAGACCGTGGCACTGACTTCCTGCCCGCGTGCTTCAGCACGAGCGACCTCTGCTTCCACCTTGTTCCGGATGGTGTCAAAGCCGTCCGTGTCAGCAGCAGAGAGATGATATTTGACCTCAATGGCCTCGCGGGTATCGATCAGTTCCTGCAGCCGGATTTTATCCTTCTCCGTCAGGTTTTTATTCTGGCGTTTCTTCAGGAGTTTGGCGATCTCCGCGTCCATGGCGTCAAGCATATCGATGTCCGCCTGGAGCTGGCTGGACACAGAAGAATAGCCTGCGTCATCGGCGGTTTTCTTCAGGTTTTCCAGTTCCGTGCGGGTGCTGGCGGTCAGGCTTTTGAAGGAGTCTGTCCATTCCGTGACGATCTCATTGGTTTCCTTCTTTCCGTCCGACCACACGGCCAGCAGGCCGTTCAGCCATTCCCGGCTGTTTCCAGTTTCACGCTTGAAGTCATCCTTGCTCATGCCAAAAAAGGAAAGCCCCTGGCTGCTGCCGTAGAAGGTTTCAGCAGCGGTTTCCTTCCATGACTTTGCTGTTTTCGCCATGCCTTCCAGCGCTTCGCGGGCTGCTTTCGCGCCGGATGCGACATCCACCAGCTTTACAGCGCCATAGACCAGTGCGGCAGCAAGGGCTACCATGGCCACCTTGGAGGAAGCCAGCACCTTGATCAGTCCGCCGATCCCTCCGCCCGCCATAGAGACCGATGCGGAGAACTTGCCGATGGCCGTGAAGGCTTTCCCCAGAGCTCCGGTGACGGTGCCGACAGCGCCGACAACCTTTCCCAAAACCAGAACAACCGGGCCGATGGCGGCGGCAAACGCGGCCCACTTCACGATGGATTCCCGCTGGCTCTGATCCAGTGACAGGAACTTCTGCAGCAGGTTGTTTGCCATGTCGATAATCTTCTGGATCGTCGGATTCAGGTCATCACCGATCTGCCGGGCAAACATGAGCGCCGTATTCTTCAGGTTGGTCAGACGGGATTTCGTGGTGGCATATCGCTTGTTGGCTTCCGTAGTCAGGGCAGTGTTCTTTTCCCACGCGGCATTGGCGGTAACCTGTGTCTTGCTGAAGAGCTCCGTGGCGTTTGTCGCCCTCAACAGTGTGTCTCTAAGCCGGATCTCCGCGATCCCGATGTCGTCCAGAGTCTTGATGGCGCTGACGCCCTGCTCGTCCATTTTGGACAGGCCCACGATAAACGCCTGAAATGCGGAAGCAGCATCCCGTTCCCACAGGGACTTAAACTCGGATGCCGTCATCCCGGAGACCTTTGCAAAATCGTCCAGGGCTTCACCGCCCGTCGCAGCGGCGACTTCCATTTTTATCAACGCCTTGGAAAAAGCGGAGCCGCCCATCTGGGCCTGAATGCCGACAGAAGAAAGCGCTGCGGCAAAGCCCATAATCTGCGCTTCCGATAAACCCACCTGCTTGCCAGCACCGGCAAGACGAAGGGACATCTCCATGATTTCTGATTCGGTAGTGGCATAGTTGTTGCCCAGATCCACCAGCGTGGAGCCGAGGTTTTGGAACTTATCCTGGCTCATTCCCATGATATTGGCAAAACGTGCAGCCTGACTGGCTGCGTCGGCGGCGACCATATTCGTGCTGTTGCCCAGGTCGATCATGGTGCGAGTAAACTCTGCCAGGTGTTCATTCTCAATGCCCAGCTGACCGGCGATGGACATGACCTCCGCGATATCCTCAGCGGAAGCGGCCACTTCTGTGCTCATCTGCTTGACGGACTGAGACAGCTGTTCATATTCTTCCTCGGTGGCGTCCACTGTTTTCCGGACGTTGGCAAAGGCATATTCATAATCAATACTCGCTTTTACGGCAGCGGTACCCAGGGCAACAATGGGCGTTGTGATATTGGTCGTGAGAGTTTTCCCGGCCTTGGTCATGGCCTTGGAGATCGTTTCGCACTTTTTGGAGATGGCGGTCAGGGCTTCACCGGCCTGTGTCCAGGCGGACTGCATCCTGTACAGTTGTTCCGTCAGCTTCCGGATTTCCGCTTCCGTTTCCCGCACGCCAGCCTTGGCGTTGTTCAGATCGGTTTGGGCCTTGCTGACAGCGTCGGCGCTGTTCTGCATGGTCTTCTGCAGGGCTTTAACCTGGCCCTCCAGCTTATTGACCTCTTCGGTTGCTTCCGCGTATTCTTCCTGATACCGCTCCAGATTCTGCTTGGCTGCGATTGTGGCGGAGTCGGTTTCACCAAGGGAATCACGGTAGTTTTCATAGGCGACGGTAGCCGCTTCCACCTCAAACCGCAGGTCTTCCTGACGACCTCTGGCCTGCTCCAGCCGCTGGGTGTAGTCCTGATGGCGGTCGTAATTTTCCTTCAGTTTATCATTGGCGGCAACCAGAGCACGGCTGTACTGTTCCACGGCTCGCTGCTGCTGGGTGAGCTTCTGTCCCAGCATGGACAGCTTGGCTTCCGTGCCTGCGATAGTCTTTTCGTAGTTCTCAACGCCAGCCCCGGCCAGACGGAAGGTGGACTCGGCTTCCTTGATCTGCTGGTTGATGGTGCGCATATTGCGCGAGAAATTGCTGGAATCCAGCGACAGCGCGACCACCAGTTCGCGTAGGGTTTCTGCCATGAGTTTCACCTCCCGTTATGGCTTAACGCCCGGCCAGACTTCATCAATGAAGCGGTGCCGCGGCTTCTTCTTTTCCTGTTCCCGCCGGGCATCCCATGCCCGCAGGCGAAGGAAACCCAGCATGTCCATTGCATCCAGTTCCGTCATTCTCCATCCGGACTTCAGCAGTTCGTTATAGGTGGCATAGATATATTCTGGCAGCGTCAGGGTTCCTGCGGAATGGTCACTTCCGGATTCTCCGCCTCCGCCAGAATCTGTTCCGCTTCCTGAACCACCGGAATCGTAGGGAAAGTGTCCAACACCTCCGTGGTCTGGGTCTGCACAGCCATCAGGGCCAGCGCGATGTCATGCATCAGACGGTCAGCGGGATAGTTGTCATAGACCTCATCCGGCGTAAACTGGTTATTGAACAGGATGCAGAACCACTTCACCATGGTATCCAGCGCGTCCGTTACGGTCAGCTGTTCCTGGGAGACATCTTTGCCTTCGGTCGCGTCCTGCGACAGGCGCACCAGCCTGCCATACATTTTGGAAGCAGGCTCCATTTCGCGCAGTGCCCTGCCGGAAACGAAGTCCACCGTATATTTCTTTTCACCGAGCGTACAGGTAATCATGATCATTTCCTCCAAAACTCAGAAAATGCGCTGCCGCACAGCGTCATGGCCATGCGGCAGCAGGGTGATGGTTACGGACTGGGCGACGTGATCACAGGCGTATACACGGACTGCAGGAAGGTTTCGCCCATAGCGGCGGTAAAGCCGTTCTCTCCTTCATCAGCGACAGCCTGGTAGCGACCGTCATTGGTACGCTTGATGGCCGTCCACTCCACGTCACCGGTCTGGCGGGTGATAGTGGTGCCTTCCTTGGTGGCGTAGTTCTCCGTCAGCGGTTTTGCGCGAACCTTGTACAGCCAGACATAGCGATACTTACCGTTGGATTTCTCGCTCTTGAAACCGACCGCGAAATACGGAGGCTTGTCGGAAGCGGATCGGATCAGAACGCCGTTGTCATCGATCTGGTTGCCAAAGATCTGCTCCTGGATGGACAGCGGAATGTCCGCCATTTTCGTGGTGAATGTGAGCTCCGGATCGGGATACAGAACATCGAACTCGATGTCGTCGGCGTACTGGATGTCCGGATCGGCGTTCTCAGGGGCGATGCTGGCTTCAATGGCACCAGCCACCAGCTGCAGATCGCCATAGGTCAGAGTTTCCTCGGTGTCGACCGTCAGCGGGGCGATCACCATGTTTTTGAGTCCGACAGTAGAAGATACGGTCGGAGAAGCGGCAGGAGTAGGCATATTTTGTTAGAGCCGTGCCCGGCTGGCAGGCGTCAGGCCGAACTCCGCACAGAACGATTGCATGATCTTCAGGTTCTGCATGGCAATGCTGACCTGTGGCACCTGCTGCACATAACCGCTGGGCGTCTTAAAGATGGTGCCGTGCTGGGACAGGAATTCTTCAGCCTCGCGCCATCTGGCATATGCCTGACAGTAACCGGCGAAGGCTTCCATGTCGTGGTCGGTGAGAATACCCATGGCAATCAGGGAGGGAGCCAGGCGCTTCCATTCCTTTTTCGCTTCCGGCATCAGCCAAGTGGGGCACTTCACGTTTTCCTGGGATGGGGTCGGCTCATCCTTGTTCAGGGGCCGTCTGCCCTTGCCCCGGTCGCCCTCCAGTTCTTTCAATGCCGTGGGTAGGGGCTTTCTTCCTCTTACAGCCATTGGTTTTCACCTCCGTTTCTGCTTGAAAAGTGTGTTTTTCCAGGGATAGTGTCTGGATACTGTCTCCGGAAAAGTGTGTTTTTGTGGGCAGCTTAACTGCCTGTGACGATGCTGTCATAGGGAACTGTCTGCCCGTCCCGCAGTACTGTGATCTCCTGATCCGGGTATTCGAGCCGGAACCTCTCAACTATCACCGTCGCATACTTCGGGTCGAGCTCCATCGTCCGGCAGATACGGTCGGTCTGTTCGCAGGCAATGAGGGTGGAGCCGCTGCCGCCGAACAGATCCATCACCACCGCGTTCGGTGCGCTGCTGTTTTTGATGGGATAGGCCAGCAGCGGAATCGGCTTCATTGTCGGGTGATCGGCACTCTTCTTGGGCTTGTCGAAGTTCCAGATGGTGGACTGCTTCCGGTCGGCGAACCACTTGTGCTTTCCGTTGGGAAGCCATCCATAGAGCACAGGCTCGTGCTGCCACTGGTAAGGGCTGCGGCCTAGCACCAGACTGTTCTTCACCCAGATGCATACCCCGGAAATATGAAAGCCGGACTCCTTGAAAGCCCGGCGAAAGTTCAGCCCCTCGGTGTCCGCATGGAAGATGTACGCGCTGCCGCCCTCGGCCATATGCGCTGCCATATTCTTGAAAGCAGCAAGCAGGAAGGCGAAGAACTGCTCGTCCGCCATACTGTCGTTCTGGATCTTCTTTCCGTCAGCGGACTCATACGCAACGTTGTACGGAGGATCGGTCACGACCAGGTTGGCTCTGATCCCATCCATGAGCAAATCCACCGCTTCCGGGGAAGTGCTGTCTCCGCACATCATCCGGTGCCTGCCCAGCGTCCAGATGTCGCCGAGCCGCACATAGACGTTGACCGTTTCCGGGTCGATCTCGCAGTCATCATCATGAACATCCTTGTCATGTACCTTCGAGAACAGGTCATCCACCTCGGCAGCGTCAAAACCCGTCGCACCAAGATCATATCCGGCGCTCTGCAGATCCTGCAGCAGGTCAGCCAGGGCTGTGGGCTCCCAGTCGCCAGTGGCCTTGTTGAGCGCAATGTTCAGAGCCTTCTCATCCGAGGGATTCTCGATGTGCACCACAACGCAGTCCACCTCGGTCGCGCCTTCGGCCTTCAGCACCTTGTAGCGCTGGTGTCCGCCGACGATGTTCCCAGTGACCTCATTCCAGACGATGGGATCGACATACCCGAAGTCGTGCAGGCTGCGCTTGATCTTCTCATACGCAGGATCGCCCGGCTTTAGGTCTTTTCTGGGGTTGTATTTTGCAGGCTTCAGCCGGTCAATGGGCATTGTCTGCATGTTCAGGCTCGTATTCATGGTTCCTCCTTCACCGTCCGCCAAAAGGACGGCTTTTTTATGTGGCAGGGCCGATACCCCCACCCCCGAATTTGTCGGAAATTCACGCGTGAGGGGGGCGCGGTCGCCGCCAGGTACACCAAGGGATCTGACCACCCCCTCCCCAGGCACAGGACTTCACCAGAGCAAAGCGGCGAAGTGTGCCCGGGCTCCGGGCGGGCGGGTGTGCCTGGCGGGCGGTCGGCGGGCTTCCGGCGGCTGGGTGTGCCCGGTCGCGGCGGCGGGTTTCCGGGCGGCGGTGTGCCCGGTCCGGCGGTCGGCTTCCGGCGGCGGGTGTGCCCGGCGGGCGGGTGGCGGCTTCCGGGCGGGTGTGCCCGGGCGGGTTTCCGGCGGGCTTCCGGGCGGCGGTTCCGGGCGGCGGGTGTGCCCGCCCGGCGAAAAAAAACCGGGTTTTTTTCGGTTTTTTTCTGGGGCCCTACGCGCATGTATAAGGAAGCGCGGCCCCTTTTTTCGCAAAAAAAACCGTTGACTTTTCGGCCCGGCAGAGTGATGGATGTACGCGCCGGGCGGGAAACCGCCCAGAAGGCACAACCGGGCGGGCGGGAAAAGCCGCCGCCGGGCGAAAGGAGCACACCCCATGAAAACCCAGACCTTCGGCATCGAAATCGAAGTCAACCGCATCACCCGCGAACGCGCCGCGAGGGCCATCGCGGAAACCCTCGGCGAAGGCGCGACCGTCCGGCACACGGGCGGCACCTACGACGCTTGGGAGGTCACCGCGCCGGACGGGCGGCGGTGGAAGTGCGTTTCCGACGCCAGCATCGCGGGCGGTCGCGACCAAGGCACCGAGTTCGTGAGCCCGATTTGCCGCTGGGAAGACATCGAAACGGTGCAGGCTTGCGTCCGGGCCCTCCGGGCGGCTGGGGCACACGCCGACCCCTCCTGCGGCATCCACGTGCACGTCGGGCTCGGCGGGCACACCCCGCGAACCCTGCGCAACTTGGTCAACTTGGTCAACGCCAAGGAAGACCTCCTGACCCAAGCCCTCCAAATCAGCCCGGAACGCCGCGACCGCTGGTGCCAGCCCGTCGACCCCGACTTCCTCGCCACCCTGAACCGCCGCCGCCCGCAGACCTCCGAGGACTTCGCCCGGATTTGGTACGACGATCGGAACTGGGAATGGCACGCACACCAGCACTACGACTCCAGCCGCTACCACCTGCTGAACCTCCACAGCGTTTTCCAAAAGGGCACCATCGAGTTCCGCGCCTTCAACTCGACCCTCCACGCGGGCGAGGTCAAAGCCTACATCCAGCTTTGCCTTGCGATTTCCCACCAAGCCCTGACGGTGGCTTCCGCGAGCCCGGCCCGCCCGGTCACCGACAACCCCGCGTACACCTTCCGGTGCTGGCTCCTGCGGCTGGGCATGAACGGCGAGGAGTTCAAGACCGCCCGGACACACCTGCTCAAGCACATGCCCGGCAACGCGGCTTGGAGGAACGGGGATGCGACCACCCGCCGGGCTTCCTGAACCCGGCGGCGCACACCGAGGAGGGCACAGCTTTGAAACCGACCCGCCTGATGAGGGCCCGGTGGCACCGGGCCGAAACCGGGCACAGGAAACGCCCGGTCGTGGGAAGCCGCACAGCTTCCAAATCAAGCAGGGCACACAGTCCAAGGAGGTACACCCCATGATGAACCGGAATCAGGCCATCGCCTACGGAAAGCACATCGGCGTCCGCTACCACATCTACAACAGCCGCGGCTGTCTGGTCGGCGGCACCAAAACCCTCGAGCAGGCACAGGCCATGAAGCGCCGCTTCGAAATCGAGGAGCGCAACAACCCCTTCACCGGCGGGAAGACCCGCTTCGAAATCCGCGAGGCCAAGTAAGCCCGCGCCAGCCACAGCTTTCAAATCGACAGGGCCGAGAGCCCGGAAAGGAACACACCATGAAAAAGCAGGACATCCGCAACATCTACACCCAGAAGGTC
>JAFZOG010000063.1 GCA_017550745.1 Clostridia bacterium | reverse complement strand
GTCGGGGGAGCTCCCCCGACTGTAATCCGCAGGCGGCGGCGTGTACGTCGCCGGGGCCCGAAGCGCCCGGAAAACCTGCCCTTGGGCCGGTTTTCAGCGTAGGGCGGGCCGGAAGGCCCCGGGCAGGCAACAGAATGTTGCTTCCTTTATCAATTTCCGGCCGTAAAAAGAGCGTTTTCGCTTGCGAAAATTCCTTTTTACAGGAAATTGATGCATCGAAAGAAAGCGGAATCCTGATTCCGCTTTCTTTCGTACCATTCAGCGTTAGCTGAATGGGAATGCTCCAAGGCCAGCAGCTTGATTTTTCTGTCCAGGCCGCCCGCGTAGCCGGTCAGGCTGCCGTCCGCGCCGACCACGCGATGGCAGGGGATGATGATGGAAAGGGGGTTATGCCCCGCCGCGCTGCCCACAGCCCGGGCGTACATGGGGGAAAGGCCCAGCTGCCGGGCGATGTCCCCGTAGGTCGCGGTCCGGCCGTAGGGGATGCCGAGTAGGGCGGACCAGACCGCTTTGCGGAACGCGGTTCCCCGCATGCGCAGGGTCGGGGTGAAATCAGGTTCCTTTCCGCCGAAGTAAATCCTGAGCCACCTGTCCGTTTCTGTAAAAATGGGCAGGCTTTTTTCTTCATGCTCCGCTCCCAGCGTGGACGCGAAATACTTCTGCCCCGGGAACCACAGGCCGGTCAGGCTTTCGCCGTCGCTTGCCAGCGTGATGCGGCCCAGCGGGGAAAGATAGGAATGCGTGTAATCCATGGCGTACCTCTACGAAGCGTAGGTTGTATTCCGGCGCTGAATCTGTTATGCTTTCCGCGAAAGGAGTGATTTCTCATGGATCATTATGTGACCGGAGCCACGATCAAAACGCTCCGGGAAAAGCAGCGCATGACGCAGGCCGGCCTGGCCGACAGGATCGGCGTGAGCGACAAGGCTGTGTCCAAATGGGAAACGGGCCGGGGGCTGCCCGATATTACGCTGATGGAGCCGCTGGCGAAGGCCCTGCGCATTTCCGTGCCCGAGCTGCTGTCCGGCAAGGCCGTCGAGAACACCAACCGCGCCTCCAACCTGCTGCGCAGTAAAATCTATGTTTGCCCCATCTGCGGGAATGTGATCCGCGCAAAGGGGGAAGCCCTGGTCTCCTGCTGCGGCGTCACCCTGCCCGCGCTGGAAGCCGAGGAAGCGGACGCGGCCCATGCCGTGCGGCTGGAAAAGATCGAGGATGAGTATTACGTTTCCGCCGAACACGATATGGCGAAGGATCACTATCTTTCCTTCTTCGCCTACGTGACCGGCGACCGCTTTGAAATGAAAGCGCTCTATCCGGAAGGCACCGCCGAGGCCCGGTTTTTCCGCAGGGGCGGCGGCTGGCTGTATTGGTACTGCAATCAGCACGGCTTGTTTCGGCAGCGGGTGGAAAGGTAATCTTCCCCGCCGGCAGCATGAGCAGGGACAATTGAAAGTGCAGTCGGGATATTTCAAAAGGGTCTGACGCCGCGTAAGCGCCAGACCTTTTTATATCTTCCGTCACAGTTCCGTCGTTCCTTCGAAAACATGAACGGCCTCGCCGGTGAGGGTGATCCTGTCGGGGGTACAGTTGACCGTCAGGTCGCCGCCGGGGAGCTTGACAATGATGTCCCTCCCCGGCTCGCAGTAGCCGTTGCGCACGGCGGCGGCGGCCACCGCGCAGGCTCCGGTGCCGCAGGCCAGGGTTTCCCCGTTCCCCCGCTCCCAGACCCGCAGGCGCAGCGTGTTTCTATTGATGACCCGGGCAAACTCCGTGTTTACCCGCTCCGGGAAGATGGGCGCGTACTCGAACTGCGGACCCACGGCGCTCAGGTCGATGCCGTCGATAGCGTCGCAGAACACCACGCAGTGGGGGTTGCCCACGGACACGCAGGTAACGGTATATGTTTTGCCGCCGATTTCCACAGCCTGATTGACCACCTCGTCCGTCCCGGCAGCC
>JAFZOG010000062.1 GCA_017550745.1 Clostridia bacterium | reverse complement strand
CGTCTACGCTCCTTACAGAAATTTTCCGTCCTCGCGCCGTACACGCCGCCGCTGCGGATTTCAGTCAAAGGGAGAACCCCTTGACAATCCCCCTCTTGTTCCGTTTCTTCGTTGGTTCTCCAGGGGTGGCTGAGCAGTAACAAGAATTTTGCTGTTTCTCAATCCATACATTGACATGCCGTGTTCCCTCTGGTATAATAGCAAAAAAGGTGGCATATCCACCAAAACGTTCATTTATAAGAGGAGGATACCCTGTATGAAGATGCGCAAGTTCCTTTCACTCGTGCTGGCCGCCATCATGGTGTTCGCCATGTGCGCCGCCGCGCTGGCCGACGAAACCGCCTTCGGCGAGGTAGATCAGCAGACCTATCCGCTGACCCAGGAAAAGGTCACCCTGACCATGTGGTATCCCAACGCAGGCTCCATGGGCAGCCTGGCGGATTTCAACGACGGTGAATTCTGGCAGTGGCTGGAAGAAAAGACCAACGTGCATATCGACTTCATCGTGCCCCCCAGCGGCAACGAGCGTGAATCCTTCAACCTGCTGTTCGCGCAGGAGGATATGCCCGACATCGTAGTGGCCCAGCCGGCTTCCTACATGTACCGCGACGGCATGGACGCCGCCATTGAGGACGGCTACTTCCTGGATATCGCCGAGCATCTGGATTGGTGCCCCAACTATGTGAGCTGGATGGACAATCTGGAATACGGCCGCAAGGACTGCTTCACCGACACAGGCAAGATGTACGG
Organism: Clostridia bacterium; assembly: GCA_017550745.1. GTDB lineage: Bacteria > Bacillota > Clostridia > Christensenellales > Aristaeellaceae > RUG563. The sequence goes on along the minus strand of JAFZOG010000062.1, from coordinate 59,473 downwards.
CCTGTGGGGCTTCTGGAAGAACATGGAAACCGGTTATGCCGACCAGGGCCTGTCCATCCGCAAGGACTTCCTGGACAAGGTGGGCAAGGAAGTTCCCACCACCTATGCCGAGTGGGAAGATGTGCTGCTGGCCTTCAAAAATGAGCTTGGCATCGAAGCTCCCTTCTATACCAGCAAATACGGCATCGACTACGGCGAGTTCATGGCCGGCTTCGGCATCGCGCCTTACTGGTACATGGAAGACGGCACGATCAAGTACGGCCCCATGCAGGACGCCTACAAAGAATACCTGGAAATGATGCACCGCTGGTATGAGCTGGGCATCCTGGATCCCGACTTCTCCACCCGCAAGTCTACCGGCGTCGCCGCGGACAACGATATGATCCTCAACGACAAGATCGGCGCCCTGATCGACTGGGGCACCCGCATGACCGACGCTTACATCACCCGCGGCGCCAGCAACCCCGACTTCTGGGCGGTTGCCGCCAAGCAGCCCAAGAAGAACGCGGACGATCCCGATCCCGCCTTCCGCGTGGCCACCAACAACTATCATTCCATGACCGGCTACTGCCACAACGTGAGCGCCGACAGCGAATACGCCGAGCTGGCTGTCCGCTGGCTGGACACCTTCTATGCCGCCGACAACTTCTGGAATGCCAACTACGGCGTGCCCTCTGAAGAAGGTCGCGTGTGGTACAAGGCGGAGGACGGCCACCGCATCGGCGACTATAACTTCCGCTACGCCAACCCCGACGGCATGGACTCCGCCACCGTCCTGGTGAAGTACTGGAGCAAGAACCCGCCCATCCGCGTGGAAGCCGCCCAGATCGAGCAGATGCCCGGCGAGCGCTCCGTGGCCCACAAGATCTGGACCACCTACGAAGCCAAGAACTTTATTCCCACCAACCTGACAAAGACCGTGGATGAAGGCGCGGAGTACTCCTCCCTGTACACCGACATCGAGACCTATGTGCAGGAATGCAACGTGAAGTTCATCAAAGGCGACATGAGCCTGGATGAATACGACGCCTATCGCGACACCTTAAAGAGCATGGGCATCGAACGCTGCATCGAGCTGCAGCAGGCTGCCCTGGATCGTTACTACGCCCGCTGATTCCTTCACGCGTCCAATCGGGGAGCGGTTCCTCATAGCCGCTCCCTTTTCAAATCGACTTGGGGGTGCTCACTGTGGCAAACACACCTGCGAAAGCAGCCTATAAGCCAGCCGTAAAAAAGCTGAGCTGGGGCGCCATCGTGGCCCGGGATTTTCGGGCCAACTGGGCCGTGTACCTGATGGCGCTGCCTGTGTTGGCTTATTTCATCATCTTCAACTATATTCCCATGGGCGGCATTGTGATGGCCTTCCAGAAGTTCCAGATCAAAAAGGGCATTTGGGGCAGCAAGTTCATCGGCCTGGATAACTTTATCCGCTTCTTCAATTCCCCGTATGCCTGGCGGCTGATTCGCAACACCCTGCTGATCAGTGTGTACGGCCTGATCTTCTCCTTCCCGCTGCCCATCGTCTTTGCCCTCTGCCTGAATGAGGTGCGCAACTCGAAGTTCAAGAAGGTCACCCAGACCATCTCCTACCTGCCCTACTTCATCTCCGTCGTGGTCGTGGTGTCCATCCTGTTCGACTTCTGCAAATCCAACGGCGCGCTGACAAAGCTGGCGGAGGTCTTCGGCTGGTCAGGGGGCGCGCTGATTTCCTCGCCCCAATGGTTCCGTACGCTTTACGTGGGGTCCAACCTGTGGCAGCATTTGGGCTACAACAGCATCATCTTCATCAGCGCCCTGGCCGCCATCGACCCGCAGCTGTATGAGGCCGCCACCATCGACGGCGCGAACCGCTGGCAGCAGACCGTCCATGTTACCATCCCGGGCATCGCCACCACCATCGTGGTGCTGCTGATCCTGCGCCTGGGCCAGATCATGGGCGTCGGCTATGAAAAGACCATCCTGATGTATTCCCCCGCCACCTACGAGACGGGCGACATCATCGCCAGCTATGTGTACCGCGTGGGCCTGGTGGATGCGGACTATTCCTACTCCACCGCCATCAACCTGTTCAATTCGCTGATCAACCTGCTGGTGCTGTTCCTGGCCAACCAGATCAGCCGCAGGATCGGCGACACCAGCCTGTGGTAAGGGGGGCGAAGAAATATGCTGAAAAGAACACGTGGCGAAAAGATCTTCGCGGTTTTCAACACCATCGGCCTGGTGCTGCTGAGCCTGATCTTTATCCTGCCCATCTGGCACGTGCTGATGGGCTCCATCAGCGATCCGCTGAAGATCAGCGCCTTTTCCGGGCTGATCCTGCACCCGCTGGGAGAAGTCACGCTGGGCGGCTACAAGCTGGTGTTCAGCAATTCCTCCATCGTGCGTTCCTACGGCTACACCATCCTGTATGTGGTTTCCTCCACGGCCATCGGCCTGGTGCTCAATATTTTGGCCGCCTACGTCATGTCCAGGAAAAAACTGTACTGGGGCCCGCTGTTTTCCGCCATCGTCCTGTTCACGATGATGTTCAACGGCGGCCTGGTGCCCACCTTCATCCTGGTTCGCAATCTGGGACTGCTGAACAGCGTATGGGCCGTGATCCTCACCAGCGCTGTCAACGCGTACAACATCATCATCATGCGCACCTCCTTCGCCGGGATTCCCGAGGAGCTGCTGGAGGCTGCGCGCATCGACGGCGCGGGCCACTTCCGCATCCTGCTGCAAATCATCCTCCCCGTCAGCAAGGCCATTATCATGGTCATCGTGCTCTTCTACGGCGTGATGCACTGGAACGAGTGGTTCAACGCCTCCATCTACCTGCCCAAGGCCCGCCCCAAGTATCCGCTGCAGCTGGTGCTGCGGGAGATCGTGCTGCAATCCTCTGAAAACAGCATCGTGGCGGACGCCGACGGCCAGGACGTGATGATCTACCGTCCCCTGATCAAATACGCCACCATCATGGTTTCCGTCATCCCCATGATGATCCTGTACCCCTTCGTGCAGCGTTATTTTGTCAGCGGCGTGATGATCGGCGCGGTGAAGGGCTGACCGGAGGCTTACATCAGGCAGGAGGCAGGAAGCGGAGGTTATATCGAATCATCAGCTTCACGCGGTATTTATGTGAAGTGAACGCATGATAGAGCCTCCTGCTTTCTGCCTTTTTCTGCCGGCTGAAAGCCCCGATGAACGAAAGGAGCTGTTTCCATGAACTATAAAACCCTGAAGCCTTTCCCCGCGGGATTTCTGTGGGGCGCGTCCACCTCGGCCTATCAGGTGGAAGGCGCGAACCGGGAGGATGGCAAGGGCCCCTCTGTGCAGGACATCAAGCGGGTGCCGCCGGGCACGTCAGAGCTGGATGTGTGCGCGGACCACTACCACCGCTATCGGGAGGACATTGCGCTGATGGCGGAGATGGGCTTCAAGGAGTACCGCTTTTCCATCGCCTGGACCCGCATCCTGCCCCAGGGAACGGGCGAGGTAAATCCCAAGGGCGTCGCTTATTACAGCGACCTGATCGACACCTGCCTGAAATACGGCATTGAGCCTTTTGTGACCATCTTCCACTTTGACCTGCCCGCCGCGCTGAGCGAAAAAGGCGGCTGGAGCCGGCGGGAATCGGTGGACGAATTCGTGGATTACTGCCGTATCCTGTTTGAAAACTTCGGCGACCGCGTCAAATACTGGCTGACGATCAACGAGCAGAACATGCTGACCCTGGTGGGGGAGGCCATCGGCACCGCCAATCTGAACAAGGAAGAAAGCGTCATCAAGCAGCTTTACCAGCACAATCACCACATGCTGCTGGCCCAGGCAAAGGCCATGAAGCTGCTCCACGAAATGGTGCCCGGCGCGAAGATCGGCCCCGCGCCGAATATCAGCCTGGTCTATCCCAAGACCTGCAAGCCCGCCGACGTGCTGGCCGCCCAGAACTTCAACGCCATCCGCAACTGGCTGTATCTGGATATGGCCGTGTGGGGCTATTACAATCCCATCGTCTGGGCCTGGCTGGAGGAAAACGGCGCCCTGCCGGTCATCCAGCCCGGCGATATGGAGATCATGCGCCAGGCGCGCCCGGATTTCATTGCCTTCAACTATTACAGCACCTCCACCGTGGAGGCTTCCGACGGCACGGAAAAGGATGGGGGTGACAGAGCCAAGAAGGATGAGCGCGTAGGCGTGCCAGGCGTATACGCGATGGCCCGCAACGGCAGCCTGCCCACCACGCAGTTCGGCTGGGAGATCGATCCGGAAGGTTTCCGCGCCACGCTGCGCGAGGTTTATTCCCGCTACCACCTGCCCATGATGATCACCGAAAACGGCCTGGGCGCCTATGACAAGCTGGAGGCGGACGGCAGCGTCCACGACCCGTATCGCATCGATTACCTCCGCGACCACATCCGCCAGATGCGGCTGGCTGTGACCGACGGCTGCCAGGTGATGGGGTACAGCCCCTGGTCCGCCATCGACCTGATCTCCACCCATGAGGGGATGGTCAAGCGCTACGGCTTTATCTTCGTCAACCGCGACGAGTTTGATCTCAAGGATATGAAGCGCGTCCGCAAGGATTCCTTCTATTGGTATCAAAAGGTGATCGCCAGCAACGGAGAAGACCTGGACTGATCCTGATAAAACAGCAAGCCCGCCAGACATGGGCCGAGCATCATCGGAACCGGTCTGGCGGGCTGTTTTATATTGTTCCTGCTTTCGTTCCTCCGGAACAGCGGTCATCCTTTCAAGCCGGTTGTCGCGACACCCTCCACCAGGTATTTTTGCAGGAAGAGAAACACCAGCAAAACTGGAATAATCGACAGCGTGGTCATGGCAAAAAGGCCGGACCAGTTGGTCTGCGTGGCGGGATCGGAAAACATTTTCAGCGCAATGGAGGCGGGATAGAGCTTGGGCTTGCTGATATAGATCAGGGGGCCCAGGAACTCCTGCCAGGACCAGTAGAACGCAAAAACGGCCGATGTGATCAGGGAGGGAACGGAGAGGGGCAGCATGATCCTGAAGTATTTATTGAACCAGCCGCAGCCGTCGATTTCCGCGGCTTCATCCAGTTCTCTGGGAACGCCGCGCATAAACTGCATGTTCAGGAAAATGAAAAACGGTACGCCGCAGAACTGCGGAACGATGATCGGAAGGTACGTATTGATCCAGCCGAACCTTTTGAACATGATGTATTGGGGAATCAGAAGCACCTGCTGCGGCAGCAGCATGGTGGCCATCATGACGGCAAAGAAGGCTTTCGATCCCCTGAAGGGGATACGGGCAAAGCCAAAGGCCACCAGGGAAGAGGAAACGACGCCGCCGACGGTGGAAAAGACGGCAATGATCAGGGAATTGCCGAAATAGGTGCCGTAGGTATAGCGCCCGGAGGATTCCCAGCCGATCCTGTAATTCTCCCAGGTGACTTTGGAGGGGATCAGCGAAGCGACGGTGGTGAACACTTCTTCATTGGGCTTAAGGGAGCTTGCGAACATCCACAGCAGCGGATACAGCATCACGATGCCAAAGAGCGCGGCAAGCGCGTGGAAGCGGATGGAACGCAAAGTTTTCCGGGTCGCCATGGGATTTGATTTTGCCGTGATCTGCATGTCATCCGCCTCCCTTATGATTCATAATGGACCCAGCTGTCTGAGCTCTTGAAAACAAAGATGGAAAAGATGGATATGATCACAAGCAGAACCCAGCTCATGGCGCAGGCGTAACCCATCTTAAAGTAGGAGAATCCCTGCTTGTATATATAGAGCGCAAACAGCATCGTGCTGTTCAGCGGGCCGCCGTCCGTAATGATCAGGGCCTCTGAAAACGCTTTGAACGCGTTGATAATGCCCTGCACCAGATTGAAGAAGATCACGGGCGAAAGGGCGGGAAGCGTGATGTACCGGAATTTCTGCCAGGAATTGGCCCCGTCCAGCAGCGCGGCTTCGTAATAGGAGGCGGGGATCTGCTTGATGCCCGATACGAAAATCAGCATGGACGAGCCGAAATGCCAGCAGCCCAGCAGGATCAGGGAATAGAGCGCGGTGGAGATTTCGCCCACCCAGTTAAAGGAAAACACCGTGCCGGACAGGGCGGAAATGATGCCGTTGAACGCGCCGTTGGACCCGAAGATCCTGGCCCAGATGATGGCGATGGCCACCGAACCGCCCAGCAGGGACGGTACATAGTACGCCGTGCGGTACAGGCTGACCCCTTTATGATTCGTGGTCAGAATCAGCGCCACCGCCAGCGCGGAAGCCAGGCGCAGCGGCACCAGCAGGAACACGTATTTGAACGTTACGCCCAGCGCCTTCCAGAAGGTGTCGTCCTGCACCATGTTCACGTAGTTCGCAACGCCGATCCACTTGGGCGCGCTCAGCGCGTCGTATTTGGTGAAGGACAGATACAGGGAATAAAACATCGGGATCGAAGTGAACACGACCAGCCCGATCAGCCAGGGCAGGATAAACGCATACCCTGCCAGGTTGGTGTTCCTTTTCCGCATCCGCGCGGCCTGCGACGCCGGCAAACGCTTGACAGCCGTTGTCATGTAAAAAACCCTCCTGCCTGCTGACAAACAGGAGCCAGCGAAGGATGACCCTCCGCTGGCTCCTGCAGCAATGTTCATCAGTTGTTCAGCGCCTTGTTGGAGAAATCAATCAGCTTCTGGGCGGCTTCTTCAGGGGTCGCGTTGCCAAACAGCACGCTGGTCATCTGGCTGACGAACTCGTCGCTGATTTCGGTATGGGCGGCGGGATCGGGCGCGTACAGGTCGGAAGAATACTCGGCCATCACCTGCATGTAATCGAAAGCCAGGGCGGAGATATCATCCAGGTTGGACGCCACCAGCTTGGAGATCTTGGCGGAAATCGGGATGCCGCGGGTGCCGTTGATGAAGAGGTTGGCGGCTTCATCGTTGGTCCAGTGGTTGATGTAGGCAGCGGCCTTGTCCACCTGCTCGGAGTTGGCGGAGATGCTCAGGAACTGGGAGGGCTTGACGAACATGGCCTTGTTTTCGGCGGAACCGGGCATGATGCGCAGCTCCAGCAGGCCATACTGCTCGCGCAGCAGCTTAGCGTAGGTGGTGTAGCTGTCGGTCACGGTCATGGTGGTGGCAGCTTCGCCCTTGGCGAAGGGATAGTTTTCCTTGCCGATGTCCACGGTCACATCCGCCACGTTCTGGATCGCGCCGGCGTCGTGCAGCTTCTTAAGATCGGTGAAATAGGCGGTCAGGGTCTCCAGGGAGTAGCCCACGGCGTCCTGGGCCTCGTTGTAGAGCTCTTCCTTGTGCTGCCGCGCAAAGATGCGGTATACGTTGAAGTCCTTCAGGTTGAACAGGTCGGTGCCGTACAGCCCGGTCTTTTCATGGAATGCAATGGCCCAGTCCACAAATTCCGCCCAGGTCATTTCATTGGTGGGAACCTCCATGCCCGCGTCGGCAACCAGCTTGGCGTTGACCGCCAGCACCAGGCCGTTGGAACCGGCGTTGATGCCGTACAGGCCGTTGCCGAAGCGTCCGCCGCTGATGGCGCTGTCCGGCACGTCGCTCAGGTCGATCTTGCCGTCCGCCACAAGCTGGGTCAGGTCCAGCAGCAGGCCCTTGTCCACATAGCTCTTGATGTAGGCGTAGTCCATACGCACCATGTCGGGCATGTCGTTGGCGGCGGCCAGGGTGTTGATCTTGGTCCAATAGTCGCCCCAGGACAGGTATTCGGCATCATATTCAATGCCGGTGGCTTCGGTAAACATGTCGGAGAAGGTCAGATAGACCTTGTTGCTGCTTTCGGAACCCCACCAGGCAACGCGGACGGGCTCTTCCGCCAGAGCGGGAACACACGCCGCCAGCATCAGCATGGCCAGCAATACGGCAAGCAGTTTTTTCATGGGATAAAACCTCCTGTTCGATCTGTGTTTTCGAGCAAAACCTTTGTTGCTCAAGCTGTCTGTATTGTACCAGCTTTTTATCATTTCCGACAGGCCACAAATCCAACCTGGGATACCCACAAATATGACTTATTGCATCTGCTGCTGGCGGTATTGGCTGGGGGAGACCCCTTCGCTTTTTTTGAATAATTCGATAAAGTACTTGGCGGTGCTGAAGCCTACCCGCTCCGCGATATCCGTAACGGAGGCGTCCTGATTGGCCAGAAGCATCTTCTTTGCTTCCGCGATCCTTTTTTCCGTAAGCCGGGCTGTAAATTTCTGCCCTGTCCTTTTCTGGAACAGCCTGCCCACATACGTTTCATTCATAAACAGATCGTTTTCGCAGATGCTGCTCAGCGAGAAATCCGGATCGGCAAAATGCTCGTCGATCATGCAAAGCACTTTGGCCACGATTTCTCCGTACCGCGCCGTATAGTCCTCCTCCACGGACAGGCCGCGGCGCATCATCCGCAAAATCGCGCCTTTCAGGTCGGCGGCCTCCACCGGCTTGAGCAGGTAATCCACCGCCCCGGCCCGCAGGGCATGGCGCACGTATTCAAATTCCTGGTATCCAGAAAGGAAGAGATAGCTGATATCGTTCAGGTCCGCGGCCCTGTCCATCATTTCCAGGCCGGTGAGGCCGGGCATGACCACGTCCGTGATCACAATGTCCGGATGCAGCGAACGGATCAGATGCAGGCCCTCTTCTCCGTTGTGCGCCTGCCCGATGATGGCGCAGCCCAGGGATTTCCAGTCCAGCAGCCCTTTCGTATGCTCCAGGATCATCGGTTCATCATCCACCAGCAGGATTCTATGCATGCTGCCCGCCCTCGCTTTCCGCAATTCCGTTAAAGGCTATGCTGATATTGCTCCATTGTCCCGGATGGCTGCGAATACGCACATCCACGTTCTGACCGAAAGCGAACCTGAGCCTCAGCAGCACATTGGCAAGCCCGTGGATCTCCCGCACGTTTTCCGTGGAAAGGTGCTCATAATAATCGATCTGTTCTTTGGAAAACCCGATCCCGTTGTCAAACAGACTGATCACGACCCTGTTTTTCCGCCGGTATACGCCCAACCGGATCAATCCCTTTTCCGTCTTTTTCATGACACCGTACTGAACGGAGTTTTCAATCAAAGGCTGGAGCGTCATGCGCGGAAGGAAAATACGATCGTCCTCCGGATCGTAGCTGATTTGCGCGTCCAGCCTGCTGCCAAAGCGGATCCGGTAGATCGTCAGGTATTCCCGCACAAACCCTGCCTCTTCCTGGAGGGATACCAGGGCGTCTCCCCTGTAGGAAGCGCGTACCAGGCGGGACAGGCTGACGACGATGCGGGCGATGGGATCGTTCCCGCTGCGCACAGCCATCGCGTGTACCGTTTCCAGCGTGTTGTAGAGAAAATGCGGCCGGATCTGCGCCTGAAGCATCTGATTCTGCGCCTGCACTTCGGACAATTGGCGCCTCAGCTTTTGATTGATCAGTTCATCCATCTGTTCCATCAGGCTCTGGAAATGCCGGGCCAGCACCCCTGCTTCATCGTTCACCGCCAGCAGGCCGCTGTCCACCTGTACGCGGTAATTTCCCTTTTCCGCGTCTTTCACGGCTTCCGTCAGCTTGTCCAGGCGGTTGAATACGATGTTGATCAGCTTTCTGCTCAGCAGCGCGGCAAGAATAAAGGCCGCGGACATTCCGGCAAAAATGGCCCCCGCTGACCGCCAGAGGGTTTGATAGATCATGCCGTAATCAATATATTTGATCACGCGGATCCTCCCTTGCAGGAAGGGAACATAGGTCACAAAGTATTTTTTTCCTTCGCGCCCGACCACCTGCCAGTTTTCCTGCGTAAGATCGTCGGCGCCGGGATCGTCCGGACACAGCGCGCCCCGGTACAGGCACTGGTTATCCAGCCAAAATGCCATGTCGTCCGCTTCCTGCTGAACCTCGGAATTGATGCTGCGCACCATGGAGCGGATATCGATCACCACCGCGATATGGCCGATGGTCCTCAGGCTCAGATTCTTCGCTTCCCGAACCGTCCTGGTCATGATCAGATAGCTGTTTCCGTTCTGCGTCCATCCGTGCCAGAAGGGATCGCCGCTGGCGTCTGTTTCCGTGATCATCCGGTTGACCGCTTCGGTGATCGAACGGTCGTACGTCAAGCCGCTGTAATACACGTCGCTTCCGTATACATCCCGCACCATCACAGAACGGACGTGGGCGGGCAGTACGCCGATGGAAAAAGTGACGGCGTTTTGCAGGGACGCCCGGGCTTTTGCCTGCTGTTCTCCCTCCGTTGCCGCAATCTGCGATAAAGCGTTCTGCAGCGCTTCGCTGGAGATGGCCTGGCGGGAAAACTTGACCACGTCGTTCATGCTCATCCGCATCAGGGAAAACAGCAGCTCCGACGCGTTTTTCTGCCGCTGCATCAGCTCGTTGCTGTATACCGAATAGGTGGATACCCCTGCCAAAAAGCAGATCGCCGCGCAGATCAAAAAACAGGCCAGATTGATCGCCTGGATACGTCTGTGCAGGCTCCGTGAATCCTTCTTTTCCGTCCTCATCGAATCACCCGTTTTTTTTAATTCTTCACGGGCTTATAAAAATCCTTTTGCCGCATAACAAAAGCAGGCTGGCGAAAAAGCATCTTCGCCAGCCTGCGCATCCATTTCCTGCAAAAATTGGTTTTTTGACCTCCAAAAGGAGGCCCAAAACCCCCATTTTTGCGGCCGGAAATGGATATAGGAAGCAACATTCTGCTGCTCCTTCGGCGACCGCCTTGGGCTGCCGCCCTTCGATGCATCCCAGAGGTTTTTGACAGCCTGAAGGCTGTCGTAACATCGTATTATTCCGCGTCCTCATTGCCATGGAACATAGAACCGCTCAACGATCGCCAATGCTCCATCCTGATCAAACGCAACCATTGTGTTATTTGCGGTAAACCCCGGATCGTCTTCCTTCGCCAAAAACTGTTTGAACTCGGACGCAGGATGCACTGTGGGCGTTTCCAACATCTCGCCGCTTTCCGGCACGATCAAATCGAGGAAAAGCAGCTTGTCAGTGATTGGCAGCTCGATCCTGGCGACTTCCGTCCAGACGAAATCTTCGTAGATGACGGGCCTGTAGTTTCCGTCTGTATCCTCCGTCAGCCACACAGACTCATCGGAGAATTCAAAATCGCCTTGGTTGAGAATGATATAACCGTATTCCTGAGAAATGGAGGAAATCAGGACCGTCTGTCCGCCGGTGACGATGCTGTCTCCCACCGACAGGCTTTCCACATCCTTTCGCTCGAACACCTCCGGCGCGATCAGTTCGATCTCCAGCATGTTTGTATCCGGGTCATAATCGTGAAGGCGGGCATAGGAGGCGCACAGTGAGAAATCCTCAGCGGAAGGCACAACCGTGATGGGCGAGATCGTTTTGCCAAAGATGCCCGCTTCGTCAGCCAATACTACATTGTAGTCGGCGGGATCGAAGGTTTTTACCTGGCTTGCGCCATAATCGCTCATGGCCAGCTCAAAGTGCATCTCAACTTGCCGCACGCTTTGATCCCAGAAGACGGAGTCCGCCCGGACCGTCCCCTTCGCCGAGGTCAGGCGGTTCTGTGAATCAAGTGTAAAGACCACATCCGCGTCACGAAGCGTCCAGCACACGGTTCCATCCGTCAGGGCCTCGGTTACGGTGACATAGTTATCGAAAGCGGGGCTGTCACCCTCCTGCCGGGTGCGGTCGTATCCGAAAGAAAACCACCGGTCCGACAGGTAACCAGCCGCAAGATTCAGGGCGCTGAGCGCGATATCCGGAAGCTGGTCTGCCTTGACGGCGAGGTGGACGGTGCGAAGGCCGTTTTCTTCCGCCACAGTGACCGCCTCATCCGGAAGAAACGTATCCGCCTGGGCGACCAGCAGTCCGCCAAGATCCGTCAGCGCGTCCAAGCGGACCGTCCGGCGCAGCAGCGCATCGTTGTTCCTGCCGGTGCCGATGTGATAAACACCGGGCGTATACGCCTCCATGATGTAGCGGTATCCTTCCTCGTCGGCAATGATCGTCCATCCGGTTTCCTGGATATCACCGTTTATGCGGGGCGTCAGGAGCGTCAGATCATAGAAGGAGCGGAAACCGTCCTGAATGTAATGGAGCTTCGCGGTTTTGAAAAGCTTTCCTTCCAGGGAAAAGGAGGCTTCCCCGGACACTGTCACGTTGCTCGTATGGAAGAGCAGATCACATCCGCTGTTCCATAAATCAGCTGCAGGGCTTTGCGTTTCAGCGAAAGCGGCAGCGCAGCAAAGAAAAACCGCCAGTACAAAGATACAGAATTTTTTTACACAGTGCATAATAACGTCCTCCTATCACCATGATGGCCGGCGCCTTTCCTTTACGGGAACCGCCGACGCGCGCCAAGGCTTCGCCCGTGCGCTCGGTTTATTATACCATGAATTTTTTTCTTCCACAACTTACGGATTGTAAATTTACAAACGAATGGATACTGCGCCGAGAATGGAAATTCTATCATGCCGCAATGCTGCAATTGTGTTTCAGCATGGTTTATTCATTTCATTTTTCGGTTCAGCTGAAATAGTATTGTACTCTCACACAAATTGTGATAGTATCATGATCGAAAGGCAGCCGTGAACAAATTCAAAAGAGAGGTTGCGGAAACGTGGAAAAACCGCCTGCCCTCATTCCAGCCATCGTACGATAAGTGCTGCATCATGAAAAGAAAACGAAGCCCGGCGAAAGGGTTCTCCGGGTTTCGCCTGCCAAGGAGGCACGTTCCATGAAACTGCTTTTCGCTTCGGATTCCTTCAAGGGTTCCCTGGCGGCTGTGGAGATTTGTAATATTCTGGAAAAGGTGGCCCGGCGCCATTTCCCCGGCGCGGAAACCGTGTCCTTGCCTGTGGCGGACGGCGGCGAGGGTACCGTGGACGCCCTGCTGCGGGCCATGGGCGGAAAACGGATGCAGGTGAAGGTCACCGGCCCTTTGTTTGAAGAAGAAACAGCGGAATGGGGCCTGCTGCCGGACGGCAAAACCGCCGTGATGGAAATGGCCCAGGCCAGCGGCCTGCCCTATGTGCCCGCGGACAAGAAAGATCCCCGGAAGGCGACTTCTCTCGGCACGGGTGAAATGATCGCCGACGCGCTGAAACGAGGCGTGCGGAATATTTTCATCGGCATCGGCGGCAGCGCCACCAACGACGGGGGCATCGGCATGCTGACCGCCCTGGGCGCGAAGTTTACCGACGCGGACGGGAAACCCGTCAAACCCATCGGCGGTGAAATGAAGCGCGTTGTCCGGGCGGATCTCACCGGCCTTCTGCCCGAATTGAAAAAAACGGAAATCACCGTGATCTGCGACGTGACCAACCCGCTCTTGGGTGAGAACGGCGCTACGTATATTTACGGCCCGCAGAAGGGGGCGACCCCGGAAATCAGAGATGAACTGGAAGCGGGCATGGCCCACTTTGCGGAGATCGTCAGCGGTGCCTGCGGCAAGGACATTGCGAATTTCTCCGGCGCGGGGGCGGCGGGCGGTCTGGGCGCGGCCCTGGGCGGCGTGCTGGGCGCGAAGCTGAAAAGCGGCATCGACGCGGTGCTGGACGCGGTGCATTTTGAAGAAAAGCTAAAAGGCGTTACCCTGGCGGTCACCGGCGAAGGCCGCATGGACGGCCAGAGCGTGCGCTTCGGCAAGGTGCCCGTGGGCGTGGCGAAGCGCTGCGCCGCCAAGGGTATCCCTGTCCTCGCCGTCGTGGGCGGCATCGGAGACGGCGCGGAAGGGCTGTTTGACCTGTGCGAGAGCACCATCCAGGCCGCCGTATCCGGCCCCATGAGCCTAAAAGAAGCCATGGAAAACGCCCCGGCGCTGTATGAAAGCGCGGCGGACAGGCTATTCCGCGCTGTGAAAATCGGCATGGGGATCAAAGCATAAGAAGGAAGCGCAATGATCCCAAAGGCCGTAAACGGACAGGTATCCGGCAGCGGGCCGCGACAGCATGGCACTGAACCATTCCGGCGCGCGCGTGCCTGAATGCACACGGAATGCGGCCGCGCCGAAGGAAAAACTATACCCTATTGAAACGAGCGTGTTTTCCTGCGGCATAGGGGAGATGATCGATTCGCATTGGGAATGTGTGCCGCAGGGAAACCGGAGGGAAAAGCATGTTGGATCATCCTCTGTTTATTCAGGGCATCGGTTTCGTTGGAACGGCATTATACTTCATTTCTTTCCAGTGCCGTGACAACAGGAACCTCTTTCGGGTACAGTTTCTTTCCTATCTCTTTTATACCGTCCATCTGATTCTTCTTGGCGCTGTCACAGGCGGGATCAGTTATATGATCAATACCGTCCGCTCCTTCTGCCTCGGCAGCAGCTGGAAGCTTGCCCACTCAAAAACGATGTGCGCTGTCATTTGCCTGATGCAGATGGCCGCGCTGTTTTTTACCTGGTCAGGCTGGTTATCTGTTCTGCCTGTCGCGGCCAATATCGCCGCGACAATCGCGGGCTATACGCACAGCGCCCGCAAGGTGAGGCTTGTTGGGATGCTCGTCAATTCCCCGCTTTGGATGGTATACAACATTCTTGTCGGCTCTTGGGCGGGCATCCTGGACGAGGCTGTCAGCGAGGTTTCCATGATCGTATCAATTATCCGATATGGGTGGAGAAATCTTGACGCCGGATCTCATAGCGCCAGGGAGGCTGTTTGACCCAAAAGGGTCGAGCTTTTCACACATCCCAGGTATGAATTCCTGGGAACAGAGAAATGTATATATAGGAGGACAAAATGGCTGCGCCAGACATGCCGATCAGGATCGGAAAGAAAACATGCAAAAACAGGATCACCATGGCGCCCACTGTGAAATTCACCGCGGGCGAGGACGGCAAGGTGACGGATTTCTTTGTGAAACACTACGGGCTTCGCGCGCAGCACGGCTGCGGATTGATCTGCGTGGAGGCGACGGCGGTTTCCCCGGAGGGACGCTTGGCCCCTACACAGATTGGACTGTGGAGCGACGAGCAGATCGAAGGGCACGCGAAAATCGTCGAAGCCTGCCACCGTTATGGAGCGCTCGTGATCCCCCAGCTTCATTATGGCGGGCTCGGGACGCATCCCGCCTGCGGGCCATTGGTTTCGCCCTCTCCTATTTTATGGAAAAGAGGAGAGCAGGAGCTTCCGGCGAGGGAGCTTACAATTCCTGAAATCCACAGAATCCGGCAGTGCTTTATTGATGCCGCCCTCCGGGCAAAGAAGGCCGGATACGACGGCGTCCAGCTCCACGGTTGCCACAGCTACCTGATCAATGATTTTGCTTCGGCGGTGAATCAGCGCACCGACGAATACGGCGGAAGCACGGAAAACCGCGCGCGGTTCGGATGCGGGATCATTCAGGGAATCCGCGAAGCCTGCGGCGAAGAATTCCTCATCTCTATGCGCGTTTCCGGCTGCGACCCGACTGTGGAGGAAAGCATCGCAACAGCGGAATACTATGTAAAGGCCGGCTGCGACTATTTGCAGGTGTCAAACGGGATCCAGGATGTGAGCGCGCTGCCGCATGATGAAGGGCTGCCCTATAATCGGGTTGCCGGCCTCGGCGTTTCATTCCATGAGCATTTCAGGGGGACCGTGCCTGTCTCCTGCGTGAACGGGATCAGGACGGCGGAACTGGCGCGATACCTGCTGGAAAATGAACTGGCGGACACGGTGGATCTTGCCTGCGGCCTGCTTGCTGATCCGGCGTTTACGGAAGCGATTTTGAACGGGACACCCTATGTGAAATGCTTCAGCTGCAAAAGATGCAGCTGGGGGCCCGGACACAGCCATATTTGTCCGGCACTAAAGAAACGGGATAACGAAGTGTGGGAATGGTAATCGCTTTGCCCGCTTCTGGCGAAAGGCAGCAGCTTGGGGTATATTCATTCTTGAAGCACCTCGGGTGATGCTTTAAAAACCATGATTGCGGGGAATTGCAAAGAACTGTGCGCACAGGGCAATCGCTTGCAAAAAGCCCGATTTTCCACAGGAAATGCCCAAAATACATTCCGCCATGGAACTTACTTTTGGAATTTCCTCAAATGCCTTCATTGTACAAATCCTGTACAAACGTCCCAGCAGGTTTGACAAACGGAGGAAGGTGCTGATATAATGCACAAAACGCTTTAATGATTTAAAGCGGAATCTAAAGGAGGCGCACCTATGCAAGCTACAGAAAAGAAAAAGTCAAACCGGGGAGCGCTGATCGGCGCCGCGTTCCTGATGGCAACTTCAGCCATCGGGCCTGGATTTTTGACGCAGACCGCTACTTTTACCGGCAGCCTGAAAGACAGCTTCGGCTTTGTTATCCTGATTTCCCTGATCATGTCCGCCATCGCCCAGCTGAACATTTGGCGGGTGCTGTGCTCTTCCGGCCTGCGGGGGCAGGATGTGGCGAATAAGCTGGTCATGGGCTTGGGTTACTTCCTGGCGGCGTTGATCGCCTTGGGGGGCCTGGCGTTCAATATCGGCAATGTGGGCGGCGGCGCGCTGGGCTTTAACGCCCTGCTGGGCCTCGACCAGACCCTGGGCTGCATCCTGGCGGGCCTGCTGGCCATCGTGATTTTCCTGTTCAAAAAGGCGAAATCCATCGTGGACCAGGTGGTGAAGTACCTGGGCGCTGTGATGATCGTGGTCATCCTGGTGGTCATGTTCCTCACCCAGCCGCCGGTAGGCTCCGCGCTGAAAAACACCTTTATCCCCTCCGCCGAAATGGGCAATCTGTTCCCCGCCATCCTGACCCTGCTGGGCGGCACCGTGGGCGGATACATTACCTTTGCCGGGGCGCACCGCCTGATCGACGCGGGCGTGGTGGGCAAGGATAAGCTGAAGGAAGTGAACCGCAGCTCCGTCATGGGCATCGGCATTGCCGCCGTTGTGCGCGTGCTGCTGTTCCTGGCTGTGCTGGGCGTGGTGACCAAGTTCGCGGGCATCAACCTGTCCAATCCCGCCCTGAACGAAGGCATTGAAGGCCTGACCGAATACAACGGCATCAGCAACCCCGCCGCTTACGCCTTCAAGGCCGGCGCGGGCGATATCGCCTACCGCTTCGCGGGCCTGGTGATCCTGGCCGCCGCCATTACCTCCATCATCGGCGCGGCATACACCTCCGTATCCTTCCTCAAGACCTTCCATCCTTCCATTGCCAAGAATGAGAACTGGTGGATCATCGGCTTCATCGCTGTTTCCACCCTGATCATGACCATCCTGGGCGGCGCCGCCAAGCTGCTGGTGCTGGCAGGCGCGGTAAACGGCCTGATCCTGCCCATCTCGCTGGGCGTTTGCCTGGTTGCTTCCAAGAACAAGAAGATCATGGGCGAGGATTATAAGCATCCCACCTGGCTGCTGGTGCTGGGCATTATCGTGGTGCTGGTGTCCGCCTACGTGGGCGTCACCTCTCTGGGCAACCTGGCCAACCTGTTCTGACGATTCGGGGGAAGGCATGCAGAGGGCACGGCATATGATATGGGCCTGCTCTCTGCCTTTCCCCGTTTTATTGATCCCCCAATTTAATCCTGAATTTGAATGAACGAAACCAACTCCATCTGTCATGACTTCGCCGCGCCGATACGGATGGCGCGTGCGAAGGACCTCCCTCGTTCGAACATGTTGATTTCACGAAATAATTCAAGAATTAATTGGTACAGCAATAAAACGATTTGTAAGGAAGCAGTATGAAGGATTATCGAATTTTCATTGAAGGAGATTCCTCAGTGCTGATCGTGTTTGGCGATACGATCAGCGCTGAGATCAATCAGCGGATCTCATCCACCGTGCAGCTCATCCGCGCGCAGCGGATCGAGGGGATCGTGGACATGATCCCTGCTTTTGTTTCCCTGCTGATCAATTACAATCCGCTGGTCATTTCCTATGACGCGCTGAAAAAGCGCCTGGAAAAGATTTTGCAGCTGGAAACCAAAGCCTCCGAAACCGTGAAGCGGGTGTTTGAGATCCCGGTATGTTACGGCGGTGAATACGGCCCCGACCTGAAAAACATCGCGGCCCATGCCGGGCTTTCCGAGCGGGAAGTGATCGACATCCACACTTCCTGTGATTACCTGATTTATATGCTGGGCTTCCTGCCCGGTTTCTGCTATCTGGGCGGCCTGGACGAGCGTATCCACACCCCCCGCCTGGAAACGCCCCGCCTGAAAATCCCCGCGGGCAGCGTGGGGATCGGCGGGAAGCAGACGGGCATATACCCCATGGATTCCCCCGGGGGCTGGCAGCTGATGGGGAAAACCCCGGTCAAAACCTATGATCCTGAGCGTGATCCCGCCATCCTGGTGCAAGCGGGCGAATATATCCGCTTTGTGGAGATCGGCGAAGCAGAATTCAAGCGCATCGCCGGCCTGGTGGAGAAGAACGAATACCAGGTCACGGTCAGGGAAGGAGGGGCGTGAGATGGGCTTTCGCGTACTCAAGGGCGGCATGCTCACCACGGTGCAGGATCTGGGCCGGAACGGATACCAAAGCCAGGGGTTCAGCGTGGGCGGCGCGATGGATATACGCAGCTTCCATCTGGCCAACATGCTGGTGGACAATCCTGAAAATGAAGCGGTGCTGGAAATCACCCTCATCGGGCCGGAGCTGGAGTTCACCTCCGATACCATCATCGCCGTCACCGGCGGCGATTTTTCGCCCAAGCTCAATGGCGAACCCATGGACATGTACTCAGCCGTATATGTGCGCAAGGGCGACATCGTGAAATTCGGCAGCGCCCGCACAGGCACCCGGTGCTACATGGCTTTTTCTGGCTATTTGCAGATCCCCATGGTGATGGGCAGCCGGTGCACCAGCCTGAAAAGCAAGATCGGCGGCTTCAAGGGCCGCAAGCTGGAGGCCGGGGATTATATCGGCGAGCGGATCAAGCGGCGCTACCTGCCGTTCTTCCTCTCCCGGAAGCTCCAGCCACCGGACTACGTGAACGACAACGGCGTGCTGCGGGTGGTCATGGGGCCCCAGGACGGGCTGATCAGCAAGCAGGGAATCGAAACCTTCCTGCATTCCGAGTACACCGTCACCGGGGAATTTGACCGCATGGGCTGCCGCCTGGACGGGCCCATCATCGCGCCGAAAAAGACTTCCGATATCATATCTGACGGCATTGCCCTGGGGGCGATTCAGGTGCCTTCCGCGGGAAAACCCATCATCCTGCTTGCGGACCGGCAGACCACGGGCGGCTATGCGAAAATCGCCAATTTGATCACGGTGGATATTCCGCGGCTGGTGCAGAAAAAAACCGGCGAAAAAATCCGCTTTGAGGCCGTGACCGTACAGGAAGCCCAGCGCCTCTACCTGCAGGAGGTCAAGGAGCTGGAACGCATGCGCAAGGAAATCCACACGCCCTGCAAGGAAGTATTGGACTGCCGCCAGGTGGCCAAGCGCCTGGAGCGGCTTTACGCCGACGCAGAAACCCAGCGGTACTTTTAAAGGAGACACAGCAAATGGACATCAAGAAAATCCGTGAACTGGTAAAAATGATGGAGGGTTCCAGCCTGACCGAGCTGACCCTCAAGGACAGCGAAATGGAAATCTGCCTGAGCAAGGCCGCTCCCGCCCCAGCGGCGGCGGTTCCGGCAGCAGCCGCCCCGGCGCCTTCCGCTCCCGCGGAACCTGCGTCTCCCGCAGAGGAGGAAGACGACACGCTGCTCATCACCGCGCCGATCGTGGGCACCTTCTATTCCTCTCCCGCGCCGGACGCCCGCGCTTATGTGTATGTGGGCGACCATGTCAAGAAAGGGCAGACGGTGTGCATCATCGAGGCCATGAAGCTGATGAACGAAATCGACGTGGATTACGATTGCGAAATCGACTCGATCCTCGTCAGCAATGAACAGAAGGTGGAATACGGCCAGCCCCTGTTCCGCGTGCGGAAAGTGTGATAAGGAGCGAGGAGCGGTGCTGAAAAAAGTATTGATTGCCAACCGGGGCGAGATCGCCGTGCGGATCATCCGCGCCTGCCGGGACATGGGGATCGGCAGCGTGGCGGTATATTCTCAGGAGGATCGCATGAGCCTGCCCGTGCAATTGGCTGACGAGCGGGTGTGCATCGGCTCCGGGCCTGCCCGGGACAGCTACCTGAAGCCGGACAGGATCATCTCCGCTGCGCTGAACATGGGGGCCGACGCCATTCATCCGGGCTATGGCTTCCTGTCCGAAAACGCGGACTTTGCCCGGAAATGCAAGGAATTCGGGTTGACCTTCGTGGGCCCGGAGCCTGAGGTGATCGCCCGCATGGGCAATAAATCGGCGGCCCGGAAAACCATGATGGACGCGGGCGTGCCGGTGATTCCCGGCTCGCGGGAGCCCGTATTCGACACGGAAACGGCGAGGCGGCAGGCAAAGGAGATCGGTTTTCCCGTGATGATCAAGGCTTCCTCCGGCGGCGGCGGGCGCGGGATGCGCCAGGCCATGACGGAGGAAGAGTTCGATTTTCAGTTCGAAATCGCCCAGCGGGAATCCGCCAACGCTTTCGGGGACGACGCCATGTACCTGGAAAAGCTGATCCTGTCTCCGCGGCACGTGGAGGTGCAGATCATGGCGGACGCGGAGGGCCATGTGGTGGCCCTGGGCGAACGCGATTGCTCGGTGCAGCGGAACCATCAAAAGCTGATTGAGGAATCCCCCAGCCCCGCCGTGAACGACGAAACCCGGCAAAAGATGTACGACGCCGCCATCCTCGCCGCGAAAACCGTGGGCTACACCAACGCGGGCACCGTTGAGTTCATCGTCGATCCGCAGGGGAATTTCTATTTCATGGAAATGAACACCCGCATCCAGGTGGAGCACGGCGTCACCGAGCTGGTTACGGACACCGACCTGGTGGCGGAACAGATTCGCGTGGCCTCCGGCCTGCCCTTAAGCTTCACCCAGGAGGACGTGAAGCTGCGCGGCCACGCCATTGAATGCCGCATCAACGCGGAAATCCCCGAAAAGAACTTCATGCCTTCCCCCGGAAAGATCACCGTGCTGCATCTGCCCGGCGGCAACGGCGTGCGGGTGGATACGGCGCTGTACACCGGCTATATCGTTCCGTCCAATTACGACTCCATGATCGCCAAGATCCTGGTGTACGCCCCCAGCCGGGAGGCGGCCATCCGCAAGATGCGGGCCGCGCTGAACGAAACGCTGATCATCGGCGTGGAAACCAACCTGGATTTCCAGTTCCGGATCATGCACAATCAGGTGTTCTGCGACGGAAAGGCGGACACGGGGTTTATTGAAAAATATGTCGGAGGGGGAAAATGACATGCTGAAGGTGGATCTGAACAGCGACCTGGGGGAGAGCTTTGGACGCTATACCCTGGGCATGGATGAGCAGGTTCTCAAGGTCATTTCCTCCGCCAATGTTGCCTGCGGTTTTCATGCCTCCGATCCTGCGGTGATGGAAAAGACAGTGAAGCTGGCAAAGGCTTCCGGCGTAGCGGTCGGCGCGCATCCCGGTTTTCCGGATTTAATGGGTTTCGGCCGGAGAAACATGGCCATTTCTCCCGACGAAGCCAGAGCCTACACCCTCTACCAGCTGGGCGCGCTGTACGCGTTTCTCAAACCCCTGGGCATGGAAATGCAGCATGTGAAGCCCCACGGCGCGTTTTACAACATGGCGGCCAAGGATTACGATCTGGCAAAAGCCATCTGCCAGGCCGTGAAGGACTTTGATCCAAACCTCGTGCTGCTGGGCCTCAGCGGCAGCCAGCATATCCGCGCGGCGGAAGACGTGGGCCTGAAAGCCGTTTCCGAAGTGTTCGCCGACCGGGCCTATGAAGAAGACGGCACCTTGGTAAACCGGAAAAAATCCGGCGCTGTGATCACGGATGAGGACGAGGCGATCCGCCGCGTCGTCAGGATGGTGAAGGAAGGCAGGGTCGCCGCCATTACCGGGCGGGACATCCCCATCCGCGCCGAAAGCATCTGCGTCCATGGCGACGGGGAAAAAGCCCTGCTGTTCGCTCAGCGGATCCGCGCGGCGATGGAAGCGGAAAACGTTCTGGTGGCGCCGATGAAATAGCGGCATCCTGCGGCTTCGCCGCGGCGAAGCTGCCTGCCGCCGAAGGGTTGAAAACCGGCTTTTGTGCCATACGTTTTCCATCATCCGATGATGGGCTGCCTCGATTTATTCTTTATAATACAAAACGGCGCGGGATCCGACCCATTCGGTTGGCGTTCTGAGCCGTTTTTTTGTCTATTTTTCCGGAATTTCTGCATAAAATGACTTGATATTTCCCCTTTCAAGGTCGTATAATTAAAGTGGTCAGTTTTGGCAGGATGGTTTTATATGCAAGGAGGAAGGAATAAAAATGCATCGGTATAATAACGCGGAAAGCGAAGCTTTCCGTCTTGGCGGGCCCCGGAGGAGCGCGCGCCGGGCGTTATGGTTTTATATTCCATTCCCGAGAAGGTTTTTTTCATCGCTTTTCATCTTGGCAATCCTCGTCTCTGCGCTTTTCCCGTTTTGTTCGGCCGCGGCGGAGCCGATCCAGTATAAGGAAAACGAATGGAATTATGTGGACGGCGCCATGGATGTGTCGGGCGGCATCCCGGAAACCGCGTCCGGCAGGCTTGCGCGGATCCGGAGCCTTGGAAAACTGACCGTTGCCACCTCCCCCTATTATCCGCCGCAGGAATATATGGATGAATCCAAAACCGGCACGGAACGCTTCTTGGGCGCGGATATGGAGCTGGCCCGGCTGATTGCGGAGCGCATGGGGGTAACGCTTGAAATCATCCCCCTGGAGTTTACAGACGTGCTGTCCTCCGTCGCCGACGGAACTTACGATCTGGCGGTATCCGCGATTTCATTCACTTCAGGCCGCGCCACGGTGCTGGAAATGTCCAAGGGGTATTATTTCTCCAACGAGCTGGCGTCCAGCGGCCTGATCATCCGGGCGGAAAACGCCGAAAGCATCCGGTCGGTGGAAGACCTGGCCCAACGCGATATCGTGGCGCAAAGGGGTTCTTTGCAGGAAACCATGGCCGCTGAAAATATCGCTTTATACCGTAAATTTCGCAGGCTCCTATCCGCCGGAGACGTGTATGAGGCTGTGGAGGAAGGGAAGGCCGACGCCGGTGTTGTGGATATCGGGATCGCCCGGGTGTACATCGAGAACCATCCAGACTGCGGCCTGCTCATCGTTCCGGACGTGAGCTTCGCTTTGCAGCAGCAGTACACGGGCGACCGGATCGCGGCAAAGAAGGGGGAAATCGAGCTGATCTACTTTGTGAACGGTGTGATCGACGAAGTCATTGCGTCCGGGCAGTATGAAGCCTGGTTCGATTACTATGCCCATGAAAGCTCCTCGCTGAACTGAGCCAAAGCCCTGCGGGACGCGGGAGGAGGTTGGATAGGATGAAACATTGGAAAACCTGGAAGATCGTTTTGTTTACTGCGCTGTGCGTGCTGCTGAACGTGGGCGGCAGGCTCCTGTCCGTATGGCTGAAGCTTCCCTTGTGGGCCGATTCCTTCGGCACGGCCCTGTGCGCCTATATCGCCGGGCCTGTATGCGGCGCGATGGCGGGCTTGACCGGGAATCTGGCGTATGCCGCCATCAACCGCCTTTCCGCGGCGTATTCATTGACCAGTATCGCCCTGGGCGTTATCGTAGGCGTCGCGGCCCGCAAAAAGTGGTTCGATCAGTTCTACGGCTTCATGAAAGCGGCTTCCCTGGCCGTGTTCACGGCGCTGATTGTATCCGTGCCGCTGAACCTGGTGTTTGCCAATGGCTATACCGGCAATCTCTGGGGAGACGGCGTGATCGGCTATCTGATGGAAAAAGACTGGCCCACGATCCCCTGCTGTATCATTGGACAGCTGGCGATTGAATTTGCCGATAAGGTGCTGACCATCGCCGCCCTGTATCTGGTGACCCTGATCCGGAGCTGGCGGCGCGGCCATAAACATGCCGATAAACTAAGGCAGGGCAGCGTGGCGGCGGCTGTTCTTCTGCTGTGCCTGTTGGTTGGCGCGCCGGGCAGGGCGGAAGAAAACGCCGATATCGAAACGAAAGACTATAACGATTACGTCCAGACCGTGTACAGCAGCAACAACGGCCTGCCCTGCGGCGAAGCCAACGACATTGCCCAGACCAATGACGGCGTGCTCTGGATCGGCACATACGCGGGCCTGTACCGCTATAACGGCCGGGAATTCCGCTGGGTGGATAATTATGAATCCGTCCGAAACGTGAACTGCCTGTATGTGGACGAGGAAGGGCGGCTGTGGATCGGCACCAACGACAACGGGCTGACCATCGTGATCCGTGAAAAAGTCGTGAATGTGCTCGACCAGTCCAACGGCCTTCCGTCCAATTCCGTGCGCTGCATCATCCGCGCGTCGGACGGGTATTATTATGTCGGCACCACCGGCAGCATGCAGATGCTGGTCATGAATAACGGCCTGAAGGTGGCCACCACCCTGCCGGAAGTCAATTATGCCGACAGCATCACTGCCGACAGCCGCGGAAACGTTGCGGCCATCGCTTCCAACGGGCGGCTTTTCCTGCTGAATGAGGCACAGATCCAGTGCTCACTTCGGCTGACGGAAGGCCAGGAGCTGTTCAACTGCTGCGCCTTCGCCCCCGACGGCACGCTGATGGTGGGTTCGTCCACCAACCACATTTACCGCTATGACGTTACCGGAGGCGACCTTACGCTGCTCGACGTCATGACATGCGAGAATGTGGCCAGCATCAACAACCTGAACTATCTGAGCGACGGCACGCTGTTCATCTCCACCGACAGCGGTGTGTCCTATGTGGACGTGAACGGCTATCACCGGGTCAACACCAACGATTTCAATAACTCCATCGACAATATGCTCTACGACTACCAGGGCAATCTGTGGTTTACCTCCTCCCGCCTGGGCCTGCTGAGGCTTGCGAAATCCGCTTTTAAGGATGTGTACGGCACCATCGGCATGAACCGCCGGGTGGTCAACGCCATTGTCAAATGGCAGGGCAGCTACTACATCGGAACGGACAAAGGGCTGGACGTGGTGGACAAATCCTGCCGCAACCAAATCAACAACGACTTGACCGCCGCGCTGGACGGCAAGCGTATCCGCTGCATGTATGTGGATGATCAGGATCACTTATGGGTATGTACCTACGGCAGCGGCCTGATGGAGTTTTCACCAACGGGCGAAACCTGGGTGTATAATGCGGATAACGGCAGCTTTGGCAACCGCGCCCGGATCGTGACGGGGCTTTCGGACGGCACGATCCTGGCGGCGGGCGATACCGGGATCAGCTACATCCGGGAGCATAAGATCCAGCGGACCATCCGCAACGAGGACGGCCTGATCAATTCCATGATCCTGACCATCACGGAGAGAAGCGACGGCACGATCCTGGCCGGTACGGACGGCGACGGCATCGCGGTGCTGAAGGACGGAAAAGTGATGCAGATGCTCACCCGGGAGGACGGCCTCAGCTCCGGTGTGATCCTGCGCACCATCAAAGACCCGAAGTCCGAGGGCGTGTTCATCGTCACCAGCAACAGCCTGTGCTATATGGATCCGGACGGGCCCATCCGCGTGCTGGAAAATTTTCCTTATTTTAACAACTATGATATCTGGGTCAAGGATGAGGACACGCTTTTTGTCATGTCCAGCGCCGGGATCTACGTCGTGGAACGCGACGAACTGGTGGAAGGCGGCGACATGGCGTGGGAGCTTCTGGATGCGCGGCGGGGCTTGGGCACTTCCCTGACCGCCAATTCCTGGAACTACTACAATGGAAACGGCGAGCTCTTCCTGCCCTGCGACACAGGCGTATACATCATCGACGTGGAAAAATACAACAGCGACGTCCGCTCTTACCGGATGCAGCTGGCTTCCGTCAAATTGGACGGCATTGTGCAGCCGCTTGCCCGCGCGGGGGCTATCACGGTGGGGCAGGGCGTCAGCCGCGTGGAGCTTAGCCCGGAGATTTTAAATTATACCATTCAGGAGCCGAACGCAGGCTACTACCTGGAGGAGCATGACACGCAATGGACGATTGTGCCCCAGAGCAGCCTGAACAACATCATCTACACCAATCTGCCCGCGGGCGATTACACCTTCCATCTGGCAATTTTCGACAGCGCGGGCGAACGGGTGCTGGAGGAGCGCAAGTTTGAGCTGATCAAAGAGGGCGAGATTTATGAGCAGCGCGGCTTCAGCGTCTACATGCTGGCGCTGCTGTCCCTGTTTATCATCTGGTTCACCTGGTTCGTGGTGCAGCGTCAGCTGAACAAACAGCAGATCAAGCTGAACATGGCCAATGAAACGGTCATGGCCATCGCGAACGCCGTCGACGCCAAGGACGTGCGCACCCACCAGCATTCCATGCGCGTGGCGGAATACTCGGTGCTGATCGCGCAGGAGATGAACTGCTTCAAATGGTGGCAGAGGCGCAAAATGCTCTCCAGCCTTCGGAAGGCGGCCCAGATGCACGACATTGGCAAGATCGGCATCCGGGACAGCGTGCTGAACAAGGTTGGGCGGCTGACGGATGAAGAATACGCGGAGATGAAATCCCACGTGACCAGAGGCGCGGATATCTTAAAGGACTTTACGCTGGTCGACCACGTGCTGGAGGGAACGCGCTATCATCATGAGCGGTACGACGGACGCGGCTACCCAAACGGATTGAAGGGAGAGGAGATTCCCCTCTTTGCCAGGATCATCGGCGTGGCCGACGCTTTCGACGCCATGACCTCCAACCGCGTTTACCGCAACCATATGGACACGGATTACGTCATGACGGAAATGGCCCGGGGCCGGGGTACCCAGTTTGACCCCGAAGCGCTGGACGCCTTCATGCGCCTGGTCGAAAAAGGCGCCATCGATTTGAACAAGATTTACTCCCAGAAGCAGGCGGATATCCAGAACAGCGACCAGAAAGCCCAGGAAGAACTGAGACGCCGGGTGGAGGAGGATAAAAAGATCCAGGCTGAAGAAATGAAAAACGAAGAGAAAAATGACGGAAACACTGCCTCCGCGGATGAGAAAGGAGCGTAAGGTATGAAGCGTGTATATATCACAGCTGCGCTGACCTGCATTGTGATCCTGTTCGCTACCATCGAATGCTTCAGGCTTTTGAACCTTTCCAGCAGCCGGGACAGCCTGACGGTGGGCTTCGTATACGACAACGATGAATGCACGCCTTATACCTATAACTTCTCTCTGGCAAAAGACGCGGTGGAAAAGAAATATGGGGATAAGGTGACGATCCTGACGTGCAGCAACGTGCTGGACGACCAAATGGAAGACCCCGTTCGGGAGCTGGCGGCAAAAGGCTGCGATATTATCTTTTTCAACGGCTACAGCGAGTTGGTCAGGCAGCTTGCGCCGGAGTTCCCGGATATCGCGTTCTGCCAGACATCCTATATGGATATGAACGGCCAGGCTGTGCCCGACAATTACCACACCTTTAAGGGTGAAGCGTATCAGGGGCGTTACGTCAGCGGCATCGCTGCGGGCATGAAAATTAGGCAGCTGGTCGAAGAAGGGGTCATCTCGGAGGACCAGGCCATCGTTGGCTTTGTGGCGGCCTTCCCGACTTCCGAGGTCATCTCCGGCTACACCGCTTTTCTGCTGGGCGTCCGCTCCGTGGTGCCCCAGGCTGTGATGCGGGTATGCTATACGGAAACCTGGAGCAGCTACGCCGAGGAAAAGAACGCGGCGCAGCGGCTGATTGGCGGCGGGTGCGTGATCATTTCCCAGCATACGGACACCATCGGCCCGGCAATCGCCTGCGAGGAAGCTTCCCAGAAACAGCCGGTGTATTTCGTTGGATACAATCAAAGCATGTCGGAGGTTGCCCCCGGCACATCGCTGGTCACCTCCAGAATCTGCTGGGAGCCCTATGTGCTTGCCGCCGTGGATGCGCTGATGTCAAACAAAAAAATTGAATCGGTGGTATCCGGGCGCATTCACGGAACGGACGTATCCGCCGGATTCGAAAAGGGATGGGTGGAGATGATCGATCTGAACCAGCAGGCTGCGGCTCCCGGAACCCAGGAGGCCATGGACAGCACGATTGAACAGTTCCGGCGCGGAAACACCGGGTTTGTGTTCCGGGGCGATTATACCGGAATCAATCCCAACGATCCAACGGATACCTGTGATTTATCCGCCGGATACACAGAAAACGAGAACACATCCTATCCTTTGTTCCATTATATCCTTTCGGACATCATCACCATCGATAATCAGTGACTGCGCTTTGCCCGATCGGTTTTTTATGGACGCGGATGACGTGCCGGAATTCAAATGCTGAAACTATTTTTTGCAAAATAAGACAGCAAAGTGGGGATGGAATTGTGAAACGGAGCAGGCTGAGCCGGACAGGCATGGTTATTATACTATTCAGCGTATTTCTGCTCATTGTGAATGTGTCTCTCGGCTACGGGCTGATCATGCAGTCCAGCAAGGCCATCAGATCGCTGATTGAGGACAGAATGCTGGACGTATCCAACACAGCCGCGGCGCTGCTGGACGGGGATATTCTCGAAACGCTCGAAGCCGAGGACAAAGGAACGCCTGAGTATCAGGCTGTTTACAAAATGCTGAGCTGCTTTGAAGAAAATATCGAGCTTGAATATATTTATTGCGTGCGGGATATGGGCGACGGCAGCTTTGTGTTCATGATCGATCCGGATGCGGAAGCGCCCGGAGAATTCGGCGACCACATCCCTTACACGGACGCGCTTTATCAGGCAAGCCTTGGTATACCGTCCGTGGATAAAGAGCCGTATGTGGACGAGTGGGGAAGGTTTTACAGCGCTTATTCCCCGGTTTTCGATACCCAGCGGAAGGTTGCCGGCATCATCGCCGTTGATTTCAGCGCGGATTGGTATGAACGGCAGATTTCCAGCCAGGTGACAACGACGCTGGTGATCAGCATCGTCTCGCTTTTGTTTGCCGCTGCCATCATCTTCATGATGGCGGCGCGGTTCAGGAAACGGTTCGCGGCGCTTTTCAATGAGATGAATGTGGTATCTGACGAAATTGAAATCCTGGTTCGCGAGACGTCTCCGGGGACAGCGATCGCTTCTGGGAAAGATGAGGGGGCGCCGCAGTCAAACGATGAAATGACAGTGCTGGGACAAAAAATCCATGCGCTTCAAAGCCAGCTGACCAGGCAAATCTCCTATGTCCGTTCCATGGCTTATGTGGATGCCCTGACCGGGCTCGGAAACAGGGCTGCGTATGATAAACACGTCAAACAGCTTGATGAAGCAATCAAAGGCGGCAAGGCCAATTTTGCCGTGGCTGTCTTTGACATTAACGGCCTGAAGGAGATCAACGACGGATACGGGCATTCCAAGGGCGACATGATCATCACCGAGGCGGCTTGCAATCTGAGCCGGGCTTTTGAAAACGGAAAGGTCTACAGAATTGGCGGAGATGAATTCATAGCGATTGTCGAAGGATCCGATGCGGATCTGTTTTCAAAGACAGCGGACCTGACGGGAGAGCAGAGCAGGATCTCCATGTCGAAGGGATACGCGGTGTATGACCCGGATCAGGACACGGAATACATAACGGTTTTCAATCGGGCTGACAGCGCGATGTACGCTGACAAACGGGCGTATTACCTGACGCATGAGGACAGGAGAAGATACTGACCCTTGGCAGGCTGATCGCAGCGGGAAAAACAGATCGGGGCATAAAGCGATGCTGTCCGCGGGCCGGCACCGCTATCCGGGAAATACTTTTCTCTTGTCTGAAATTGTATTTTCCTATATAATGGAAATGGTGAAAACCCAGACGCGGAGGCCATAAAAGCATACATGAATACAGATGGAAGCTTGTTTCACGGGAAAGGTAAGGGCATATGCGTAATAATCTGATAAAAAACCTGAAAGCAGCCTCGCTGTCCACAAAGATCATCCTGCTGATAGAGGTTGTTCTGCTCCTTTCAAGCAGCGTTTTTTGCGCGGTTTCCATTATCAACAGCAGATACGCCATCAGGCAATCCATCCAGCAGCGGATGCTGGATATCGCAAACTGCGCTTCCGGCTCGGTGAAAGGCGATATCCTGGAAAAACTGACGGCGGAAGACGAGGATACGCCGGAATACCGGGAGATATATAATACGCTTGCGGTCTTCCGGGACAATGTGGAGCTGGAATATGTATATGGGATCAGGGATGAGGGCGGCGGCAGGTTTACCTTCACCGTGGATCCCGCCCTGGAGGATCCCGGCCCTTTCGGCACGGAAGTGAAAGCCACCGAAGCGCTTGCGACCGCAAGCAAGGGAACGGCGGCAGTGGACGCGGTTCCCTATACGGATGCGTGGGGCACGTTTTACAGCGCTTACAGTCCCGTTTTTAATTCGTCCGGGAAAGTGGCGGGCATCATCGCCGCTGATTTTTCAGAAACATGGTTTGAAGCGCAGCTGTCCGCGCGGACCCGGGATACCATCATCAGCTATTCCGTCATCCTGCTGGTGATGATTATGACATCGGCGGCTTTATCGATGATCATCGTGCGGCCCTATATTCAAAGGCAGGAGCAACTGTCCAACGAGTTAGAGAAAAGAGCCAATGAAAACAAGCATCTCTCCTTGCAGATCGTCCGCTCTTTGGCGGACGCCATCGACGCCAAGGACATCTATACCAAAAACCATTCTTCCCGGGTCAGCCAGTACGCGGTGAAGGTCGCGGAGGCTTTGGGATGGGGGCAAGATCGGATCGATGATCTGAGAAACGCCGCTTTGCTGCACGACATCGGCAAGATCGGCGTGCCTGACGCGATCCTGAGCAATCCCAGGAAGCTGACGGAGGTGGAGTATGACATCGTCAAGTCGCACACCGATATCGGCGGGGATATCCTCAAGAGCAAGACCATCCTTCAAATGGCGGAAGACGTGGCAAGAAGCCATCACGAAAGATATGACGGCACAGGCTATCCCCGCGGGCTGAAGGGAGAGGAAATATCGGAGGCGGCCAGGATCGTTTCGCTGGCGGACGCTTTTGACGCCATGTGCTCCAGCCGCGCTTACAGAAAAGCGTGTGATCCCCAGTACATCCGCAAAGAACTGACGGAGGGAAAAGGGAAGCAGTTTGACCCCCGCTTTACGGATATATTCATTGATTTGTGGGACAAGGGCCTGCTGGACGACATCGGCGGGTATAATCCGGAAGAGGACCTGGGGAATCTGGGCGCCTCTTCCGCGCTGCTGCAGGAGGTCGTAGGGAAATTTGTCGCCCAGGGGATGGTAGAGGAGATCGACATCATCACAGGGATCAAGAGCAGGAGCGCCGGGGAAGTCGCCATTGCGGAGGCGATGAAAAACAATGCCGGATGCCTTGCGTTTCTTGACGTGGATAATCTGAAAAAAATCAACGATACCTACGGCCATGAGGCGGGGGACAGGGTGCTGCGGATGATGGGCGAAACGCTCATGGACAACAGCGAAAACACCATCTGCTGCAGGCTGGGCGGAGATGAATTCCTCTGCTTTCTGGAAGGCGCTTCGCAGGAAGAGGCAGAGCACAGGATTCAACAGATCATCAGCGATTTCTACGGGAAGAAAAACGCGGACGCCGAAACCTCCATGGCGACGATATCCGCCGGGATGGCGATGTGCACCCCCGCCGATAACTACATGAAGGTATATAACCGGGCGGATCAGACGCTGTACTGTGTGAAACAGAACGGCAAGAACAGCTATCAGTTTTACAGCCAGGATTCCGAATCGTTCAGGACGGAAACGGTAGATGTCAACAGGATCGTCAGCAGCATCCGAACCAGCGGGAGTTATAAAGGCGCGATGGATGTGGAGTACAGGCATTTTGCCACCCTGTACGAATTCATAGAGAATATTAAAGAACGCTTCTCCCATCCCTTTAAACTGATCATGATCACGCTTGAAGCGGACGAGGGAGACAGCTATCACGTGGAAGAACTGGAAAAAGCCATGTATTATATGGAGCAGGCGATTCAGCAGACGATCAGAAACGTGGACGTGATCACGCGGTACAGCCGCCATCAATTCCTGATCATTCTGCTGGGTTCAAACATGGAAGGCGTGCAGATTGCCGTAGACCGTATTATCAGGGGCTATTACAAGATGAACGGAGACGGCGGGTTTTCCCCGGTTTACGCTGTCGCCGAGGTGGATGTATAACAAACGAAAACAATTGAGTCCCCGATGCAAAGATAAAAGGAGCTTGGCACCATGAGGCGATACGCCTTCCCGGACGGGGCGAGGGCGGTTCTGGAGAGCCTGCAGCAGCCGTTTGCTGTCTGCCAGTTCACTGACAAACGGGCCATTGCGCTGCTTGTTTCAGATATGTTATCTCGGGCATTACCAGCAAATACCGGCAGGCGGAATCCGACACGGCCATGCGTTTAGAAGGCATTCCTCCAACCGGGAGCAGGACGCGCAGCGCACGCAGAAGGCATCACGGTTTGTCCAGGAAGGCGGGGAAAAACGAAGATGAAAAGCCGGGAAAAGAAAAATATCGTCAAGGAAACGTGGCGGCTATTGAACCAATCGATCTATGTGGGCGAACGCCGGGAAACCCACTTGAAGATGCTTTTCTTTGTCAGCATCGTCACGACCATGCTGTGCGTGGTGCTGATTATCTTGAACGCGGTCTCGCATGAATATGTCATGATGTTCGCGTCCATCGTCGTGGCTTTTTTGGGCATAGGCTGCGCATATTGCGCGCGCGTGCTGAAGAGAGACGATATTGCAAGCCTGATTCCCACCATCTTCTGCGGAGTCGCGTTCACGATTTACGCGCTGACCGGCGCAGCAAACGGCTTGGCTATGCTGTATTCTCTTCTGGTTCCCATCGGGCTGTGCTATTTCGTAAGCGTCAAATACGGGATCATCTTCTCCGCTTACTACAGTATTCTTTACGCGGTCCTTTTCTTTACCCCGCTTAGAAATATGTTTACCGCATATTATACGGAAGAATTCATGGAACGCTTCGCCATCGTATATATCACGCTGTCCGTCTTTACCGGCCTGGCCATGGTTCAGTATCACCGGAACGCGCTGCTGGAGATCGACTACGCCCGGAGGCTGAATGAGGAAGTTGCCAGGCAGACGGCCGTGGCCGAGGAACGCAGCCGCAAAATCGAGCAGATGTCCTTCCAAACGATCCAAACGCTGGCGCATGCCATCGACGCCAAGGATCCCTATACCAAGGGCCATTCAACCCGTGTGAGCCAACACGCAGTGCTGGTCGCGGAGGCCTTGGGCTGGGATGAGGAGCGGATCAATGAACTCAGATACGCGGCGCTTTTGCACGATATCGGGAAGATCGGCGTGCCTGATTCGATTTTGAATAAGCCTACGCGGCTTACGGATGTGGAATATGGCATCGTCAAGTCCCACACCACCATGGGCGGGGATATATTGAAGGACCGTATAGCCATCAAGGCGGCGGAAGACGTGGCCCGGAGCCACCATGAACGATATGACGGCGATGGCTACCCGCGCGGGCTGAAGGGAGAGGAGATATCGGAAGAGGCCAGGATCGTCGCGATTGCGGACGCCTTTGACGCCATGAATTCCAACCGCATATACAGAAAGGCCTGCGATGCCGAACACATCCGGCGGGAGCTGATCGAAGGAAAGGGAAAGCAGTTTGACCCGCGGTTTGTGGATATATTCATCGGGCTGTGGGATCAGGGGCTTCTGAACCAGGGAAGCAAAGAAGAGCCTGAAGCGCCATACGACGACCTGGAGGCGTCCACGGCGCTCCTGCAGCAAGTGATGGAGAGCTTCATGTCCCAAAACGCCGCGGATGATATCGACCTCATCACGGGAATTATGGGGCGGACCGCGGGGGAGACGGCCATTGCCAAGGCCATGCAGGAGAATAACGGCTGGTTTGTATTGTTTGATATGGACAATCTCAAGAAAATCAACGATACAAGCGGCCATTCCGCCGGGGACAGGGCGCTGAAGCTGACGGGGGAGATGCTTGCCGATAACAGCGATGACGGCCTGTGCTGCCGGCTCGGCGGGGATGAATTCATCCTCTTCGTGAAAGACGCGTCCAGGGAAGAAGCGGAGGCCAGAATACAAAAGGTAATCAGCGAGTTTGCACAGAAAAAGAACGCGGATGTGGAGATTTCCGTGGCGTCCCTCTCGGCCGGCGCAGCGATGAGCACGCCCTCCGAGACCTACACGATCATATTCAACAAAGCGGACAAAGCGCTCTACCATGTCAAGCAAAATGGCAAAGGCGGATATTACTTCTACAGCATCGAAACTGAATCCGAGGGCAAGGTGGACGCGGACAAGCTCGTGTGCAGCATCAGAACCAGCGGAAGCTATGACGGCGCCCTGGATGTGGAATACAGGCAGTTCGCGAGGCTGTATGAATACATCTCCAACCTGGAGCACCGGTTCGCCCATCCCTTTAAGCTGATTCTGATTGAGCTTGAAGCGCCTGTCGGCGCTGCGCCGCAGACCGAGGAGCTGGAAAAAGCAATGTTCTTTATGGATCAATCCATCCGGCAGACGATTCGGAATGTGGATGTGGTGACCCGGTACAGCCGAAGGCAATACCTGATCATCCTGGTAGGAACGGACAATGAAGGGGTATCCATCGTCATCGACAGGGTATTCAGGGGATATTACAAAATGAGCGGCAGCGGGATCTTCTCGCCGCGTTATTTGATCATCCCAAGTTAAAAGCTGTCTCACAAAGTGGTTCATCATCGGAGGAAAGGACCAAGCATTATGAAAAGAGATGAAAAACAGGATGAGGCGGTCATCCGGTCAGAAGTATCGGATTATAAGACCTTTTTGAAGGAAAACCAGAGAAAAACAAACCTGCTGATGAATAAGTTCCTCAGGTTCTCCATCCTGATCGGCCCCTTGCTGATGCTGGCTATACGGGCGGGCATCTTTCACAGCGTCACGTATACGTCATGCCTTGCCGTGTCGGTTCTGGTCCTTTTGCTTTCCTGTATCCACTATGCGCTGATCAAACGGGAAGGAAACACCCTGCGCGCGGCGATCATTGCGTTTCTGGCGGTCGATCTGCTGCTGATCCTGATGAACAGCGCGCACATTGGCATCTATATCACCTGGTTTGTTGTGCCGCTGATCAGCCTGCTGTTCTGCGACTTTAAGATCTACGCGGTGGCTGTTGTGCTCAACTATCTCATGATGACGCTGTCAGTTTGGATCGTTTCGCCTTATTACGCGGGCCTCCGGGTGGACTATGAAAACGCGTTTCAATACTTTATGGGAAGAATGGGCGGCTTTTCCATAGAGACGGTGATCATGGTGGTGGCAGGCTACGGCCTTTGCAAGGTTTCTACGCGGCATTACCAGGAACTGATTTATACGATACGGGATATTGCCAAACAAAAGAAAAAAGAGGAGCAGCTGATCCGTATTTCCATGACGGATGAGCTTACGGAGCTCAATAACAGAAGGAGCTATGACACGGATAGCGGGCTTTACAAAGAAAAAGAGCTGGAGAAGGATTTTGTCGTTTTTTCCATCGACGTCAACGGCTTGAAAGAAGCGAACGACACCAAAGGCCATGTTGCCGGAGACGAGCTGCTCACAGCCACGGCTGAATGCCTGACAAAGGTGATCGGCTCTTGCGGAAAAGTCTATCGAACCGGCGGGGACGAATTCATTGCCACCGCGGTGACCGCTTCCCCCGCGGATTTCCTGGAACAGATCAAGCGCCGCTCGGCTTCCTGGCACGGGGCGTATGGAGATAGGCTGTCGCTGTCAGTAGGCTATGCGTCGCGCAGAGAGCACCCGGAAGCGGATATACATGACCTGGAAGTGTTGGCCGACCAGATGATGTATCGGGAAAAGGAGCGGTATTACAGCGCTCCGGGAATTGACCGGCGAAAGCGCTATTCAAAATGACATGGCCCCGGCAGTGTATGCCTTTTTTATGCTGACAAACGAAGAAGGACCTTCTGATGGCGAAAGGAGCAAAACGAAAATGAAAGCCGAGCTTCAGGCTCTTTGCGACCGCTATGTTTCCAACCGGCAGGCAGTTCATGACACATTCAAGTGGGACAGCGATTACATTCACCCCGTGTGCGCCAATCTCTTCTGCGTTCAGGGAAAGGCGGCGGATCCGGAGCAGCTGAAAGCCTGTAAAAAGATCATCGAGGGACAAACGGGCATTTTCTCCAATTTCAGGGGAAATATCCGCCCTGCCCTGGCGTCCATGCTGGCGCTCAGCGAGCATCCCGAAGAGCGGATGAGCCAGGCCCTCGATTATTACCAAATGCTGAAACAGGAATTCTGGGGGTCGGAATATCTGGCCCTGGTATCCTTTTTGCTGACGGGCCTGGCGGACAGGAATCAGGTGGAGGAAAAGGCTGCCCGTGGGAAAGTGATCTATAAACGGATGCAAAAGGAGCATCCCTTCCTTACCTCCTCCGAAGACAGCGTGTTTGCGGTGCTGATGGCGTTTTCGGACAAAACGGACGACGCTCTGATCGCGGACATGGAGGCCTGCTACCAGGCGCTGAAAGCCCGATTCTCCATCGGGAACGAGGTGCAGACCGTGTCCCACATCCTGGCCTTAAGCGACGGCGTTCCGGAAGAAAAGGCGGGCAGGGTCATTGACCTGTATAATGCCCTGAGAGAAGCCGGCGTCAAATACGGCCGGTATTATGAGCTGAGCACCCTGGCCGCCCTGTCCGTCACCGGAGAAAGCATCCCCGGCCTGGTGGAAGATATTCAGCAGGTATATGAATTCCTGAAAGGCCAGAAGGGCTACGGCGGGTTGTTCGGCCTGGACAGCAGAACCCGCGCCATGCACGCCGCGCTGCTGGTTTCAGACCTTTACGCCAATCAGGAGCAGGCCAACACCGCCGCCATGACCAGTACCCTGGTTCAAATCATCGCCCAGGAAATGGCCATGTGCGCAATTACAGCTTCTGTCGCTGCCTCCAGCGCCGCGGCAAGCAGCCACTAAGGCTGCCCGGCGGCGGACGGAACAAGGAGTATGAACCAAGCTGCGGCATCCGGACTGTGCGTTCCGATGCCGCAGCTTGGTTTTCCTTTGGGCAAAAAAGGATTGCTCTTTTTGCGGTTTCCTCTTGCCCGGGGCAGGTTTATCCTGTATAATGATGTGCGCTTTGGGGAAGAAGCCAAAGCGGAGGCACTCTTTTCATACATGAAGAAAAGAGCCCTTGGCAGTTTTCTTGATGGAAACGCTGAGTCAAGCGGCGATCCGCCGGGAGGAAAGAACACGTGAGCACTGTCCGTAAGCCGTATGGGAGCAATCCCTTAAGCAGGCTCTATGAGGAAGCAAATCTGCCGCAGGAGATCCGGCGCAGCCTGAGCCTGATCCTGTTGGGCAATCTGTTTGGCAACATGCACGGCATTATCTGCGGCGGCGGCACCACGGCCATGATCGGCCTGGCGAACCAGCTGCAGGCGGGGGACTTCGCCTTCGGGCTTCTCAACAGCATTCCCCAGGCGGCGGCGCTGCTGCAGATCCCGTTTTCGCTGTTGGTGAACCGCACGCACAAACGAAAAAAATATCTGCTGACCTACGGCCTGTTTTCCCGGATGCTGTGGCTGCTGTTTGGGTTCATTCCGCTGGTGGTGCCGCAGGAGCCCGCGGGCCTGGCGCTGTGGACGCTGATTTTCCTGCTGGGCATTTCTTCCTGCTGTTCCTCCGCGATCAACGTGTGCTGGTTTCCCTGGCTGAGCGACCTGGCGCCCATCAGCATCCGGGGCCGGTGGTTCTCCATCCGGGATTCCGTGGTGGCGGCGTGCAACCTGCTGTTTGGCCTGCTGGTGGCGCGGCTGTTGGACACGCTGCCTATCGAAAGCCGGTACATCGTCATCTTTATCATCGGCGGCACGGTGGGTGTGCTGGATATGATATGCTTCGGCTTCTGCAAAGAAGTCTATTCCGCGCCTCCCCAACGGCTGCATTTCGGCGGCATCGTGAAGGATATCCTGCGCAACCGGCCTTTCCTGCGGCTGATCATCATGTGGACGGCCTGGTGCTTTTGCTCCAATATGTGCGGCCCCTACCTGGCCCGTTATTCCGTGAACGAAATGGGGCTGACCTTTACCCAGATGATGGTGTTCGGCACGGCGGCGGCCTCTGTCGCCACCATTTTGGTGATTTCCCGCTGGGGCAAGGCGCTGGATCATTTCGGCTGCCGCAGCGTGATGCTGGTGGCAGGCGGGGTGGCTGCGCTGACCGACGCCTTTTATCTCTTTTCCACCCCGGGCAATGTGATCCCCGTGCTGCTAAGGAATTTCGCGGGAGCCATGTTCTGGAGCGGCACCAACCTGGCAGCCAACAGCATGCAGCTTTCCACCTCACCCGATGAGATCCGCCCCTCCTGCATCGCCGTCTTTGCCTGCGTCACGTCTCTTGCGGGCACCACCCTTGGCTCCCTGACCGGCGGCCTGCTGCTGGAAGGCTGGCAGAGCGCGGGCTGGTTTACAGGCAGCTTTGACCGCTTCAAGGCCCTGATCCTGACAGCGGTGATCCTGCGGGTGTGCGTGGCGGTATTCCTGGTGCCGCCGCTGCAGAACGACCGCGAGGGCACACCCCGGCAGCTCCTTCGGTCAGTGTTTCATGGGCTGATGCATTTCAATCTTTTCAGAAGGCTTGACGGATAAACCCGAGCCCTGCGGCCGGTGAAAAAGGCAGTGTCATTGCCTTTGTGTGTTTTCCAGCGCTTGAAACAGCATGGGGAACACATCGTCGGTATGGGCGGGGGCGTTTTCCCCGGGACCATTGTAGAAGTCCTTTTTCGAGCAGCCCGCCCGTCCGCCGCCGGCGCAGGCACAGGCGCACGCGCAGGCGCAGGAAGCGCAGGCGCAGGAGGAACGGACACAGCCGCCGGACCGGGTATGGGTATGGACGATCACGGGATGCCCGCCGCCAAAGCCGGAGCCGCCGCGGTAATTGTCGTTCCCCAAAGCCCGCACGATTAAAAAGATGATCACGATGGTGACCAGCAGCCCGACGAGGATCAAATAGATATCCTCTTCATCGGCTTTTGCGTTGGTGGATTGCTTTGCTTCATCCAGCTGCATGAAATAGCTGCGGGGATAAACGACCTCCGCCCGCAGCCGTTCGCCCTTGCGCAGCGCGGTTTTCCAGAACAGATAGCCGTTTTCCTCCAATTCCGCGTTGGAGGACTGCACACCCGCCGCTTTCCAGCGGATCACGGCGTTTTTCACTTCGATCTTATCGAACCAGCCGGGCGTGAGGGAGAAGCGCACGGCGCCGTCCTCCAGCGCGTACAGATAAGCCTGGTGCAGGGAAAAATCGAAAGATACGGTTTCACCCGCGTAATACTTGCGGTCAAAGGTGATTTTTACAAAGGAGCCGCCGTCGGACAGGTAACCGATTTTCCTGATATTTTGGGAAATCGCTGTGAAGCTGTCGGCGTGCTGATTGGGAATGCCGATCTTCACCCATTCCAGGGGGCCCTCGGCCTTGTCGTCCAGCACCAGCCAGTCCACATGGTAAGTCAGGTCAGCCGTACCGTCCTCCCGCAATTGCACGCTGACGCCGTAATTCTGGATCTCGTCCAGATCCTTTGCAAAGGCGCAGGCAGGCAGCAGGCAGAGGAACACAGCAAACAGCACGAATATTTTTTTCATCAGCAGCCCTCCTTTTTCAGCGGGCATTCGTGGGTCATTTTCGCGGCAAAGTCACGTATGATTACAGTTTCGGGCCGATTCCAGATCTGCTTCCATGCGTCGGTGAGCAGGTTGCCCAGGGGCTTGTCCGACAGCCAGCTCTGGCAGGGGACCACGTCGCCGTTGGGCGCTACCGCCATATTGGAAAGGCAGGCGCCGCAGGAGGGCACCATGAGGCCCAGTTCCCGCAAGGTTTCTTCCTTCACCCAGCCGGGGGAGGTGAAGGAAAGCTCCATTTCGTTTTCGGCGCAGAACGCGGCGGCGGCGGACAGGGTTTCCACCAGCTGCGCTTCGGTCAGCTGTGTGGCCTGGCTGTCCTTTTCCCGCGCGTTTCCGGTCAGGATGAGGCTGGAGCAGGACACATAGCCAACGCCCAGATCCCGCAGGAATTTCAGCGTGTCCGCGTATTCTCCGGCGTTCAGGCTGCACAGGGGGGTGTTCACGCTCACGCTGATGCCTGCCTTCAGCACGTTTTCCAGCCCGGCCAGGGTCCTTAAATAATTGGAAGCCCCGACCAAAGTATTGTGGGTGGCTTCAACGGAGGAATAGAAGGTGACCTGGGCGCTGTCCAAACTGGCGTCGTACAGGGCATGGGCCAAATCTTCCGTTAGGTTCACGCCGTTGGTGTTGAGCCGGGTCACGAACCATTTGGCGTATTCCACCAGCTCCACCAGATCCGCGCGCATGGTGGGTTCCCCGCCGGTAAAGGTCAATTGGGGGATATTGGCTTTCCGGCATTCGTCGATTACCCGCTTCCATTCCGCCGTGGTCAGTTCCTTTACTTCCGCTTCGGGCTGGCCCGCGGCGTAGCAATGCAGGCATTTCTGGTTGCAGTGCCAATGCCCGTCCTTCGTCATGGCGGATACCATGAGATCCATCCGATGAGGAGCGGTCATGAAAGGCGCGTATTCTCCCAGGCTCAAAAAGCCGATTTCCGTTTCCGGCTTGCGCCCGTAAGCAACGTCCATCAGCGCCCGAAGCATGGTGCCCAGGTCGCTGTGGATGGTTTCGCGGGGCGTTTTGGGAAAGATACGGCAAGTATCGTTTACCGTCTGTTCCACGATCCTGTCTAAATCCTCCTGAACCAGCGGCCGGTCCGGGTACTGGTTTATCCGGGCGATAAACTGATTCAGCAGCACCGTCCAGCTGGGATTTACCGGGATGATATCCTGTCCGTTCAGGATGGCTACGGACGGCTCTTTCATGGGATGCTTTGGAGGAACCAGATGGATGCGCACCACGCCCGGCCCCCGCGGATTCAATGTCGTATGGGATACGCCGGTGAAGCTGGTTTTCATGTATTTCCATTCCCGAAAATTCATCGTGTCCTCCTTTAGATGCTTTTTCAAGCGCGCTGATGCCGCGCCTGCGGACGGCGCGGCGGGAGCATGCAGCCCGTTCTTTCCTTCCGCAGGGTGAGCATAACAGGAAAAGGCCGCTGGTACAAGGGATACCGGTCAGAATGTCGGCAGGGGCGGTCAAATTGTCATCGGATACGCGCTTGTATGGGTATGCCTGTCCACCGTTTCCGCGCCCCGTTCCTTCCCGGCTTTTCGGCAGTACCTGTACACCCCTCCATTATATCTGAACATCGGAGGAATGACAAGGATTAGTCCGGCTTTAGGCGGGCATTGCGAATTGCAAGTTGCTACCTGAATGGCAAATATGAGTTTAAAAAAATAGCCATCAAGCGCTGGTCTATTTTACAATCATTTGCGTATGTGATATAGTATGTGCAAAAGGCAAGGGAGTCTGACGCGATTCCTATGCCTTTTTCAGTTTAACATAGTGATTGGTGGTCGTTCGCAAAAACGAACTGTTTTGATTATTACGAAAACCTACATTTTACAGTAAAAATAGGCCGAGGACTTGTTTTCTTTTTACGGAATACACAAGAAATCTTCCTTCCTGATATTATTGTACGTATATGCTGCAATGCACACATTTCCCTGCTCGATTTGTTTTCCGTTTATATCCACCACTATCACCTCTATGTAATTATTTAAGGTCTTATGAATTCTAAGTGAATATATCAATTCTGGATCCAGTCAATGTTTTTGATACGAAAATTTGTTTTTCGATCCTTTCTTCCAGATCATGGACGTGGGAGATGATACCAATGAGCCGTTTGCCATCGGCCAGGGAGGACAGTACCTGCAGAGAATTGCGCAGGGCATTTTCATCCAGGGTGCCGAAGCCCTCGTCGATAAACATGGCGTCCATGCGGATGGCTCCGCTCTGGGCCTGCACCACGTCGGAAAGGCCCAAGGCCAGGGCCAGGCTGGCCAGGAAGGATTCACCACCAGAGAGGGTGCTGACGTCTCGCCACTGGCCGGTGGCGCGATCCAGCACGTCCAGATCCAGGCCGCTTTGGTGCACTCGATCCCTGGCTTCTTCCTTGCAGCGCAGCGTGAACAGACCGTCCGTCAGCACCGTCAGGCGCTTGTTGGCGGCGGCCACCACCTGCTTGAAATAGTACTGCTGCACGTAGGCTTCAAAGGTCATCTTCGCCCGGCGGTTTCCGCCAGCAATGCCTGCACAGCAGTTGTACAGGTCCCGGACGATGGCCCAGTTTTCTTCCCGGCGCTTCTGCTGCCTGCGGGCGTCTTTGATTTCTTTCAGCGCATCCTCGTGGATCGTCAGCTTCTTGGAAACTGCTTTTTCTGCATTCTCAGCATTAGCCCGGATTGTATCCTGATCCAGACGCTGCTGTTCCAATGCGGCAACGTCCGTTTTTTCTTTACCGGACAGTTTTTCTTCTAAGGAGGCTACCTGATCGGTCAGCGATTTCCTTTGCTCACCGTATACCCGGATCTGCTTGTCCAACGCTTCCGTTTCTGCATCCGGCAGCTTGGCCAGCTGATAGGCACGATCGTCTTCGAATCCAGCGGCAGCCAGCTTTTCCTCAAACCGAATATGCAATTCATTCGCTGCTTTGCGTAAGGCATCCATCCGCTGAGTGCCCTGATCCAGAGCGGTGCGGTTTTTCTCGATCAGGATATGCAGATCGCTCAGCGCTTTCCGGGAAGCTTCGACCGCGTCGCGGTACTGTTGGGCCTGCTGCTTCATCTCCCGGATTCGCTTTTCCAGATCGGTTTCCGTTTCGTCTTCCCGGATGCCCGCTTCCTGTAACCGAGCCTGGCAGGCAGCGATGCCGGATTTGAGGGCGGTCAGTTCCGTATCGGCGGCATGCAGCGCGTCGGCAGCCTTTTGATGAAGCCGCTCCGCAGCCTCCATGGCCTCTTTAGTGACGGCTTCCGCGGACAGCTCTGCGGGATGAGGATGGGCCGTGGAGCCGCACACGGGACAGGGCTGCCCTTCCGTCAATTCTGCTGCCAGCAAGCCCGCCTGGCTGCGGTAATAGCCTTCCTTGGCCGCGGTATAGGCTTCATCGGCTTGTTTGCTGTCGTCCAGCAAACCCGCGATCTTGTTCTGCTGTGTTTTCAGCTTCTTTTGCTGCTTTTCGAGATCCTTGCATACCGGGATGCAGTCTTCCAGCTTCTTTGCGGAAGCCAGCAGGGCGTCCGCTTCCTCCGTGTGCGATTCCGCCGTTTTCAGCTGTTTTTCCGCTTCCGGCAGGGCATCTTCAGCGGTTTGCAGGGCATGCTTCGCCTGATCCAGTTCTTTCTCGAGGCTTTCTATTTCTTTGGTGTTTCCGGCCAGCAGCGCTTCGTCGGCAGCCAAGCCTTGGGCTTTCCGGGCGGTGCTCAGCTTTTCCGCCTGCCCGTCCATATGGATATGGTCATCCAGCAGCGTTTGCAGCGCGGTTTGCGCTTTTTCCAGGGCATCATAATCGTCGTTGATCGCCTTTCCCTGTTCGATGGCGGCAACCAGACGTGTCCCCTGCTCCGCTGCGGTTTCTTTTTCCTGTTTGGCAGCATCCCGGGCTTTCTTTTCACTGTCCAGAAGATGTTCCAGACATTCCGCCAGCAGGTCGGCATACTTGGGCTCCTGGCAATACAAAACGATGCTGTCCCGTTCCGGGAAGTCTGGCTCGGGATCGATCTTGCCCGCGGCGATTTTGATGCGCTGATCCAGCTGCTCTTTTTCTTTGGTGTTGCCGCTGTTCATTTCCTGCAGCTTCCGCTGCAAAGAAGCGTACAGCGAGGTATTGAACAGCTTCTGAAACAGCGCCTTCCGATCATCGGAGGAGGCGTTGAGGATTTTCAGGAAATCCCCCTGGGCGATCATCACCGTCTGGGTAAACTGATCCTGAGTAAGACCAAGCAGTTCATAGACTCTATCGTTTACATCCCGAAGCCCTTCGATCACTTCGCCGGTATCCAGGTTGGTGAGAAAAGCATTGGCGGTTTGCGTGGTGGTGCCTTCCCTGCCGATTTTGGGCCGCTCGTATTCGGGATTGCGCCGGATGCACCAGGCTTCGTCCTTGTGCCGGAAGGTCAGTTCGACGTAGGTTTCCGTTTTTGCCGCCGCGTAATCCGAACGGAAGGATTTGCTTTTCCGGCGCTCCTTGCCGCCGGACGCCTCGCCATACAGGGCGAAGCTGATGGCGTCGAAAATGGTGGTTTTGCCCGCGCCGGTGTCCCCGGCAATGAGAAAAATCCCCGTCTCGCCGAACATGGAAAAATCCACCGTGGTTTCCCCGGCGTAAGGCCCGAAAGCGGACATGACCAGCTTGATCGGCTTCATGGCGTTTCCTCCAATTCCCGGAGCACCTTGTCCAGCACCTTCAAATGCGCGTCGCTCGGTTCCTGGTCGTTGTTCTGCAGCCGGTAGAAATCGCTGAACAGCTCGGGCACGGTCTTGTTTTCCATGCGCTGCATCGCCAGCACGTCCACGTCGTATTTGGTCCGGGAATTGACGATGGAGAACTTCATCATGTTGGGGAAGTTGACGGTCAGCGTCACCCGGGCGTC
Organism: Clostridia bacterium; assembly: GCA_017550745.1. Taxonomy (GTDB): domain Bacteria; phylum Bacillota; class Clostridia; order Christensenellales; family Aristaeellaceae; genus RUG563. Next base: position 15,041 of record JAFZOG010000062.1, on the reverse strand, counting down.
GGGCGGCGGCAATTCGTCGTGGATCGTGACCCAGACGTAGTCCTCGGAATAATCCATCTGCGTCAGATCATCCAGCTTTCCTTCGATGAGCCGCACGTCATGAAGGGGATACAGCGGTACGGTGTGCACCGCTATGTCCCCTTTTGCCCGTATGTCCATAATGGCCACACTCTTTTTGTGGCTGGCTTCGGAGAAGGAGTATTTCAGCGGCGACCCGGCGTAGCGCAGGGTGTCACGCAGCACCTTCTGCGGCTTGTGGATATGCCCCAGGGCCACATAATCAAAGGCGTCGAACACAGCCGCGTCGATGTTGTCCAGCCCGCCCACGGCCCGCTCCTCGGAATCGGAGGTTTCGCTGCCGGTGATGAACTGGTGGCACAGGAGGATATTCCGCTTTTTCGGATCGACGGGCGTCTGCCGCAGCACCGCTTCCACCGCGTCCTGATAGGTGGCGATCTTCTCTTCCGGCAGTTTACGCTTCACCTGGGACGGGCGCAGGAAAGGCAGCATCCAAACCACGATCTCCCCGTCCCGGTCCTGCAAGGTGACGCTTTGCATTTTCCCCTCAAACGCTTTCGACACATACACGCCGGAGGACTTGATCAGCGAAGAAAAGTACGAGATCCGCAGAGCGGAATCGTGATTGCCGCTGATGATGAACACCTTTTTGCCCAGCCCCGCCAGCTGCGACACAAACGAATCAAACAGCGCCATGGCCTCCGCCTGGGGCGATGACCGCTGATACACGTCCCCAGCAATCAGCACGGCGTCCGCCTTTTCGCTGACCGCGATGGATACGATCTGCTGTAGAGCTGCTTCCTGATCCGTAAGCAAAGACCAGTCATTCATTTGCTTACCCAGATGAAGGTCAGCCAGGTGAAGGAAACGCATCTGAGGAGTCCTCCTTCGAAAATTCACCGATGATTTCTTTCGCTACTTGAGGCTCTTCTTCTGTAAAGGCGGAATTGGAACGTTCTGTTGATGATGCTGTCGGGTTTAAGAGAGATGCCGCTTTTTTTCAAATCCATTCTTCGTCGTCACTAAAAAACGTGTGTTCTCGTTTATCATTATACATCATCTCTCCTGAAAAAGGAAGAGGTTCTGTCATGTTTTTCGCTTTCGCCATGTCAGGCTTTTTTCATATTTTTACGAATTCGATCATAATTATTGCTACACCAATTCATTCTTGAACTATCGGGCGAAGGAAAGCTGGAAAAAGAGTGTAGTACTGCTGTCATCCCTTCGACTACGCTCAGGGCAGGCTCTGAGCACCGCGAAGCGGTAGCGAAGGACCTCCTTCGTGAAATCAACAAGCTCGAACGAGGGAGGTCCTTCGCACACGCCATCCGTATCGGCGCGGCTCAAGATGACAGATGGAGTTGGTTTCGTTAATACAAATTCAGGATTAAATTGGGGGATCAATAAGGTGGAAAGACAAATACGCCGCAAATATCCAACAGCCAGGCAAAGGGCATCGGGAAACCGGTGCCTTTTGCATTACCTATCATATTTTCATGATATACAGAAGATTGATAATCTTGACGAAAACGTTCAGATTAAGTGCGTTTATTATAACTGTTAGGCTATGAAGGGAAATCTAAGATGTCACCTAATCATCCTTGCAGAAATCAGCAAGCATTAGAATGACACGGCATATTATGCTTTCAAATGATGCGCTTCTGCTGAAAGGAGAAGCGGCGCATCGGCGGCAAAGGTGATTTCCTCCGCCGCAAGGGGTGTTGGGATCAGAGATGTAACGACGCGCTCTCCATCATTGATAAACAATTCAACGCTTTCTTTGTCAAGAAGCAGCCGCAGCGTGAGCTTGCCATCCCGCACTTCTGCTTTTACATGCCGGGTATGGGCAATATCCCGATGGGAACCGCCATGGCTGCGGTCGAACACCAATTCGCCACGGGCGAGGTCACAGCGGATTTCCACATAATGGCTGGCGTCCTTCGCAACATGCAAGGTAAACCGACGGCAGGCGGAGCCAGTGGAAGGCAGCAGGTTCACGGTCATATCCATCAAGCGGCCCTGAACGCCGGGGAGGGTCGTTTCTTCTTTGACTGTCACGCTGTCGTGGAGAACAGTGTCCTGCCATAGAGTTTCGATTTCCCGCACGGGCCGCTGCATCAGGCGGCCTTTTTCAACGCGCAGTTCCCGGGGCGCGCTCATCTGGGCATACCAGGGATGGCGGCGGGGGGCTTCTTTGCAGGTTTCCCAGTTGTCCATCCAGCCGATCATGATGCGCCGCCCATCGGGGGCAAGCACCGTTTGGGGTGCATAGAAATTTAAACCGTGATCCACCGGCTGAATATGCTTCCGCTCAAACCGGCAGTCTTTTTCGTTCCAGTCGCCTAAGATGCAGACCGTGCCGAAGCCTGCGTGAAATTCCTCCCGGGCATGCATTTCCTGGGGGCTGACCAGCAGTACTTGGGTTCCGTCCAGCGGGAAAAAGTCCGGGCATTCCCACATCCGCCCGTATTCTTTGCGGCAAGCATCTATCTCTGTAATGTAATTCCATTCCAGGCCGTCTTTGCTTTCCATGAGCAGCACGGTTCCCGACCTTTCTTCGTGCCGGTTGCCCACTGCCATGCGATACATGCCGTTTGCCTCACGCCACACCTTTGGATCGCGGAAATCGAATTCGCTGTATCCTTCCGGCAGATGGCAGTGGCGGATCACGGGGTTCAGCAGTGATTTTTCAAAATCCTTGCCATCTCCAATGGCGATGCACTGGGCCTGGGTTTCCCGACGGAAGGTACCCGCGGGCTGAACGCCGGTGTAGACCAGCATCAGCCGTCCGTCCGGCGTTTCCACGGCGCTGCCGGAAAAACAGCCCCCCGCGTCTGCCGCTGTATCGGGAGCCAAAGCACAGGGCATGTATGTCCAGTGGAGCAAATCGCCGCTGACCGCGTGGCCCCAGTGCATGGGCCCCCACTGCCGGGAGAAGGGATGATACTGGTAGAACAGATGATACTGGCCTTTGTAATAACAGAAGCCGTTGGGATCGTTCATCCAGCCCACCAGCGGCGTCAGATGGAAAAGCGGCCGCTCATCGGCGGACAGCTTCAGCGCCTGCTCCCGTTCAAATTCTCTTACCCTTTCCAGAGGCGTGGGATTCTTGCTCATGGGAACCTCCTGTGATATTCGGAAACCGGGAGCCGGAAATCCGGCCCCCGGCAAAGTGTTATCGGTTCATTACTTGGCGGCGACATAGCGGTCATAAACCGTCTGATAGATGTCCAGCAGCGTGCTCATGCCGCAGCGCTCCAGGGTGGCCTTATAGGCTTCCCATTCCGCGTCGGTGGGGCCGCCGTTCTTGATCCACAGGGCTTCCTGTTCTTTGACAGCGCTCTCAAAGTCTGCGCGGTAGAAGTCGATGTCGTCCAGCTCGGCTTCGGTGAACACGCAGTCCTGGGGATAGAAGGAGAAGTCTTTCACGAAGGTGAACCAGTAGTCATAAGTATCGGCCAGACGTTCCTGAGCGCGGGCTTCCATTTCCCACACGTCGTTGTAGTATTGGGACAGGATCAGCTTCGGCCCGGCCACTTCACTCTGGCTCTTGAGTTCGCCGGAGGACTTGTTGAACCTGGCGCGGGCTTCTTCGTCAGTGATGGACTGCCACTGGCCTTTTTCGTTCTTCTCGGTGAAGAACACGCCGATGGGGCCGTACTGCAGCTGCATCACGTTTTCACCGATGTACCACAGGTCATAGAAGGAAAGCAGCTTGGCGGGATCTTTGCACTGGGCGGTGATGGAAAGCTGGCCGGCATTGATGGCGCCGCCGGTGCGCAGGGTCACGTTGCTGGTGCCGTCGGGGCCGTTCAGGATGGGCAGGTACACATAGTCAGCGGCGTGCGGCCCCATGATTTCATTGATTTCCCACCAGGTGGCAACGCCCACGCGGCCGCCGGTGCACTTGGCGATCAGCTGGTTGGTGTCCTGAGAGAACATTTCCAGGTCCATCAGGCCATCGGCATACCAATCATGGAAGTAGGTCACGGCAGCGCGATAGTTATCATCGTCGGAAACGAAGTTCACCACGCCGTCCTGGTTCACGGTCAGGTCCATGCACACGTCGTTGATCCAGTTGGTGAAGCCGAAGCCCGCATAGAACACGTTCTGGCCCCAGCACCACTCGTCGAAACCGGTGCTCATGGGGATGGTGGAACCGGCGTCATTGCCGTAAATTTTCGCGGACATGTCGTTTTCTTTGAAAGCGACCAGCACGTCGTGCAGTTCATCCAGGGTGGTGGGCACAGCCAGTCCCAGATCGTCCAGCCAGACCTTGTTGATCATGGCGAACTGAGGCACGGAGAAGATGGAATAATCCTTTTCCCGGCCGATACCGGCGGTGCCCATCTGCTCACCGGCGGGCAGGCCGTAGATCTTGCCGTCGCTCATGGTGATGGCGGCCTTGATTTCGGGATGCGCCTCCAGAATGGCAGCCAGGTGAGGCATCACTTCGGGGGTGATATAGGGGGTCAGGTCGATGAAGGTGCCGGCCGCGCCATAGCGCATCAGGTCAAAGTTGCTGAAGCCGCAGGCCTGGAAGGCGTCGATGGGGTTCTTGCTGGCGGCGTTGCCGCTGATGCGGGTGCCGACCACTTCGCTCAAGCTGTCAGACCAGGTGTCCCAGGTGATCTTCACACCCGCCTGCTCCTGCATGGCCAGCAGCACTTCGTTGCTGTCATAGCCGCCGGACAGGGCGGAGATGCCGCTCAGCACGTTGAATTCAGTCTGCTCTGCGGAGGCGAAGGAGACGATGCTCATCAGCATGAGGGCAGCCAGAAACAGAGATACGACCTTTTTCATGGGAATCCTCCTTTTTGGTAGTTGATATTTCAGCGCTAAGAGCGCTTGGAAACATGGAAGAAGAAGCGAAATGATGTCATTCTGACGGCTTGAAAAGCCGGAAGAATCTCCCCCGTCGTTTTCCGTAAGTGGCTAACTGGAGTGCCAGCAAGGAAGGAGATCCTTCCTGACCGCTTCGCGGTCGTCAGGATGACAAAGCGGCGTTGCTTAGCCTTTCACCGCTCCCGCCATCAGCCCCTTCTCAAAGTACTTCTGTACGAAGGGATAGGCGATCAGCATGGGGGCAGCTGCTACGATGATGGAGGCGAACTTGATCATTTCGGTGATTTTGTTCAGCTCCGCGTAACCGCCGGAAATCATGCTGGCCTGGTTGGCGGACGCGGAGGACTTGATCAGGATGTTGCGCAGCACCAGGGGCAGGGGAGCCTGCTCGTTGGTCATGTAAATCAGGGCAGTGAACCATTCGTTCCAGTAAGCCACCATGGAGAAGATCACCATAACGGACAGGATAGGCAGCGACAGCGGGATGATCATGGAGAAGAAGATCCGGAAATGGCTGGCTCCGTCGATGCTGGCCGCTTCTTTCAAAGCGCCGGGAATACTGTTTTCAAAGTAATTCCGGGCAATGATGGCGTTGCTGACCGCCACGCCGCCTGGCAGGAACATCGCCCAGACAGTCTGCATGATGCCCGTTTTCTGCACGATGAGATAGGTGGGGATCAGGCCGCCGCCAAAGTACATGGTAATGATAAAGAAGATGCTGATCAGCTTTTTACCGGGCAGATCCGGCACAGACAGCGGATACGCTACCAGGTAAATCAGCGCCACGGAGTAGACGGTGCCGAGCACGGTGTACAGGATGCTGTTGCCATAGCCGCGCACGATGTTGGGTTCGGCGAACACCGCTTTATACCCCTCGAAGGTGAACTGGCTGGGCAGCAGGAAGGTTTTGCCCGCGTACACATCGTAGGGATCGGAGAGAGACGCCACCAACACGTAGTACAGCGGATACGCCACGATGAGCAGGATGATGAGGGAGAAGACGATCAGGATCACGTCGCTGGTGCGGTCGCTGAAGCCGCCCAATTCGCCCTGCTTTCTTCTGGAAAGGACAGACATTTTCTTTCTCCTCCCTTCTCACACAAAGTTGACATCGCCGAACTTCTTGGCGATCCGATTGACGACGATCAGCAGCACGATATTGATGGCCGTGTTGAACAGGCCCACGGCGGTGCCCAGCTCATACCTGGCGCTGACGATACCCTGCTCATACACGTAGATGGCAATAATATCGCTGGTGGCGCGGTTCAGGTCGGTCTGGAGCAGGTAAGCCTTCTCAAAGCCGACGTTCATGATGCCGGACGCGCTCATGATCAGCTGCAGGATGATCATGGGAAGCAGGCAGGGAATGTCGATGTGCAGGATGCGCTGGAAGACGGAAGCGCCGTCCACCTTGGCCGCTTCGTACAGGGAAGCGTCAATGCTGGACAGGGTGGCCAGATAAATGATGGTGCCCCAGCCCGCTTCCTGCCAGATGCCGCTGGCCACATAGATGGTGCGGAACGCGCCTGCTTCGGTGAGAAAATCGATCTTGGTGCCCGCCAACAGGTTGATTAGGCCGCCGGAAGGGGAAAGAAAAATGCGCAGCATACCGCAGATGACCATGGTGGAGATGAAGTGCGGCGCGTAGATGACGGTTTGGACGGTACGCTTGAGCCTTCTGAACCGCAGCTGGTTCAGCGCCAGAGAAAGGATGATGGGAACCGGGAACCCCCACAGCAGGCCATAGAGGCTCAGCTTGATTGTGTTCCACAGCATCCGGTCAAAGGTAGGAGCCCGGAAGAAACGTTCAAACCACTTCCAGCCCACCCAGGGACTGCCCGTGATACCCAGGCCGGGATTGTAATTGCGGAAAGCGATCTGGATGCCGTACATGGGGCCGTACTTGTACACGATGGTGATGACCAACGGGATCAGCAACAGCACATACGGCTGCCAGTTGTCCGCAATGCGGCGCCCCAGACTTTTGCGGTGTACCCGCCGTCTTGGGGCAACTGTTGAAGTCATAAGCATTCCTCCTTTGCTTCGGCTGCCTCTTTCTTCATGAAACGTTTCATGAACTTTCAAGTACAAGATACCACAGGTTTGGCAGATTGTCAACCGTTTTTTTCAAAAATATGAAAACTATTTGATTCACCTTCGACTGCTTCTTCTTAATCGCATTTCTTCAACGCCTTTTCATTTTTTACTTGACTTATTTTCATGAAAATGTTATCATATTTCATGAAAATATCATTGGAAAAGGATGAAAACCCGTGAACGAGAAAACAGCGCCCACCATGGCGGATGTGGCGAGGGAAGCCGGGGTAGCCCTTGGCACCGTATCCAAGGTTGTGAACGGCCAGGCCGTGGGGAAAGAATACAAGGACAAGGTGGAAGAAGCTATCGCCCGCTTGGGATACCAATATAACAGCAGCGGACGCGCCCTGCGCACCGATAAAACGAATACCGTGGCGCTCATCATTCCCAATACCGTCAACCCATATTTTGGCACGTTGGTGCATCATATCAACATGGCGCTGGAAAAGCGGGATTATAAAATGCTCCTGTGCTTCACAGAGTACGACCAGAACCGGGAAATGGAATACATTCAGATGGTACGTCAAAATCGGGTGGACGGCATCATCGCCCTGACCTACAATCCTGATCTGACCATTCCTGAGGGCATCCCCTTCGTGACCATCGACCGCTTCTTCTCCGTTTCCGTGCCCTGCGTGGCGGCGGATAATTTCGGCGGCGGCTGGATGGCAGCTTATAAGCTGCGGGATTTAGGCTGCAAAAAGGTGGCGTTCCTGCGCATCGGCTCCGCCCTGACCAACGAGCCCAGCAAGCGGAAGGAGGGCTTCGTGGCCGCCTGCGTGGAAATGGGCCTGCCCTTTGAAGTGATGGCTTTGGAGGACGGCACGCCCTTTTCGGAATTTGAACGTTTCCTTGCGGAACACATGTACGATGGAAAGTTTGCCTTTGACGGCCTGTTCGCGGGCACGGATATGCTGGCGTGGCAGATCATCCAGGTGCTGAAAAAAATGGGCCAGCGGGTGCCTCAGGACGTGCAGGTGATCGGCTTTGACGGCATCCGCATGTTTGGCGATTTGGAATACATTGTTTCCACCATCGTGCAGCCGGTGCAGGAGATTGCCGAAGCCTGCGTCAGCACCGTGCTTTCCAAACATTTATCCACAGTTCCTTCTTTGATCTGCCTGCCGGTGAGTTACGCTTACGGCGGCACGACAAGAGAATAATAAAGAAAGTAGTTCCGCCGCGGTGGGTTGCTTATGGGACGGTGATTGTTCGGAGGTCTCTTCGGCGGCTTCCCCTTCTTTATGGGTGGCGGGTATCGCCGTCGTCCTCCGTTCCATCATGGGTTTGGCCCCGGCTCCTTTGGCCCGATGGGCGGTGGACATGGCCGCATGGGTGGTGGCCCGGGTGGGCGTGGTGGCATGCACGGCCGTTTCTGATGGCAGCTGCAAACGAATATTGGGGATAAAGGGGTCGGTGTAACAGCCGATCCTTTTTCTTCCGTATGCGTTCACGAAAAAAGAGCCGCCTCAGGCTTTTTCACTGCATAGGGCGGCAATATTGGTTTTTCACTTTTTCCTGCAGATCATGGATATATCATTTGTGGCTGTACAGCTCTGTTAATTCGAGGGGTTATTTCACATTCCTGAGCGGCACCCGAATCGTGACTCGGGTCCCGCCCGTTTCACGCGATGCGATCTCCAGGGTGCCGCCGCACATCATTTCCAGGCGCTCCCGGATATTTGCCAGCGCAATATGCGGCTCGCGGTCATCGACTGGCGCAAAGCCGGGGCCGGTATCCTCTACGATGATCTCGCTTCCGGCTTTTGTCTCCCGGGTCAATACGGAGAGATAAAGCGGCTCCAGATCGGGACTGACGCCATGCACGATGGCGTTTTCCACGATGGGCTGCAGGGTCAGCGGGGGAACGCGGAACGATGTGCAGGGCGTATCCAATTCTATATACAGCTTGTCCTCGTGCCGCACCTTTTCCACTGCGAGATATGCCCGCGTATGTTCCAGCTCCTCCGCGAAGGGGATCGTGTCCTCCTTGGCGATTGCGGTGAAGTTGTCCCGAAGATACGTGGTGAAATCCAGGGTGACCTGCCGCGCCTTTTCGGCGTCCTGCGCGATCAGGTAGTAGATGCTCATCATGGTGTTGCAAATAAAATGCGGGCGCATCTGGAGCACATTGATGCTGGCGCGCTGCCTGGCGTTTTCCTCGGCCTGCCGAATCGAATGCTCCACCTGATCGGACAGGAGAAAGGTGAACATGAAGAGTGCAGCCAGCGCTGTGCCGAAAACGATCAGCAGCAGTCCGTAGAAAAACATCTGTATCAGCATGCAGACCAGCGGCACCACAAAGTAAATGAGAAAAGCAGCCCGCTGCCGGTGTGTAAGCGCGGAACGGAAGCGCCAGAGGCCAATCAGATTCACTACCATCAGCAGAGCGGGCGGGATAAGGAGCAGCGGATACCACGCCCCGCGGTGATAGACGTTGTCCGGAGTGAAATAGTATATCCAGGTGGTAAACTGCGTGACAACCAGCAGCACGAAGTACACCGCCCACAGGATGGCAACCACCGCAAACAGCGGGCTGTGCCGCCAGTCCTCCCCGGCGCAGCGAAGCAGATATACGGTGATAGCCGGGATCAACAGGGACGAGAACAGGGAATTTGAAAACAGTGAGATCTGTGATAGGACCGCCGTATCGGCAAACTCGTTGATTACAGCCGAAGATGTATATCCCACCAGTAAAAGAAAAAAGGTCAGAAAGGAGACGCGGCCTTCCCAAACTGTCTTGCGAAGGATAATCACCAAAAGCAAGCCTAACACGGAGATGATAAACGCACTGACCGCAATGGCAAAATTGGCAAGGTTTATGCCGCTTATCATCATACGCCGTCCCTCCTTCTGATCGGATATCGCAGATCTGCAAGTATTCTCCGCACCGCATCCACTGTGATGGGCTTGAGCAGATAGCCGCAGGCGCCGGTAGCCCAGGCGTCAAAGGAATACTCCCGGTACGCAGTGAGATAGACGACGTTGGTACGGGGATTGACCGCCAAAAGCTCCCGGCAGACGTTCAAGCCGCTGACCCGCCCCATCTTGATATCCAGGAACGCGAGCGAAACGAAGTTTGCCTTCGCGTACGCCACGGCTTCGGCCGGTATCGTAAAAGAGGCGATTTCAGCGTCAGGAATGGCTTTCTCCAGGATGGGGATGCTGCCACGCAAAATGATGTTCTCGTCGTCTACCATCATGACGATGGGCCGTGCGGCGGACTTCTCCGAAGCGTGCAGGAGTTCGGCAACATTCACGCCTAAACAGTCGGAGAGCAGGGAGATCATGACCGCGTCGGGTACGCGGTCGCCCGTCTCCCATTTCGTAACGGTGGATCGATCGACGTGCAGCGTGTCGGCAAGCCGCTGTTGTGAATAGCCCTTCTCAATCCTCAATCGCCGCAGTGCTTCTGAAAAAGGAATCATCATGAACCAATACTCCCCATGATATATTCTGTATACATCATACTCACTGTCAGGCAAAATCGCAAGAACTATGGCCAAATTTCTATGTGACATTCTGCCACATCCCCTTGATGTGTCAGTCAGGTTTTCACTATAATGCAAAAGAAGCAGTATGCCCCAAGAGGCTTCCATAAGCCGGGGGACTGTTTCCATTCCTTGTGCAAAGTGAGAGGAGAAAGCAATCATGTACGAGAGGGGGATGATTGTGGCAGACTGGATGATCATTGTCGATGACAATGCAACAGATTTGCAAATTGCCGAAAGCGCGCTTAAGAATATCGGCATCAATACCACCGCCCTGAAAACGGGTCGGGAATTGCTTGATTATCTCCAGCAGAGTGCTTCTGTTCCCGATCTTCTGTTGATCAATATTTTCATGCGGGATATGGATGGCTTTGAAACCCTGAAAGCCGTACGCAGTCTGAAAGACAGCAGCGCCAATATCCCCGTTATTTTCTTATCAACCGATGAGGCGCAAGCGTCAGAAACTGACGGATTGCGGCTTGGGGCTGTCGATTATATTCACAAGCCCCTCAATCCCGACATATTGACGCGCAGGGTTCAAAACGCCCTCGAAACGCAGAAGAAGCTGCTGCAGCTTGAAAGAAACGCCATGATCGACCGGATGACGGGGCTTCTGAACAAGGATACCGTCGAAGACCGCATGGAAGCAATCTGCCAGGTGGAGACGGGATTCCTGTGCGTTTTGGATCTTGATTCTTTCAAGCTCTTCAACGATATATACGGACACGACATAGGCGACCGTGTCATCGTCATGTTCTCCGACCTGTTGAAAAACAATATGCGCAGCGAAGATATATGCGGCCGAATCGGCGGAGACGAATTCCTGCTGTTCGCGAAAAACATGCGAACAGAGAACGAACTGCGGCATTTTACCGAGCGAATCAATCGGGATTACCTCAAAATGATGAAGCAGCTTTTTGAGGACAGCCTTAAATTCCCCACCGGCGTCTCCATCGGCGCTGCCGCGGTACCCATTCACGGACGGGCATACCGAAAGCTGTTTCATCTGGCGGATCAGGCGCTGGGCATCGTGAAACAGACCGGTAAAGGCGGATGCGCCCTGAGCGGCAGCCCGCAGGTTGATACGCTCAAACCGTCCGATAAGCTGAATCTTGAAACCGTCACCAAGATTCTCGAAGAGAGATGCATATCCCCAAACGCCATGTGGATAGGCAGAGAAACCTTCATCAACATCTACCGGTATATGATGCGCTATTTGGAGCGATACCATGGCGCTGCCTATCAGGTTTTGTTCACCGTTACGCCTTGTGAGAAAATGATCGACAGCGAACAGCACGTCATGATCACAACGGAATTCAGGCGGTTGATACAAAAGTCGCTGAGGAACAGTGACGTCATGGTGGAGGTCAGCAACACCCAAATCTTCCTTTTGCTGCCGGAAACACACGAAATGGGAGCCAATGTCGTCATCGATCGGCTGATAAGCAATTGGAACCTCTCGCCATTCCATGACAGGGCGATGATCACCTGGGAAGCGGGTCCGGTTCATTTGGCAGGTCATGAAGCATCCGAGTCTCAGCATGATACGTAACGCGCGATGCATATGAAAACAAGCGGAGCATGAAACGCCGGCAGATAGAGGGAACGGAATGCGAGGCTGAGTTTACTATAAGGCAACTTGACTGAACCGTTACATACAGAGAATCAAAGTTCGGACAAGAGTAAAAATGAGCCGAGGATCATATTCCCCGGCTCAGACCTGTCATGGGAACCTTTACAAATCTTTCCTTTTCTCCTTCACATGCTCGCCGATCATCTTATCCAGTTTCCCGGTAATTATCTTGTTCATGGTTTTGTAGGTCGGGATGTCTGCAATGTCCGCTTCCACGCCTTCTGCTTCACAGTATTCCCTGATCGCGCCGTTAAAGATTGCGTCCAGCCTTACGGAGAGTTCCTGCATCGCAGCTTTTACCGCGGCCTCCTTGGTATCGACGATTGCCTGGAACTTGCTGGGGTCTTTTTTGATGCTTTCTTCGATGGTCATTGTGTTTGACTCCTCTCTTTGTTTTATTGAATGCATGATTAACTTCCGATTCTTTTATTATCTGCCCTTATCAACAATCAACTCCATGCTGCCCGGCTTTGCCGGGTTAATCCCTTAGATATTGTGTTGAGATTGATAGAATCCGCCTTATTGCAGAAAACCGGATAGGTTGATCTGAATCCAGTCCGTGCCGCCAATGACGCGGAGCCAGACCATTCTCGTTTCCGGGACGGCCACCATCTGATAAACGGTCAGCGCATTCTGCGCCCCGCCTTCTTCTATCGGCGTTTCAATGATCCCCATCATCGTCTGCGCGTCGATTTGCCCTTTGGCCGCTTCGCATAACGCGATGAGGTTCTTGCGGCGGGTGATTCCTTCCCAGGACGCCGCGTCAGAAGGCACAGAGAACTGCCAGTCAGAATTGACATAATAATTCGTGGAAACAAGCAGCCCTTCCGGCAGATCAGCTCCCCCCTGCATCACACCGATGGGACACCATTCATAGGATCGTGCCCGGCTGCTGTCCGCCAAGTTGATAATGTACGATGAGCTGCAGTTTGTCGTATTGAAAAACAGCTCCCAATCGTCCAGTTCATCCGCCTCAAACATTTCTGAAAACAGGGCGGTGGTGCCTGTGATCCTGGTATCGGGCGATTTGATATTCGCGGAAGGTTTTCCGTTATTCAGCTCCAGAAAAATGCCTTTCTCATTGATCGCATTGACCGCGTAGATTTCTCCCACATATCCAATCGTCGCGGTGGCAAGCGAACCGTCGGCGGGATGATAAACCGTCACGGCCACATCATCCTTGAGCAGGGCGAATGCTTCGGAATAATCGTAATTCCTGCCGATGACCAGCGGCCCCGAGGCGTAATCGCCCCAACAGAAAGCCGCGCTGCATCTCGGCAGTCCGCCGATGCGCTCCACCGCGTTGACAGCCTGAAGCTGCTTTACCGTCAAGCCGGAGGTCTCCGCCGCGCCTTCAAAAAACTCGCAGATTCGATAGGGCGTCTGGGCCGTCTGGGTCGCGATGATGCTCTCTGCCTTATTTGCGTTGCCGATGCTGTAGTCAATGATCGTTTCTACGAACAGATAAACCTCCTCCAGTTCATCCTTCATTAACATGCCGTATTGGCGCCCCATCTCACGCCAGGTTCCCCGCAGGCTGACGACGGAGACGCCGTTCATGCTCGCTTTCGACCCTTGCTCAAAGAAGCGGTCAGCGCCCTTGGCAGTGATGACACCCTTTGTTGCGTTCCCATCCAGGAAGCTGAGCAGCCTCTGCTGGAAATCCCGGTGGCAGGGCTTTTCAAGATACGCCACATGCGACGCGCCGTCGATCACCTCCAGCGCTGACCCTTCCGGCAGGCTGTCCAATACCGTCAAGACACGGTCATAATTCAGATAGGGGTCCCGGCTCCCGCAGATGACCAGTGTGGGGGCAGTAATCTTTTCCAAATCAATCAGCGCCTGAGATTTCTCTACGCAAATGTCCCGCCGGCCTCCATTGGGGCTGGATTCCCGGTCATGATGCCAGGAACTTGAACACAGCATTTCGAGAACGGCAGGATCAACGATTTCGTAATCAAACGTACCGTCTTCTTTCCGCTGGAAATCATCCGCGGCGTGTTCCCATGTGTTGTGGTGAAAAGGTTCGGTCACTTCGTATGCTCCGATGCCGCTCAGGATCGGCGCGTAAAGCACCAGCTTTCCGATATGCTCGGGATACCTGGACGCGCATCGGCCGGCCGTCACGGTGCCCCAGCTCCAGCCCAGCAGGTCGATTTTCTCCTGCCCCGACACCTGGCAGATTGTTTCCACCGCGGCGTGGATGTCCTCCGCGGCGTAATCCGAATCCGGCAGGAAGCCGTCCTCTACCTCTTCCGACTGTCCGAAGCCGGCAATGTCCAGCCGCCAAACCGCATAGCCGCCGCGGGCGAGAAACCGCACGAGGCTGTAATCCTCATAGTCAATGTCGAATTCATGGGAGGAATAAGTAACGCCGTGAATGAGCAGGATGTTCCTGTCCGGCTCCGTGCCCTCAACGCACACGCGATCCAGATGCAGGGAAATCCCCGCCCGTTCCAGCGGGTACTCCGCGTATGCGTATGTTATTTCATCTGGTAAAGCCGTTTCCAGGCTGGCCTTCGCGGGCATGACTGCCACGCAGGTCAATAGAACAATAAGCAGACAATTTGTTATACATTTCTTCATGATCATACCGCCTTCTGTTGTTTTCACCATCATATATGGTTTTTCCAGCCTGTGCCGATCTTTCGGCGAACCTCCCTGATCGTATCCGGATCCAGCGGAGGCCAGTCCGATACCTTCGCGGCCTTTTCAGTATGGACAATAATAAGATCCTCCAGTTCAGCGGAAAACACATCTACGCACCGGTGGAGTCCACACTCAGAGACACGCCATCGACCTGGACCGGATAAATAATACTATTCTTCTTCTAAAAGCTTAACATCTTTCGGCGTCTTTTCCGTCCTGGCGTTGCTTTGGTCGCCCCGCGCTGCTCCGCTGCGCGGAAGCGCGGGTTTCGGGCGGCAATCCAAGGATTGCCCGTCCTCAGCCTCGCT
>JAFZOG010000061.1 GCA_017550745.1 Clostridia bacterium | reverse complement strand
GCTGAATTCTGGTTGATTTTCCGTCATGCTGCGTTGCATTTCCTTGAAATACCGCCAGTATTCCTGCGGAAATGCGCCTTGCCTGACGAAAAATCATCTCAGAATCAGCTCTTTTCGGGTAGTGTGAACACCCCCTAATAGCTGTATGGTATCTCTACATCGGCAAAAGCTCCGGCCGGGACAGGGTGCTGGGCAAAGGATCGCCGCTTTTTTCCTCCTGCCCGTCCTGCTGGGGAGAGGGGTCGCTTTCCCCCGGCAAAAGCACTGCCAGGATCTCGGAAAGCCGGCCCGAAGCCTCGTCCTTTTCGGCGGCGATGGTTTCGCGTTCGGCCTTCACCGCGTCCATTTCCTGCCGGACTGTCCGGAGGGCCGCGGCCAGCGTCTGCTTTTCGAGGGTCAGGGCGGCGTTGTTGGCAGCCAGCTCGGAGGATTCAACCTGCCATTCCTCTTTTTCCCGGTCGTACACGGTTTTCAGCGCGTCGTATTTCTGCTTTTCTTTGCGCAGGTCGTCCCGCAGGCCGTATTTTTCCCCCGCGCCGGAAACCAGCATGACCAGGCACACCGCAAGGCCGATCCACAGCAGCACCATCAAAAATTTTTTCATATCTTTTCCCTCCTTGTTGCGTTTCTACGGTATAAATTGGCCCGCAGGCCCGCAAAATATTCCTGAAAAAAGGCAGAAAGGAAGAAGAAATCCATGGAAAAACGAAACGGAAAAAACCCCCCGCGCTTCCGCGGGGGCCTGATGGAAACGCTGCTGCGCCGCCGCGACCCCGGCGGGGACGCGCTGTTTGACCTGGACGAAGATACGGCCGGGGAGGAAGAGGGAACGATGGGCCGGCTTGAATAGAACGATGGCCGGCTTGAATAGAAAGCTTGCAATCCCGCGGCGTATCCTGTATAATATAGATTCAGCGCGGGCGAAAAATCCTGACGGAAGGACGCCGCTGCATACATTCGAACGGAAAAGGGGAAGGATACATGAAGAAAATCGTTGCTTTGCTGTTGGCAGTATCGTTCATGCTGGCCAGTGTGCCGGCCATGGCGGCGGAAACAAAATACCAATCCTATTTTTTGAATGCCGACGTGATGCTGCCGGATACGCTGGATGTGATCGCGGAATTCATTAACGATGATAACAACAGCGTCTATATTCATTACTATCTCGTGGGAACCGACAAGAACATCATCACCACCCTGACCTATGTGCCGGAGTATGTCGGCCAGGAGCTTTCGGACCTGCCCAAAGATGAAATCGAGGGCTGGAAGGAATTCTTCAGCAACCTTTACCCCAAGCACAGCAAGAGCGTGGTGCTGAAACCGTCCAACGGCGGCTCCCAGCGCATTTACCGCTACTACGGCATGAACCAGGACGGCACCTGGATGCTCAGCTATACCGGCGTCAAGGACGGCCTGTATGTGTGCGTCTGCTGCGAGGCGAAACGGTTTGGCTATTACGGCTTTGAAATGCGGGCCATCTTTGACGCCTTCAACGCCAGCTTTGAGCTGTTCGCCAACAGCAGGGGCGTGGAATTTCAGCGCTTCAACCCGGATAATTTCGAGGTGGAGATCTTTAACCTGATGTACGACGATTCTCCGGACAGCATCTTCCGCTCCTATTGATCCGGCGCGGACGCGCCGAAGCATTCAGGCCCCGGAAAAACAGGACAGAACCGAAGGAGGGATTCTGGCATGGCCAATCAGGAAGAATGGGACATCATCGAGCTGGAGGGGGACGACGGCGAGCCGATCCGCCTGGTGGTGGAGCGCTATTTTTTCTACAACGGCGATGAATACGTGCTGCTCAGCGACGCCTGCGATGTGGAGAGCGAGGAGGAAATCTCCCGCTATGTGATGAAAGTGCAGCCCATGGAGGGCGAGGGCAACGAGGACATGGAAGAATTCGTGCCCGTGGACGAGGATCTGATGGATCAATTGATCGAGGTGGCCGAGGCCACGTTCGATGTGGACGGGGAAGACGACGAGGAATAAGAGTACAGAGTACAGATGATATAGTAAACGATGCTTGGAATCCGAGCTTTGTGAAACACTATAACTCTGTACTCTCTTTTTTTCTTCCCTTCCCATGGAATCGAGAAACAATGAATGAGATAATAGCCCAAAAGCTCCGCCTGCTGCCCGACTCTCCCGGCTGCTACCAGATGAAGGAGAACGGGAAAATCATTTACGTGGGCAAGGCTGTCAATTTAAAAAACCGGGTAAGAAGCTATTTCCATGGCCACGACCACACACCGAAGGTTGCGGCCATGGTTTCGCATATCACGGATTTCGACATCATCCTGTGCCGCACCAACCTGGAAGCGCTGATCCTGGAGTGCAACCTCATCAAGCTGCATAAGCCCTACTATAATATCCTGCTCAAAGACGACAAGCACTACCCCTACATCCGCATCAACCTGAACGAGCCGTTTCCCCGGGTCACCCTGGCCCGGCGGCAGACGGCGGACGGGGCAAAGTATTTCGGCCCGTACATCGGGGCCACGGCGGTGCGGGAGGTGCTGGAGCACTTAAAGAAGCTGTTCCCCCTGCGCACGTGCAGCCATCACCTGCCGGAGCACGGCCCCAAGCGGCCCTGCATGAATTACGAGATCGGCCGGTGCCTGGGCCCCTGCTGCGGAAAATGCACGGAGGAGGAATACCGCGCGGTGGTGCGGCGGGTGATGGCGTTCCTCAACGGCAAGTACCAGGACGTGACGGAGGAGCTGGACAGGGAAATGCGCCAGGCGGCCAAGGCCCTGCAATTTGAAAAGGCCGCCCGGCTGCGGGACCAGATACGGGACATTCAGGGCCTGATGCAGCGCCAGCAGGCCATCCAGACCAGCGGCGTGGAGCAGGACGTGTTCGCCCTGGCCCAGGACGGCCTGGACGCCATGGCGCAGGTTTTGTATGTACGAAACGGCCATATTTTAGGCGGGGATTCCTTCGCGCTGCCCAGAGAAGGAAAAGAGGACCCCGGCGAAGTGCTGTTCGATTTCATCGTGCAGTTTTACGAGGGCGACCGCAAGCCCGCCCGGGAGATCCTGTGCCCCGGCCTGCCGGGGGAAATCAGCGCGGACCTGGAAGAATGGCTGCGGCAGCGCCGCGGCGGGGCCTGCAGCCTGACCGTCCCGCAGCGGGGGGACAAGCGGGCCCTGACCCTGCTGGCCGAAAAGAACGCAAGGGACGCCCTGGAAAAGCGCAACGCGAAAAAGCAGGTGCAGTACGAGCGAACGTTGGGCGCGGCGGCGGAGCTGGCCAGGGCCATCGGCATGGAAGATGTGCCCCGGCGCATCGAGGGCTACGACATTTCCAACACCCAGGGAGCCCAGAACGTGGCCTCCATGGTGGTGTTCATCGACGGCGCCCCCGCCCCCAAGGAGTACCGGCATTACCGCATCAAGAGCTTTGAGGGGGCCAACGACTTCGCCGCCATGAACGAGGTGCTGGGCCGCAGGTTCCGCCGCTGCTTCGCCGAAGACCCCAAGGAGCGCTGGCCCCTGCCCGACCTGGTGCTCATCGACGGCGGCCCGGAGCAGCTGCAGTTCGCCCGGGAAGCCATGCTGGCAGCGGGGGCGGACGTGCCCATGTTCGGCCTGGCCAAAAGGCTGGAGGAAATCTTCCTGCCGGGGCAGGAGGAGTCCATCCTGATCGACCACCATTCCCCGGCGCTGCACCTGATCCAGCGGATCCGGGACGAGGCCCACCGCTTCGCCATCACCTACCACCGCAGCCTGCGGGGCAAGGCCGGCATGCACAGCGCCCTGGAGGATATTCCCGGCATCGGCCCGGCCCGGAGAACGGCGCTGCTGCAATTCTTCAAGTCCGTCAAGGCCATCCGGGAAGCGTCGATGGAGGAATTGAAGCAGGTGTCCGGCATGAACGCCGCTTCCGCCCGGGCGGTGTACGACTGGGCCCACCCGCGGCAGGAGTAAACAGGGCAATCGCTTACGAGATTTATTTCCTGGGGGAAACCGCTCTTTGTTGCCCAAAGAGCGGTTCCCCCCAGACCCCCTTCCGAGAAAGGCATCTATTTGGATAAAGAAAAAGTAATTTTCTATAACAGAAGTGTAACGGTTATGTGTCAATTTCTATCATGATCTTCATAATATTGCAATAAGCGATTGCTCTGGGGAGTAAAAAATCAGGGTTGACAGGATATAAAAAATATGGTATGATACATCCCGGCTTATGAAAGAGCCTGTGCCAAAGACAGCAGGTGCGCAAACGCGCGTAAAGGGTTCGTCCCGCCCGCCGAGGCGCAACGGAAAGTGATGTATTTTTGCTCTCCCTTGCGTTTGGCGCAAGGGTTTTCTTTTTACTCAGAGCCTTTGAGGAGGTGTAACAGAAAAGTGAGCAAAAACCGTGATATGAAAGTCGAAAAGGTAGCCCAGATCGTGGAACGGCTCAAGAACGCCGAATCCGTGACCTTGGTGAGCTACAGCGGCCTGACCGTGGAACAGGACACCAACCTGCGCCGCAGCTGCCGTGAAAACGACGTGGACTACTGCGTGCTGAAGAACCGCCTGTTCAAGCTGGCGGTGGAGCAGCTGGGCATCGAAGGGCTGGACGATCTGCTGAACGGCCCCAACGCCTTCGTGTTCAGCAAGAAGGACCCCGTGTCCGGCCCCAAGGCCGTAGCGCAGTTCATCGAAAAGAACAAGCTGGAATCCCTCAAGATCACCGGCGGTATCTTCGAGAACAAGGCTGCCGACGAAAAGACGATGGTGACGCTGTCCAAGATGCCCGGCAGGGACGAGCTCATGGCGACCCTGGTTGGCTGCCTGATGAGCCCCATGTCCGCACTGGTGGCTACGCTGTCCGAAATCGCCGAAAAGAAGCAGGCTGCCTGACAGGAAAAGCGGCGTGACCGCCGCGTAAATCACCCATCAAAAGCGAATAAGAAAATGGAGGAAAATAAAATGTCCGCTCAGGAAATCATTGAAGCCATTGAGAAAATGTCTCTCATGGAAGTGAACGAACTGGTTGAAGCGCTGAAAGAAAAATTCGGCGTGACTGGCGCTATCGCCGTGGCCGGCGCTCCCGCCGGCGGCGATGCCGGCGCTGCCGCTGCCGCTCAGCAGACCGAATTCGACGCCGTGCTGGTGGATGCCGGCTCCGAAAAGATCAAGGTCATCAAGGCTGTGCGTGAAATCGTCAGCGGCCTGGGCCTGAAGGAAGCCAAGGACTTCGTTGAGAACCTGCCCAAGCCCCTCAAGGAAGGCGTTTCCAAGGAAGAAGCCGAAAAGGTCAAGGCGCAGTTTGCCGAAGTCGGCGCCAAGGTCGAAATCAAGTAATCATACCCAAGAAAACAAACGGCTGTGCAGGAGCGGCAACGCCCCGGCACAGCCGTTTGTGATTGTCGGAAAAGTATCTTCGCCAGCCTGCGCATGAAAGCGGAATCCCGATTCCACTCAGGCTGTCGAAAAACCTCCGGGATGTATCGAAGGGCCGCAGCCCTTCGATTGTAATCCGCAGGCGGCGGCGTGTACGTCGCCGAGGAGCAGCTGAAAGCTGCTTCCGCTATCCATTTCCGACCGTAAAAATAGGGTTTTCGGCCTCCTTGAGAGGGCGAAAACCCATTTTTGCAGGAAATGGATGCATCGAATGAAAATGGAATCCCGATTCCATTTTCATTCGTAAAAAACAGTTGCATTTCGCCCGCGGAGCGTGATATACTAAGATGGTTGGATCAGTTTTATTTTTATCCGAACAGGAGGGACAGTGTCACATGCAATACACGAAGGAAGTAGAAGACATGGTTTGTGTCGCCAAAGGCCCGAACCATGGCCCCGCTCCGATTCCTGAAGAAGGAAAATGGATTCAGGCCAAGGAGATCAAGGACATCTCCGGTTATACGCACGGCATTGGCTGGTGCGCTCCCCAGCAGGGCGCCTGCAAGCTGAGCCTGAACGTGAAGAACGGCGTGATCGAGGAAGCGCTGGTGGAGACCATCGGCTGCTCCGGCATGACCCACTCCGCGGCCATGGCCAGCGAGATCCTGCCCGGCAAGACCATCCTGGAAGCCCTGAACACCGACCT
>JAFZOG010000060.1 GCA_017550745.1 Clostridia bacterium | reverse complement strand
CACCCAGCTTTCAGGCGGCCAGCAGCAGCGCGTGGCCCTGGCCCGCGCCATCGTGATCGAGCCCGAAGTGCTGCTGATGGACGAACCGCTGTCCAACCTGGACGCCAAGCTGCGCGTGGAAATGCGCAACGTGATCAAACAAATCCAGCACCAGATCGGGATCACCACGGTCTATGTGACCCACGACCAGGAAGAGGCCCTGGCCATTTCCGACCGCATCGCCGTGATGAACGGCGGCGTGATCCAGCAGGTGGGCACCCCCAAGCATATTTACCAGCGTCCCGCCAACGAATTCGTATCCACCTTTATCGGCCTTTCCAATCTGCTGAACGCGGACTGCAGCGGCAATACGCTGGATTTTGGGGAAAACTACCGCGTGCCGGTCAGCACTCTCCGGGACGGCGTAAACGGCAAGGTGCATGTGGCGGTGCGGCCGGAAGAATTCATCATCCACACCGACGGCACGCCCGGTATCTCCGCCACCGTCAACAGCAGCGTGTTCCTGGGCATGACCCAGCATTACTTCATGACGCTGAAAAACGGCCGGGAAATCGAAGTGGTGGAAAACAGCGACCTGACCGATATCATCCCGGACGGCAGCGACGTGACGCTGGAAATCATGCCCCTCAAGGTGAATATCTTTGACGCCGAAACCCGGGCCACCCTGATCCGGGAGGGGGTGTGAGGGACATGAGAAAACGCAGGTATTCCCCCGTCTGGATGTTCCTGGCCCTGCTGATCCTGGCCCTGTTCATCATTTTTGTGGTTTATCCGCTGATCCTGATCCTGTATAAAAGCGTGGTGAACCCCTCGGACAACAGCTTCACCCTGGAAAACTTCACCCGCTTCTTTACCCGGAAATACTATACCAACACCCTGCTGAATTCGTTCAGCGTCACCATCGTTTCCACGCTGATCAGCGCTACGCTGGGCCTGGTGATCGCCTATATCACAAGGCAGTACAAAATCGCAGGCAGCAAATGGCTGAACATCTGCATCGTGGTCAGCTACCTGTCGCCGCCCTTCATCGGCGCTTACGCCTGGATCCAGCTGCTGGGCCGCAACGGCCTGTTCACCCGCATCGTCAACAGCCTGTTTGGCATCCAGTTCCAGGGCATATACGGGTTCGCTGGCATTGTGCTGGTGTTCTCCCTGCAGTCCTTCCCGCTGGTGTATATGTATGTGAGCGGCGCGCTGCAAAATCTGGACAATTCCCTGAACGAAGCCGCGGAAAGCCTGGGGGCCAACAACTTCCAGCGCGTCACCGGCATCATCCTGCCGCTGGTGCTGCCCACGGTGCTGGCTTCATCGCTGCTGGTATTCATGCGCGTGTTCTCCGATTTCGGCACGCCCATGCTGATCGGCGAAGGCTACCGCACCTTCCCCGTGGTGCTGTACAACCAGTTCATGGGTGAAGTGACCAACGACAGCTATTTCGCCGCCGCCCTGTGCGTCATCATCATGGCCATCACGCTGGTGTTCTTCTTCCTCCAGCGCTGGATCGCCCGGCGGCACAGCTACGCCATGTCCGCCCTCAAGCCTATGCTGCCGCGCAAGCAAAGGCTTTGGCCGAAGATTCTGTGCCACCTGTTTGTGTACCTGGTGGTGCTGACGGCGCTGCTGCCGCAGATCACCGTGATCGTCACCTCCTTCCTCAAGGAATCTACCCCCGGCATTTTTACCACCGAGTTTTCCCTTATCAACTATGAGACGATTTTCTCCAAGAATCCCCGCGTGATCCCCAACACTTACCTGTTCGGCCTGGCCGCCATCGCGCTGGTTGTGGTGCTGGGGGTGCTGATTTCCTACCTCGCGGTGCGCAGGAAGTCCGTCGTCACCAGCACCGTGGACACGCTGACCATGCTGCCCTACATCATCCCCGGCTCGGTGCTGGGCATCTGCTTCCTGTACGCCTTCGCCAAGCCGCCACTGGCCCTGACCGGCACAGCCATCATCATCATCGTTTCCCTGACCGTGCGGCGCATGCCCTACACCATCCGTTCCAGCACGGCCATCATCAGCCAGATCAGCCCATCCATTGAGGAAGCCGCCGTATCCCTGGGCGCTTCCGAGATGCGCTCCTTTGGGGAGATCATGCTGCCCATGATGATGCCCGGCGTCATTTCCGGGGCCATTATGAGCTGGGTGACAGTGATCAGCGAGCTCAGTTCCTCCATTATGCTGTACCGCGCCAGCACCCAGACGCTGACCGTGGCGGTGTACACCGAGGTCATCCGCGACTGCTTCGGCAACGCCGCGGCCTACTCTACCGTGCTGACCGTCACCAGCGTGCTGTCCCTGCTGCTGTTCTTCAAGCTCACCGGCAGAAGAGATATCAGCGTATGACCGGGGGGAACCGCCTCGCAGGAGGGGGTGAGGCATCCATTTCCTGCAAAAATGGGTTTTCGACCTCCCAAGGAGGCCGAAAACCCTATTTTTGCGGTCGGAAATGGATAGCGGAAGCAGCTTTCAGCTGCCTGCCCGGGGCCTTCCGGCCCGCCCTACGCTGAAAACCGGCCCAAGGACAGGTTTTCCGGGCGCTTCGGCCCCTGCGGATTAATAATCGAAGGGCTGCGGCCCTTCGATGCATCCCAGGGGTTTTTCGACAGCCTGACCGCCCCGCAGGAGGCGGTTTTTTTCTGCGCCCGGCGGAATAAGGCTTGACATATCGGGAGAAAAAAGCATATAATTGAACAAAGAAAAATCCGTAAACGAATGAAGCTCATGCATCCTGGGGGCCGATGATCCGCAGGGATGGCAAAGAGAGGACGAAGCATGTTTTTATCCATTACGTCCGATATTTTGAGCGATCAGGACGCTGTTCTGCCGGAAAAACGGTTGATCCGGGCCATGGAGCTTTGCCGCGGGGCGGGCTTCCGCTATATTGATCTCAATTTTGCCACCCACGTGCAGCCCGGCTTTCCCATGGCGGCGCCGGGATGGGAACGCTGGGCGGACGCAGTGGGTGAAACGGCGGCTCGGCTGGGCGTATCCTTTCGCCAGTCCCATTCCTTCGTTTATCGCACGCGGGAATCCACCGACATGACCATTGACCGCGCACGCTACGACGAGCGTATCCGCCGCTCCATCCGTGCGGCAGCCCGCCTGGGCGTGGAATGGCTGGTGATGCACGCGGCGGATTTCGATGCCGACCCGGATTACGATTTTGACAAAGCCCGGCGCTACAACCTAAACTACTGGCAGCCCTTTATCGATCTAGCCGCGCGGGAGGGCGTGGGTATCGCCTTTGAAAATCTCTTCGCATCGGGCTGCCACCGGCGTTATTGTTCCACTGCCGAGGAGCTGATCGACTTGGCTGAAGGTTTCCGTACGCCGCTGGTGGGCGTGTGCTGGGACACAGGCCACGCCGCAGTGGCGGGGCAGAATCAACCCGCTGCCATCCGGCTGATCGGCTCCCTGCTCAAATGCACCCATATCCACGACAATCATTGCCGGCCCAAGGAGGACGAGCACCTGATTCCGTATTACGGCAGTATTGACTGGCCGCCCATCCTGAAGACGCTGGCGGAAATCGGCTATGCGGGCAATTTTTCCCTGGAAATCAAGCAGGCCACCCGTCCACTGCCCGAAGCCGTATGCGGCGATATGCTTCGCTTTTTAAACGCTTTGGGCCGGGAGATGATCCGGCAGACCGGAAAGGAGCAGTGAGATATGACCGTAAAAGCGCAGACCCCGGGGTTTTCCCGCAAGCGGCGCTTCAAAAACCGCCTGCGCAACATTTTCACCAACCCGTACAACATCATCACGCTCATCGCCGTGCTGCTGCTGGCCTACCTGATCGTGGTGCCGCTGATCGAGATGATCAAGACCACGTTCACTCTGGCCAAATCCGATCTGCGCCGCGTGAAGGGCGGCACCGTGGGCGAATTTACGCTGTATTATTGGAACCGCCTGCTGTTCAGCGACGTGAGCCGCAACCTGTTCTGGGTGCCGCTGCGCAATTCGCTGATCATCGCCGTCTCCACCAGCGCACTGTCCATCACCATGGGCTCACTGATTGCCTGGCTGTTGGTGCGCACCGACCTGCCGGGCAAAAAGTTCTTCTCCCTGGCCGTCATCATCCCCTATATGCTGCCTTCCTGGTGCAAGTCCATGGCCTGGCTGAGCGTGTTCCGCAATGAGAAGATCGGCGGCGCGGCGGGATTTCTGAGCTATCTGGGCATACAGTCCCCGGACTGGCTGGCCTACGGCCCCGTCGCCA
Source organism: Clostridia bacterium (assembly GCA_017550745.1). GTDB lineage: Bacteria > Bacillota > Clostridia > Christensenellales > Aristaeellaceae > RUG563. The sequence continues at coordinate 43,856 of JAFZOG010000060.1, read as the reverse complement.
TCATCATCGTCCTGTCCATCCACTATTACGCCTATGCCTACCTGCTGGTGTCCGCCGCCCTGCGCAGCATCAACAGCGAACTGGAGGAGATGGGCGAAATCGTAGGCGCGGGCAAGAGCCTGATCCTGCGCCGCATCACCTTTCCGCTTGTGCTGCCCGCCATCCTCAGCAGCATCATCCTGACCTTCTCCAAATCCATGGGCACCTTCGGCGTGCCCTCCTTCCTGGGGCTCAAGGTGGGCTACTACACCATTTCCACCTCGCTTTATTCCACAGTGCAGAGCCAGAAGGGCATCAGCTTTTCCATCAGCCTGGTGCTGATCTTACTGGCCTCCATCAACATCTTCATCAACCAAAAGCTGATCGGCAGCCGCAAAAGCTATGCCACCATCGGCGGCAAGGGCGGGCGCAGCACCCTGCTCTCCCTGGGCGGCTGGAAATGGCCCATCGTGATCGTCCTTTCGCTGTTTTTGATGGTGGCGGTCGTGCTGCCGCTGGTCATCCTGCTATACCAGACCTTCATGCTGAAGGCCGGCGATTATGGCCTGTCCAACTTTACCCTGCATTACTGGCTGGGAGAAGCGGACCCCAATATTTCCGACGGCCTGCCCGGCGTGTTCCGCTCGCCCCAGTTCTGGATGTTCGTGAAAAACACCCTGCTGCTGGTGGGCCTCACCTCCATGATCGCCACAGTGTTCGGGCAGATGCTGGGTTACATCAACAGCCGCGGACGCCACCTGCGCAGCGGAAAGCTGGTGGAGCAGCTGGTATTTATTCCCTACCTGATCCCCTCCATCGCCTTCGGCGCGATGTACCTGGCCATGTTTGCCACGCCCACCAAGGTGAATCTCTTCGGCCTGGACGTGACGCTGATTCCTTCGCTGTACGGTACCTTCACCATCCTGGTGCTGGTTTCCATCGTCAAACACCTGCCCTTCGCATCCCGCGCGGGCACCAGCAACATGCTGCAAATCAGCACCGAGCTGGAGGAAGCCGGGCAGCTGTCCGGGGCCAATTTTACGACCCGCTTCCTGCGCATCGTGTTCCCCCTGGCCAAGAACGGCTTTATGAGCGGCCTCATGCTGATCCTGATCAGCATCATGAAGGAACTGGACCTTATCATGATCCTGATGACTCCATCCCAGGCCACGCTGCCCTACATGGCCTACACATACTCCACCAGCGGCTTCCAGCAGCCCGCCAGCGCGGTGGCCATTGTGATGTTCGTGATGGTGTTCTTCTTCTACTGGGTTGCCAACAAATTTTTCCACGCCGATATTGCAGGCGGGTTGGGAGGTTAAGCCATGAGCCGCATCGTGCTGAATCACATCAATAAGTTTTATGGTACAAACCACGTGCTCAAGGATGTGGACCTGACCATCGAGGACGGCGAATTCATGACGCTGCTGGGCCCCTCCGGCTGTGGCAAAACCACCACCCTCCGCGTGGTAGCGGGCCTGGAAAAACCCCAGAGCGGCGTCATCACCATGGACGGACGCGCGGTGGTCAACGCGGAGGAGCAGTTTTTCGAATCCCCGGCCAAGCGCGGGCTGAACCTGGTGTTCCAGTCCTACGCCCTGTGGCCGCACATGACGGTGTTTGAGAACGTGGCATTCGGCTTGAAGGTTGCCAAGCTGCCCAAGGCCGAAATCAAAAGCCGGGTGGAAAACGCGCTGGAGCGGATGCAGATCGGACAGTTCATCCAGCGTTATCCCAGCGAGCTTTCCGGCGGCCAGCAGCAGCGCGTGGCCATCGCCCGCGCCATTGCGGCCTCCCCGGGGCTGCTGCTGCTGGATGAGCCTTTGTCCAACCTGGACGCCAAGCTGCGCATCGACATGCGTTCGGAGCTCAAGCGCCTGCACCAGGACATGGGCACCACGGTGATTTACGTGACCCACGATCAAGTGGAGGCGCTGACCATGTCCACCCGCATCGCCATTTTCTTCGACGGCCGCATCGAGCAGGTGGCTTCTCCCATGGACCTGTACCAGAACCCCGTATCCCTCAAGGTGGCGGAGTTCATCGGCAACCCGCGCATCAACCTGATCGACGGTGACGCCCGTGTGGAGGGCGGCAAAATGACCGTCTCCAGCGCGCTGGGCACCTACGATTACGATCAGGCCCAATTCACGTCCGATGCCCCCGCGGGTGGCGCGTTCAAGTGCCGTCTTGGCTTCCGGCCCGAGCAGCTCCGTCTGTCCCGGGAGGAAAAGCCCGGCGCGGTGCGCGCCCGGGTGTACAGCTGTATGCCCGCCGGATCGGAAACGCTGATCCAGCTGGCCGTAGGAGAGCACAGCTTTCTGGGCAAGCAGCTGGGTATCCGCCACTACAAGGCGGACGAGCAGGTGAATTTAACCGTTGATCCCGATCTGATGAACGTGTTTGACGCAGGAAGCGGGCGGCTGGTCAAGCTGGCCAAGACCGACATTGACTGACGGCATTGATACCCGGCAAAGGGTACAAGCATAGAAAAAATTTGACAAGGAGGACGAACCATGAAAAAGACCCTGGCACTCATCCTGTCCCTGGCGCTCATCCTGTCCATGACTGCCACGGCGCTGGCCGGCGACGCGGAGGAAAAATGGGCGGCGGACAACGGCCTGTATCTGGACGAGCCTATGGATGAACTCTACGAGAAGGCAAAGACCGAGGGCAAGCTGGTGATCTACACCATTTCCAGCCGCACCCAGAAGGTGGCCAACGCGTTCGCAGAGGTCTATCCAGGCATCGAAGTGGAAGTATACGACATTTCCTCCGGCACCCTGAAGGACAAGTTCATCACCGAGTACGAAAGCGGCATCCACACCGTGGACATCCTGCACAGCAAGGAGCAGGTGGGTGAGTACACCTTTGAAATCTTCGGTGAAGGCTGGCTGCACAACTATCAGCCCGCGTCCATCTTCGGCAATGTGCCCGAGAGCTACATGACCCTTACGCCCCTGATGGTGGAGCTCAACCTCTGGTTCTACAACACCGAGGTCTATAACGAATGCCCCATCACCTCCTGGTGGGACCTCACCAAGGAAGAATGGCGCGGCAAGGTAGTCTATCAGGACGCCCAGGGCAACGACGCCTACTGCGCGCCCCTGACCGCCATGGTGCAGCACGCCGATGAAATGGCTGCCGATTATGAGCGCGTGTTCGGCAAGCCCATCGAGCTGGACGCCGACGAGCCCAACGCCGGCTACGCATTCATCAAGCGCTTCCTGGCCAACGATCCCATTATGGCCAAGGGCTCCGATGAGGTCATTGAACTGGTAGGCGCTGCCGGACAGGCCAATCCGCCCGTGGGCTATTCTTCCTCTGTAAAGCTGCGCAAGACCAGCGATGGATACGCTATCAACTATGGCCCTGAAACCATGACTCCCGCCAACGGCATTCCCGCCCTGAATTTCTTAGGCATCGCCAACGAGTGCCAGCATCCCAACGCGGCCAAACTGTTCATCAAGTTCTGGCTGGGCGGAGAGGACGGCCTGGGCGCTGGCTATAAGCCCCTGGTATCCCTGGGTTCCTGGTCCGTTCGTCCCGAAAACCCCACGGCCGAAGGCAATATCGCCCTGGCGGATATTCCGCTGTGGGACATTGATTTTGACTTCATCTACAACAACATCGAGGATGTGCGCGACTACTGGATCGCCCATCGCAACTGATATTTACGCTTTGGGGGCTGTTGCACTAACAAAAGTGCAGCGGCCCTTTTTTCAAGCGAACAAGCAGCTAAATACCCAGGAAATAAGCAAATCTCTGGATTTGCAACTGCGCGGCGACGTCATAGGTGCGGCAGGGCAGTCATGGGCGCAAAAGCCAGAGGCCAATTCTTTATCGCTGGCCGGTTGTCCGTTCAAAAAAGCTTTATACAGGCCGAGCCCGCAGGCATGCCGCCAACAGCCAGACGCAGGATATTCGCCGGGCCAGGAGAGCTTGACGGCCTCTTTGAATGTCTTGGGATCATCGTTAATGAAAAAACAGCGCGCACTTCCGTTGCGCTGGATGTTCTGGGCGGTGTTGCTGGAATTCCGGCAGCACAGCAGCGTGGCATAATAATCCTTCCCCGCCACGTAGTACGGCTGCACCAGGGAATACGGGCCCGGATTCGTCGTGCCGCCTTCGCACAGGGTGCTGATGATGACGGTGGGCATCGGGAAAAACAGCGATGTCTGATAGAACTTGTCTACAATAAGAAGGCTCTCAAAGCTGCTCATTTCTGCTTCCCTTCTCTTACTTTTGATCCGGAAGCCGGCAGCTCTCCATCTTCATAACACAGGAATCCCAGCTTCTTCACAGTAGTCATCCTTTGCTTGATTGGAAACCAAACGATCCTTATTTGCTTTTCATCTATTTAGGATGGCATACTCATTTTCGCATCTGATTATACAAATAGCATTTCCTGTTGGATGCTGTTGGGAACGAAAAATGGCCCTGAATTTTCTGTATTATATATTCCAATTAGCGGGTGGTTTTTGTAAAATACAATATATGGTGTAATTGCTATGTGAATATATACAGTATATACTTATTAGGAACACAAACGTATAATTTGGGGTTTGTTTTCCGAAGATGATTCGTTGAGAATTGATATCAAATGTTATCAACAGAGAGCGAAGCTTGGGTGCCGGCTGCCAAAGCGCAGATATGTGCCAGCAGCAGAACCAATGAGATAGCCCTGAATTTTCTGTATTGGACCTTGACAAGCGCTGCGTTTTACGGTATACTATTTGCGCTTTCCAAAGAGAAAGCTGCTTGCGCCCGTAGCTCAGTTGGATAGAGTGTCAGACTCCGACTCTGAAGGCCATGCGTTCGAATCGCACCGGGCGTACTAACCCGCAAATCCTTATCAGGTAAGGGCTTGCGGGTTTTTCTTAGCGCTTTTAGAAACGCTGAAACGGGATGTATACGCTTTTTCTCCCTTCTGTCACATGCTTTGTCACGAGAAAAGGCCTGAAAGCATTGTGGCATAAGGGCTTAAGGGCTGTTGTGTGTCACACGAAAGCGTCAATTTCTGAAATCGCTTGTCTTTTTTCACAAATCTTATGCGTATATGCGGGCGATATTATTCGCAGTGGTCAAATCCATATACCTCCCAGGCGCGGAGGGAAGGGAAAGCGGAAGGGTCATTGCTTTTGAGCATTTTATCCAGCCGGAGCCAGCGCACGTTTTGACCGCCCAGATGGATCCATTGACGTTCTTTTGTCTTTTCCAAATCAAACATGATTTCTTTGCCGTTGGAAGACACCACGCAGGCGGAAACCCAATAAGCGTCATGGGGGAAATCCGCCCGCAGAGTCAGCGCCATACTGTCCACAAAAACCTCTCTGCCAAAGTCCAGCAGGCACCAGGCGTCCTCCCGCGCCCCGATCCCCCAGCTTTCAAAAGGCCATTCCCCATGGGATGTATTGAAACGCAGGCCGTCGATCACATTTCGGGCGGCAAACACGGATTCATTCCTGGTTTCCACATTGGCTGTACAATGGGGATAATAATTTGTGTCCCCGCGCAGATCCAGCGGATTGCGGGCCAGGTCGCGGCGCAGCGCTGCTTCGTCCTTTCCCATGGCGTGGGCAGTGATGATGTGCCTTTTCCCGTCAAATAAGCTCGGGGAATAAGCAAGGCGTTGTTCTCCAAACGGAACGCGCCAAGCCATTTCTCCCGATGGAAGATAGACTTCTCCCTGGAGCATGGAGGCATCTATCCCGATACGCAAATGGGAGCCGGCCGGCGCAAAGAACAGGATACAATCCCCTTCCTGCCACACATGATCGAGACATAGCCCCGCTTCTGATGGATGTTCTGTTTCTCCGAGAACCGCGTTATCCCTGTCCACAATCCTGATCTGTACCATGATGCGTTTCCTCCGTACCGCTCTCAATTTTTCGTTAAACGGAAATATTAAAACGCTCCGATTACCTTCGCATCCAGTTTTCTGATGATCTCCACAGCCAGCTTCACCCCATTTTCAAAATCAGCCAGTGAAGCGATTCCATAATGGCTGTGGATATAGCGAACGGGAAAACCAATCACGATGCAGGGAACGCCCTGATTGGACAGATGGATCGGAGCGCCATTGGTGGCTCCCCCTGTGCGCACCGCCTCCTGGACAGGAATGCGCATATCTTCAGCCAGATCCAGCGCCCAGCGCTGGAAACGCGGATTCGTGATCATTCGCGCGTCAATGTGCCGCAGCATCGGGCCGCGGTGTACAGCGGTTTGGGATAGCCAGGGTTCCACCACGGTATCATCCGCCGGGCTTCCTTCAAAAACGATGGCGATATCCGGCTTGACATGGCGGGCCGTGACATTTGCGCCCCTTGTGCCCATCTCTTCCTGAGAGGCCATTGCTCCGACGATATCAACAGAGAGTTCTTCTCCTGCCAAGGCTTCCATTGCAGCCAGAATTGCCGCGCACCCCAGGCGGTTGTCAAAGGCTTTTCCGATCATGAGATCATGCTTTTCATCATATTCAAAAGCCACGTCCGGCGCAACGGGAGCGGCCACGCGGATGCCGAAGCCGTCCCTTGCTTCTTCCGGACTGGATGCCCCCACGTCAATGGACATTTCGTCCAGGGCGGGCATTTTTGTTTTTTCTTCAGCGGTCATAAAGTGCGGCGGTTTGGCGGCAACCACGCCGGAAATGAGGCTGCCGTCCTTCGCGCGAACTTTCACTTTATGCGCTGGGATGTTGCTATGCACCCAGCTGCCCAGGGTGATGTATTTCAGCGTCCCGTTCGGTCGGATGGCCTGCACCATAAAACCCACTTCATCCGAATGGGCGTCCAGCTGAACTACAGGACGGCTTCCCGTATTCTCCTTCCGATGGATGTAAAGATTCCGCAGGGAATCTTCCTCCATGCGGGCATCCTTCGGCGCGAATTGGCGGACGAGCGCTAATACGTCATCCTCAAAGCCGGAAGGGCCGAAAGCGTTGGAGAGGGCGGAAATCATTTCAAGGCGGTTCATACGTGGATGCCTCCTGTTCTTTGTTTTCCTGTTGAAACACACAATGCGCTTTCTGAGGAAACCTGATATTATTCTTCCTGTGAGATGTCCCCTTCATCCAAAAAACCGGGATGGGATTCATGACTGTACTGTTCTGTTTATAGTGCATATGCTATCAGCAAACGCAGCGTGTTTTCCGCGCCGTCTCTGTGGCTTCTCTCGTAGCCGTGGGAAGCGTATACGCCCGCGCCGATCAGCCCGTGTCGCATGTCGCTGCCTGCTCTGAGCGTCGCTTCCACATCGCTGCCGTAATACGGATAAATATCCACTGCGTAATCCGCGCCGCACGCCTTCGCGGTTTCGATCAGCCCTTTGACCACCGGATAGCTGTACGGACCGTGACTGTCCTTGGCGCAGATGGAAACCTGCTTCTCCGTACACTGCAAGCCTTCGCCGACGCAGCCCATATCCACAGAAATCGCTTCCGTGCATCCCGCGGGGACATTGCCTGCGCCGCCGTGCCCCACCTCCTCAAATACCGTGATATGGGCAAACAGCGCGCGTTTCGGGACGATTTTTTCATCCCGGATATATTTCGCAAGTCCCAGGAGAATGCCGACGCTCAATTTGTCGTCCAAAAAACGGGACTTGATGTAGCCGGATTTCGTGATCCGGACGTTTGGCTCAAAGCATACGATATCGCCGACAGCGATGCCAAGCTTCTCGGTATCTTCCTTTTTCTTTACGTCTTCATCCAGAACGACTTCGCAGGTATCCCATCCCCGCTTGATGTTGTCGTATTCGCCGTTCACATGGATGGAAGCGTTGCAGAGCTGGAAGGTTCCTTCATAATTGCCGTTGAGCTTTGTTACGACGCGGACGTTTTCAGTTTCGGCATTGTTGGGGTTCATGCCGCCCAAGTTGGTGAGCCGGAGACGTCCGTTTCCTTTGATTTCCGCCACCATGCCGCCGAGCGTATCCACGTGCGCTTCCAGCAGCAGCCCGTTTTCCACGTCGCTGCCGCCGAAGGAAACAAGCACGCCGCCTTTGTTGGTCAGCTTTGTTTCAAAGCCTAACTTTTCAAACTCGCCCTTCACCCAGGCAACTGCTTCTTCCGTATAGCCTGTGGGAGAATCGATGTTCAGGAGCGCTTCCGTTTCCTTGACCAGAAAATCCGTATACTTCTTCAAATTGGTCTTTTTCATGCCGGTATCCTTTCTGCGATCATCTGTTTTTCGCTCTGTTTCTCATTATTGGTATTCTCCAAAAAAACCAAAATTCCTGTAAGAAGTCTGCGGTCTGTCCGGCATTCTCCGCCGCAAGGACTGATTTATATCCGACTATTTGGGGAAGAGTAATGTTGAGGGTGTCGAAAAAGTATTTTCGATAGCGGAAGCAGCTTTCAGCTGCCTGCCCGGGGTCTTCCGGCCCGCCCTTCGCTGAAAACCAGCCCAAGGGCAGGTTTTCCGGGCGCTTCGGGCCCCGGCGACCGCCTTGGGCTGCCGCCCGGCCTACGCTGAAAACGGTACACTGTACCGTTTTCCGGGCGCTTCGGCCCCTGCGGATTTAAAAATCGAAGGGCTGCGGCCCTTCGATACATCCCGGAGGTTTTTCGACAGCCTGAATGTTTTCGATGGTTTACACCGCATACGGATTATTCGACGTTTTTCTTGTTTTCCCTTTTGGTTTTGCATTTTTATTGGTTTGGAAACAGGCGCTAATTTCGCCCTTACGGATAATGTACATGCTTTCCATCTCCTTTTTCCTGCTGCCAATACTTTTCAATGAGATGGCTCTGGGGCAGACGGAGCATATCTTGCCATTTCCATGCAGATGACGTATAATCGTTTTGAATGAAACATCGGCCGACAGGATGCCGGCTGCTTGTACACGGTCATTATTAGGATCGGCCCGAATGCGCTGAACGCCCCATTCGCCGTAAGAAACCCTGAAACGGAACACACTGTTCCGGACATGGCGCCTGTCGGAGGAACTGCTGCTCAAACTTTAGCAGTTTTTCCGTAAGGGACGATGTGCCCACGCTTTTTGAAATGGCTGTGCGTGGCGGAATCGGCCGCCCTTGGGCTCCGATTTGTGACGATAGGAAGAAATATGGATATTCAAATACTCACAGCGGATGTTGATGAGCTTCGGGATCCTTCGCTGTATCTGCGTCTGTATGAATCCGTGTCGCGGGAACGCAGGGAAAAGGTCAACCGAATGAGATTCCCAAAAGATAAGCGCCTGTCTCTCGGCGCGGGAGCGCTGCTTGAGGCGGCGCTGTCCGGGCTTGGAATACATGATTTCGCGTTTTCCTATGGGAAATACCAGAAGCCACGGCTCACGAACACGGACTGCATCCAATTCAATCTGTCCCATTCGGGCACCAAGGTCATGTGTGCGATCTCAGACAGTGATATTGGATGCGATGTTGAGAAGGTCACGGACATCGGCATCGAAATCGCGGAACAGTTTTTCTTTTCGGAGGAATACAGGTCTCTTTGCAGCTGCGGGGAAGGTGAAAGCCGAAACGAGCTGTTCTTTCGGTATTGGACGCTCAAGGAGAGCTTCATGAAGGCCACGGGACTGGGATTTATGCTGCCGCCTGATGCCTTTTGTGTCCTTCTTGAAGAGGGAAAAACCTCCGTGAGGCACAGCGTCGATGAAAGACAGTATTTCTTCAAGGAATTTCATCAAGGCGACGAGTACAGATATGCCGTTTGCAGCGTTGGCAGAGCAGTTCGGGACAGGGAAGGCTTATCCGTAAAACCGTTTCAATGGGTTCTGGAAACGCTTGACTGTGGGCAGGGACGGCAATGAAAGCCATATAGCCGTCCGGCGAAGAAACAACCCAGACCTTGCCATGACCGGGAATATCGTCGGCGCGGCCGTGAACATCGTGATCTACAAAAGGAGCGGACAGAAGATGAATACCATCGATTTCTGCGCGGCGGATCAGCGGATTCAGGAATTGATTCGGCGGGACAGGCTGCCCAATGCCAGCGTATGCGTATGCGGCCCGGACGGCGTTATTTTTGAAAAAGGGTACGGGTATCGGGACAAGGATTTTACCTACCCCGTGGATGGGGACACGGTTTATGGCATCGCGTCCATGTCCAAGTCCATCACCGCCCTGGCCATTGCTATTTTGGAGTGCGAGGGAAAGCTGAGCTATGATGATCCCGTCGCCCGGTATTTCCCGGATTTCTCCGTTCCCGGCGCGCCTAAGGATATGGTCACCCTGCGCACGCTGGCGCAGCACACCGCGGGTATCCCGCCCATAGAGCCGCTGGAATGGTCGATCGCCATGAATTCTCCGGGCCGGGACAGCAAATGGATCCGGAATATGCGCGCTTCCTCTCCGAACCGGATGGACCGGATCGAACAGATCATAGATTACATCGCCCGCTGCCCTTATCCCACGGTGGGCGCGCCTGGGGAAAACATGAGCTACTGCAACGAAGGATATGCCGTTCTTTCTTATGTGGTGGATCAGGAGGCGGGCATGCCCCTGGAAGCCTTCTGCCAGGAGCGGGTTTTCGCCCCGCTGGGCATGACGCGCACATTGATGGACAACGACTGCGTCAGCGCCCATTCCATGGCCGGGGACAATATCGTTTCCCTGTTTGAATATGAGGGCGATACGCTGGTCTGCGACGATCACTGGAGCGTTCTGCCGCCCTTCCGGGGCTGCGCCATGGTGAAATCCACGGCGCGGGACATGGCGGCATATTACCGCTGCCTGTCCAATTACGGTGTTCACGAAGGCCGCCAGGTGCTGCCCCGGGCGGCGGTGGAACGGATGATCGGCGCTGAAATCCCCGCCACAGATCAGGCGGTGTACGGGCTGGGGCTGTACAAACGGGTGAAAGCCGGGCACGTGGTCTGCGAGCATTCCGGCGGCCTCCACGGGGTCTCCACCAAGGGCGGGCTGCTGCTGGGGGAAGGATACGGTTTTGCAGTGCTTTGCAGCCTGGGCGACGCAGATATGGACGATATCATGTGGACGCTGTACAACGCCGTGACTGGCCTGCCGCTTTCGGAATCCCACCGCTGGTTCTGCCCGGTGGACCGTGTTTTTTCCGATCTGCCCATGCTGGAAGGCAGCTACATCGCCCACGAGGGAGAACCCGCCGTGGTCCGGGTGGATGCTTCCGGGCACGTCCGGGTCTCTGGTCATGACGCGGATTTGGTCTATTGCGGCGCGGGACGGTTCCTTGCCATGGATCGGAAGGACCCGGAAAAGATGCGGGCCCGCCTGGAATTTTTCTTCCGGGACGGCCGCGCTTGGGGCGTCCGCGTGGGAAGCCGGATCTACAGCCGGGAAACGGAACCGTCACCTGCCTGATCCTGAACTATATTTTCTTATTCTTTGGGTCGGATTTTCCATATTCCACGCTTTTATATTCGTTCTCCATACAAGTTGTGCGCAAAATAAACAGACGGACGACCTCGCCAGCCTTTACAATAAAGCTGAAATGGTGAGAAGCTTTCTCCCCAATACATGATGAAAGGTGGCTGGATCATGAAAAAACTCTCCCTGCTTCTGGCGCTGCTTCTTGCGCTAACTTCGGCTTTGGGCGGCGTCGCTTTTGCCGAAGCGGATTATTCCGACCGGATGATGGAAATCATCATCATTCCGGGGACCGATACCCAAGCAGAGCTTGGCGCTACCGCGAAAGAGATCATCGAGGCGGACGGCCTTCAATTCAAGGATTTGAACGGCAACGGCACGCTGGACGTGTATGAGGACTGGCGGGCGGACATCGAGGACCGCCTCACCGACCTGATCAGCCAGATGACCGTAGAAGAAAAAGCCACCATGTTCGTGCATATCTGCACCTGCGGCAACCCCAGCGGCGTGGATTTCTCCATTGCCGAAAACCTGTGGGCGGAGGACATCTTCGCCGAGGCGCAGATGGGCGGCACCACCGGCAAATCCATGTATTATTACATCGTGAAGATGGGCGTGACCCACTTCCTGGATAACAGCAACGGCGTGCCCGAGAAGCAGATCGAATACCATAACGCCATCCAGCAGATGGGCGAAATGGGCCGTTTGGGCATTCCGATCACCCTGTCCTCTGACCGCCAGTACAACGCTTGGGGCGGCATGATCGATACGCCCCACGACGCCCTGGGTACTGCCAACGACGTGGAACTGGCCAAAGTGCTGTGGGAAAGCTACTCCAAGGAAACCCGCGCGGTAGGCTATCATGTGCTGCTGCACCCCTACGGCATGGAATTGGGAAGCTGGAACGGCGAAGACCCGGTGTACGCCGGTGAGATGTCCAAGGAAGAAATCATCGCCATCCAGGCCGAGGGCGGCGCTTATGCCTGCGCCAAGCATTTCATTGCCCGCGGCGGCGACGCGTCCTTCTCCGTGGCTACGGAGAACAGCGAAACCAAGACCGTGGACAACTGGATGGCCTCCTGGGCCAAGGCCCTGGAAGGCGGCCCCAAGTGGGTCATGACCAACGGTTATTCTACCGGCCTGTGGGACGGCTCCCACGTGGACTTCGACGCTTTGACCATGAGCTACCTGCGCGACACGCTGGGCTTTGACGGCGTGGTGCTGTCCGACTGGGGCGCCGAGGGCGCGGACAACGCGGGCGGCGTCGGCGTGGACGGAACCAACCTGGACGCCCTGACCATTCCCGAGCGCTACGCATACACCATTAACCTGGGCCTGGACCAGATCGGCAGCCCCGATACTGGCTATAATGTGGAGAACCCCGGCTACACCAGCGACCTGAGCGCCATTGTGGAAGCCATCAACACCGGCCTCATTTCCATGGAGCGCGTGGACGAAACCTGCCGCCGGGTGATGCGCACCAAGTTTGAACTGGGCCTGTTCGAGAATCCCTATTCCGACGCGGCTTACGCCCTGTCCCTGTCCGCCAGCGACGCTTACATCGCGGAGCCCTGGGAAATCAAGGATATGGACACGCTCCAGGCTGCCCGCAATCCGGAGACCGTGGAAACCGAGCGCAAGCTGCAGGCCAAGTCCGCCGTGCTGGTGAAGAACGACGGCGAATTGCTGCCCCTGAAGGCCGATCAGAAGGTGTACTTCGGCTCCACTGCCGCCACGGCCACCGCTGAGGCCATCAAGCAAGCGATTGCCGGTTATGCCGCCGTCGTGGACGAAATCGAGGACGCGGACGTAGTGGTGGCGGACTGCACACAGTTCAACGACGCCGCTGAAATGCTCGTGGAAGACGCTGTGGAAGAGGGCAAGAAGCTGGTGATCGTGGCGAACTGCACCGATCCCAACACCTACGCCATGACCAACGCCGACGCCGTGCTGTTCCTGAACTTCAGCCGCACCGCCGACCACGGCACCGGCGCGGGCGGATTCATCACCAGCACCGAGCCCTGCGTGTACGCTGAACTGCTCTACGGCGTCCGCGTGCCGGAAGGCATGATCGTGAAAGAAATCGCCCGTGATACCCTGAGCGACAGCATCCAGTGGCAGAACCTGGCGGGCGACCAGGGCGCTTCCCAGTGGGTAAGGCTGATGCTGCTTGGCACCATGATCTCCGATGAAAACCACTCCGTGCCCGGCAACTGGGGCGATCCGCTGTTCTGCTACAAGTACGGCATGCGCTACGGCGAACAGCCCGAATTTGCCTACGACGCCCTGACCCTGCCCCGGGTGAACAAAGAAGTGACCACCGAAAGCAACGGCAGCACCACCACCAGCACGGAAAGCTTCATCGAAACCAAGGCGGGCGAACCCTTCACCGTGGACTTCCTCATGTGGAACCATGGCGCTGACGGCGTGACCACCGTGCAGGTGCTGGACGGCGATACCGTGATCGGCGAAAAGATCATGGCCATCAACAGCGGCGACTGGCGCGTGGTGGAGCTGGAAGTGGTCATCGATCAGCCCGGCGAACACACCATTACCGTGGGCACCCTGAGCAAGACCATCAACATCACGGAATGATCTGAAAAAAACATATTCCTGCCCGGCTTCCTGTTTTCAGGGGGCCGGGCTTTTGACTGCCCGGCGGGTGTTATAAAGGGCAAAAATAGGTTCTTAACGGAAAGATAGGGAAAAAAAGTGAGCCTTCATTGCCATCTTGAGCGGAGTGGAGCGAGAGCGGAACGGAGTCGAAAGATCTGTAGGTTGGCTTAACGATTCACTGACAGATCCCTCGACTATGCCTCGCCTCTGGCTCGGCTTCGCTCGGGATGACATCGTAGGGTTGTAGTTTGATGGATCATTTCCCTATCAATTCGTGAAGAGCCAAAAAAACATAATCTGACTGATTGACTTAGGCGAACCGGATCATTGCAACCGGAAAATCCTGCATTCCCTGCACAGATTCAGAAAATAGAAAAGGCTTAAAGTTCATTTAAGGTAAGCCGTATATAATCATGCCAATCCGTAAAAAAGGAGGAGAAAGCAGTGATCGAAGTCAGGCATCTGACCAAGCGATACGGCAGCCATACCGCCGTATCCGATTTATCCTTTACGATTGAAAACGGCGTGATTTACGGCTTCCTGGGGCCGAACGGCGCCGGGAAATCCACCACGATGAACATGATCACCGGCTGCCTGGGCGCAACGGACGGCGAAGTGCTGGTGGACGGGCATTCCATCAGCGAGGAACCGATGCTGGCAAAAAAACGCATCGGATACCTGCCGGAGCAGCCGCCGCTGTACACCGACATGACGCCAACGGAATACCTGAGGTTCGTGGCATCCGCCAAGGGCCTGTCCCGTCCGGAGCAGGCGAGCCAGATCGACCAGGTGATGGACAAAACGGGCATCCGGGAGGTACGGAACCGGCTGATCAAAAACCTGTCCAAGGGCTATAAACAGCGGGTCGGCATCGCGCAGGCATTGCTGGGCAACCCGGAGGTCATTATCCTGGATGAGCCCACCGTCGGCCTCGACCCGGCGCAGATCATCGAGATCCGCGATTTGATCCGCGAGCTGGGAGCAGACCACACCATCGTCCTGTCCAGCCATATTTTAAGCGAAGTGCAGGCGGTGTGCGATTCCATCATGATCATTTCCAAGGGGAAGCTGGTTGCCAGCGACACGCCCGAAAACCTGACCCGGCTCTTCGCGGGCGTTCCCACGCTGCATCTGGAAGTGAAGGGCGGCGAAGCGGAAACCCGCGCGGCGCTGAACGGCGTTGGCCAGATCGAAGATGTGGCGGTAAAGCCGGGAGAGGACATGACGGTGCTGGCGGAAATCAAGCCAAAGGAAAACGCGGACATCCGTGAGGCGGTTTTCAAAGCTTTTGCCGAAGCCGGGCTGCCGCTCCTGGAAATGCGTACGGATCGGGCCAGCCTGGAGGACGTGTTCCTGGAGCTGACCCAGGACGCGCCCGCGCCGCAAAACGAAGCAAAACCCAGAAGGAAGCAGCGTAAAGGACCCTCAACCGGAGAGGAGGCGGATAAAGCATGACGGCTGTTTTGAAACGGGAAATCGGATCGTATTACAAGAATATCACCGGCTGGCTGCTGGCCGCGTTCCTGCTGGTTTTCGCGGGCATTTACTGCATGGCCTATAATCTGAGCGGCTACACCGCCCGGTTTGAAACGGTTCTCTCCGCCATTTCGTTTATCTACCTCATTGCGGTGCCCATTATTTCCATGCGGGCGCTGGCCGAGGAAAAGCGGCAGAAAACCGATCAGCTGCTCTACTCCCTGCCCGTGCGGCTGTCCAGCGTGGTGATCGGCAAGTATCTGGGCATGCTGGTGGCGCTGGCTCTGCCGGTGCTGATCCTGGCCCTGTATCCGGTCATCCTGTCCCAGTTCGGCGCGGTGCAGTACGCTTCGGCCTACGGCGCGCTGGCCGCCTTTTTCCTGCTGGGCGCGTGCCTGCTGTCCATCGGCCTGTTTATCTCTTCCGTGACGGAAAGCCAGGTAGCCGCCGCCGTCATCACTTTGGTGGTCATGCTGCTGTTGTTTTTTATGAGCGGCCTTGCCAGCTTCATTCCCATGGAGGGTTCCGCCTCCCTCATCGCTCTGATGGCGCTGGTGGTGGTTTTTGCCGTGGTCCTGCAATTGCTGGCAAAGAATCCCTTGGTCAGCGTGCTCACGGCCGCGGCGGGATGCGGCGCGCTGTATCTTTGGTATCAGAGCGATCCGTCCTTCTTTTCCGGCCTGTTTGCGAACATGATGCAAGCCGTCAGCGTGTTTGACCGCTTCGACGCCTTTGTGGGCGGCGTGTTCGATTTGACCGCCATTGTCTACTATCTTTCCATCATTTGCGTGTTCCTGTTCCTGACGGTGCAGAGCATGGAAAAGAGGAGGTGGAACGAATGAGCAATCAGGAAAAAAAGCCGGGAGCCCTGAAAAAGATGTTCGGCCATCGGTTCATCGCCGGAAGCTGGTCAGCCTTTGCCGCTGTCATCGTGATCGTGATCGCCGTGGTGGCCAACCTGATCGTGAACAGCCTGCCCGCATCGACGACGCAAATTGACATGACCGGCAATTCCCTTTATTCCCTCTCCGACCAGACGAAGCGCATCGCCGCGTCGCTCAACAAAGACGTGACGCTGTATCTGCTGGCCGTCAGCGGCAACGAGGACGCCACGATCACCCGGTTCCTCAGCCATTACGCCGACCTGTCCAGCCATATCAGGGTGGAATACGTTGATCCCAACCAGCGGCCCACCTTCCTCAAAAACTATGATCTGGAAACCGCGCGGCTCTACCAGAACAGCGTGATCGTGGAAAGCGGGGGCCGGTACCGCCTGGTGGGGTACGATGAAATCTTTGTGACCGACTATAACATGGATTATTACACCTACAGCTATGAGACCACCACCACCTTCGCGGGCGAAAACGCCATCACCAACGCCATCCATTACGTGACCAGCGACAATCTGCCCAAGGTGTACGTGCTTTCCGGGCACGGCGAGGAAGAATTGTCCGAAACCATCACGGATATGATCAATCAGGACAACATGACTTACGAATCCCTTTCCCTGCTGACGCTGGACGCGGTGCCGGAAGACGCGGCGGCGGTGCTTATCAACGCTCCGGCTGATGACCTGGGCGACGACGAAACGGACGCGCTCATCGCTTACCTGCAAAACGGCGGGAACGTGGTGCTGACCACCGATTACATTGAAGCGGGCAAGATGGAAAACCTGCTGAAGCTGACGGCTTCCATGGGCCTGACCGTGGAAAACGGCGTCGTAATCGAGGCCGACCGGAACATGCGCATCAGCCGGTATCCCCATTACCTCCTGCCGGACGTGGCCAGCCATAAGATCACGGACGCGCTGAACGAAGCCGGATACTATATTCTGGCGCCCATTGCCCAGCCCATCGTGGAGACGGAGGGCAGTACGGCCAGCGTCACCTGGCTGCTCACCACCTCGTCCTCCTCCTATGCCAAGCTGGCGGCGCTGGACATGAAGACCACGGAGAAAGAGGACGGCGACACGGACGGCCCCTTCCACGTAGGCGCGATCAGCGAAAAGAACGGCAAGCTTCTCTGGATCACTTCCGCCGGCCTGCTCAACAGCAGTGTGGACCGTACCGTGGCAGGCGGCAACAGCAACCTGCTGCTCAACGCCCTGAACTGGATGGGCGGCCAGGAGGAAAGCATCTCCATCCGGGCCAAGTCCATGGATGAAGAAGGGTTGACGGTGCCCGAAGCTTCGGCCGGCTTCTGGAGCGTCGTCATGATCGGTGTCATCCCGGCGGTCCTGGTCGCTGTTGGCATGATCATCTATGTAAGGAGGAAACGGCAGTGAAAAGGGGAAAGAAGATGCTTTTTCTGCTATGTGCGCTCATTGTTCTGATCGGCGCTTACTTCGGCGTACAGCAGCTCAACAAACCGGCATCCGTATCGGAAACAGCGGGTACTTTCCCGCTGGCCAGCCATGCGGCAGAGGATTTTGACACGATTGCCTGGACAAATGATGGGGTTTCCTATTCGTTCCGGTATATCTCCGGCACGTGGAAAACCACGGACGAACCCGCCTGGCCGGTGCAGCAGGATGTCATTCAGGGAATGGCGGATCAGCTGCTCAGCCTGGAAGCCACCCGAAAGCTGGAAGACGTGAAAAGTATGGCGGATTACGGCCTGGAAACCCCCGCCTTCTCTGTCAAGGTTTCCTGGAAAGACGGAACCGGCGCCACCTACAGCATGGGCGACGCGACGCCCTTTGCGGATGGGTATTACCTGAGCGTTTCCGGACAGGACAGCACGGTGTACACCATCGCTTCCTCCCTGGCGTCCGCGTTTAACAAAACCCAGAAGGACATGGCCGCCATGGAAAGCATTCCTTCCGTGGCGGAGGCCGTCCGCCTGACGGTCAGCGGCGTCCTGGACGCTGTGAAGGAAGCCGAAAGCAAAACGGTGGATCCGGAACAGCGCTGGTATGACGCGGCAACCGATGAACCGCTGGACGGAACGCAGATCGAATCGTTGGTAAACAGCGCAGTGGGCATCGCTTGGAATGAACTGGTCAGCGCTTCGGCTACGGATGAAGAACTGGTTGGATGGCATTTGGATGAAGCGTCCGCCACGAAGCTGGCTGTCACCGGCAGCGACGGTTCCTCCCTTGTTCTCCTGATCGGCGCGCAGCATGACAGCGGCGGTTATTACGCCCGTTTGCCGGAATCGGTGATGGTCTATACCGTGGAAAGCAGTGCGGTGGGCAGCTTGCTTTCCGCTTCCAAAGACAGCATGTGGATCAAAGCAGTGCTTCCTTTGCCTTATGGCAGCCTGGCATCCGCGGAGCTGATCACGGAGAAAGGCAGCTATCAGCTAAAAAAGCCTGCCGAAGAGACAGCAGAAGAAACCGATGATGCCGCCCTGAAAAACCTGTGGGCGCAGGTGGCGGGTCTGAAAGCCACAGAACGCCTGGATACGGAAAAGACCGGCGATCAGGTGCTGTCCATCCACGCGGTCAGCACGAGCGGCAAGGAAAGCACAGTCATCTTTTCAGAGTACAGCGCGGAATCCTATCAGGCCGTTGTGGACGGTGGGACGCCGCTTCTGGTATCTGCCAATGACATCGACGCCATCATACGCACTGTGCGCACATTTTGATGAAATAAAGAAGTAAAAAGGACCATGTAAATGAGTAGGAGGAGAAACGTATGTATTGCAAGAACTGCGGAGCCGAAGTGAACGGCGGTAATTTCTGCTCATACTGCGGACAGCCGCTGATTGAAACAACAGCGTCCATTTCCCTGATGAATAAAGCTGTTTCAACGGCGAATCTGGATAATCAGTACAGCCTGGTGCTGGTTTCCTGCGGGACGTGCAGCAAAGTCATGACCGGAGACCTGCTGGAAGATGTATTTGGGTATACGGATGCGGAATCCACGAATCTGGTGAACATGGCCCCCGTCGTTGTGGGCGAAAGACTGAACGCCAATGAAGCCCAAACCGTGGCTCAACTGTTTACTGAATACGGTGCGCAGGTGTCCATCACAAATCAGGCGGATCAATACGTGGATCTGACGGCCAACGCCACGTCCTCCATCTTCGATAAAGCCGGAAATCTTCTGTCCGGAGCGGCGGCAATCATCGGAGCGCTGACCGTTTCCAACAGAATCCGTTCCTATCGCCGTTTTAAGAAGCCTTCGCTGCTTGAAAGGCTGTTCCACATTCGCTACAAGCCTGAACCTCCGGCCTATCAGCGAAACTTCCGCCCCAGGCTGAACACCGCTCCTGTGGAACCCAGGCGGACAATCCGGAAGACTCCGCCGACACCGCAGTTCAATCATAGGGCCGCCGGACATCCATCCGCCCACAATATGCAGCAGTCCGCACCCCATGCCCCCTCCCAGCATCCTTCCCACGGCCCGTCAGGGCATAAAAGGTGATCGTTTCTCTGCCCTTATTGAACGAATTGCCGGCTTCTATAGCTAAAACACAGAAATCTCCCAGGCACTTTCGCTCGGGAGATTTCTGTTTTTTGGACAGGACTGTTTTCACAATCCCCATATGATCTATTGAAGAATAATGATCTTTGGGATCCGTTTTCCAATAGAATCTTAAAGCATCTGTGCCGCTGAGGGGGGTCAGTTGGGGTACTTTTTCAGCAGCATATCCAGCGCTTCCCGCAGCAGGATGGCTTCGCCGATTCCCTCGCGCTTGGAAAGGGCGCTTAAGCGCTTCAATTGGTCGGAAGTGTAATGCGAGGTCTTGGGCACCATTTTTTCTTCCCGCGCCAGGGCCACCTTGTTGCGCCCGGCATACTTGGCGCGATACATGGCGCTGTCCGCTTTGCGCATCAGCTCCTGATACCGGGAGGCGTCGTCAAACGCCGCGGCGATGCCCACGGAGATGGTCATTTCCTCGCCGTCCGGCGCTTTCACGCGGAAGGCTTTCCGCTTCTGCTCCATGAACAGGAAAACCTCTTCCTTCTCCATCCCTGTGAACAGGATGCCAAACTCGTCCCCGGCGATGCGGTAAATAGCGGCGTTTTTAGGCAGGCCGGATGCCAGCTGCCTGCCCATCTCGATCAGCACCTGATCTCCCGCTTCGTAGCCGAAGTTCTCGTTGATGTGCAGAAAGTTGTCCATGTCGATCACAGCAATCACCAGTTCCGCATCGCCCTCCGGATGCGCTTCCATGAAGTCGGTCACAGCTTTCTCAAAGGCGTCTCCCAGCGGGAATTTCAGCGTTTCGTTGACTGCTTCACTCTTCTTGCTCATTGATATGACCTCCTGAATATGATTTCTGAAATCATATTATCATAGATTATAATATATGTCAATATGATTTAAAAAATAATATTCTGAAAATTTTATTGATTGGTCATAAAACAGCGATTATCATACTATGCTGTTATACAGGGGATACGACCAGAAACAATGGGGGAGGAAGAAAACATGGCACGGTTATCCCGTTTGTTGACGATCCTTGTGTGTGTAAGCCTGGCGCTTTTCCCGCTTGCAGCGTTTGCGGCGCCGCTGGAGGAAGGCGTGCCCATGGCCCTGACCGCGCCTTCGGCCATTCTATTGGAAGCGGACACCGGGGCGGTGATCTTTGAAAAAAACGCCGACGAGCAGCGGCCCGTGGCGTCGGTGACGAAGCTGATGACGCTGCTGCTGGTCCTGGAAAAGCTGGACGAGGGCAGCATGACGCTGGAGGACAAGATCACTGTTTCTCCGGCCGCGGCGGGGCAGCCTGGGTCCCAGGCGTTTTTGGACGCGTATGCTTCCTATCCGCTCAAGGACATCCTGAAAGCGACAATCATCGCCAGCGCCAACGATGGGGCGGTGGCCTTGGCGGAGCATGCCGCCGGCACGGAGGACGGCTTTGTCCAATTGATGAATGAAAAAGCCCGGGAAATGGGCCTGGAAAACACGCATTATGTCAACTGTACCGGCCTGCCGGCCGACGGGCAATACACCTGCGCCCGGGACGTGGGGGAGATTTCCCGCCAGGTCGCCCTTTATTCGGCTTATTTTACCTATTCCTCCACCTGGCTGGACAGCCTGACCCATCCCTCCGGGCGCGTGACCGACCTGACCAACACCAACCGCCTGGTACGTTTTTATAAGGACTGCGACGGTCTGAAAACCGGCTCCACCAGCGAGGCAAAGTATTGCCTGAGCGCCACGGCGGAGCGAAACGGCATGCGCCTGATCGCGGTGGTGCTGGGGGTGCCCAACAGCCAGACCCGCTTTGACGAGGCCCGGGCCATGATGGACTACGGCTTTTCCAATTACAGCCGCGTCCAGGCGGCGAAAAAGGGAGATTTGACAGGCGTGCAGGTGCCGGTCAGACTGGGGGCCAGGGACCAGGTGGATGTGGCGCTGGGAAGCGGCCTGTCGCTGCTGCTGCGGAACGGACAGCAGAAACAGCTGAGCTTTGAAACCCATTTGCCGCAATACTTGAACGCGCCGGTGGAGGAAGGGGAGCCGCTGGGGACGGTGCAGGTACTGCTCAGCGGCAGGCCCATTGCGGAACTGCCTGCCGTCGCCGCCCAAAGCGTGCGCCTGCCGGGCCTGCTGGAGGGGTTCTTCCGGATGCTGGAGAATTGGCGATGAAGCGAAGGAAACAGGCGTGAAGACAGAGATGCAAGCCTGGCCTCCGTGTATTCGTTCAGCTGATGAAACATTCCGCGCGCAGCAAAAAAGCCGCCTGCAGATGCTCTGTAAGCGGCTTTTTTGATTTGGATCAGTGCCGGCCGGCTTCCTTGATCTTGGCGGCCTTGCCCTGCAGGTTGCGCAGATAATACAGCTTGGCCCTGCGAACCTTACCGCGGCGGATGACCTCGATATGGTCGACGCGGGGAGAATGCAGCGGGAAAGTACGTTCTACGCCGATGCCGTAAGACACGCGGCGAACGGTGAAGGTTTCCCGGCTGGAGCCGTTGCGCTTGGCAATCACAGTACCCTCAAACGCCTGAAGGCGTTCGCGGCTGCCTTCCACAACCTTCACGAATACGCGGAGCGTATCGCCAACGTTGAAGCTGGGCAGATCGGTACGGAGCTGTGCCTGTTCGATCGAACGGATGATTTCGCTCATGAATGGTGTCCTCCTTCCCTCATAGACGTTCATGCGCGGCAATCTATGTGCCCGCAGCGGACCGCCCGTTAGTTGCAACGGGAGATATTATACTACAACTCCTGCGCCATGGCAAGCCTTTTTTCGGAATTTCTTTCGGTAAATTACCTCAGATTGTATCTGTTTTGCATTTTTCTCTGTTTTCCCTTGAAAAAATACACTAAAACAGGTAAGATAACTCACAGTATCCGCATAAGGATGCAAAATACTGAGTATGGAGATGAATCGTTCATGAAGAAGGTTATTGCTCTCGTCCTGGCTTTGATGCTGATGGTTCCCGCTTTTGCCATGGCGGAAAACATTGTGAAGATCGGCGTGTTTGAGCCCTCCTCCGGCGATAACGGCGCCGGCGGCAAGCAGGAAGTGCTTGGCGTGGAATACGCTTATTCCCTGAAGCCTACCGTCACCGTGGGCGGCGTGGAATACACCGTGCAGCTGGTGAACGTGGACAACCAGTCCGACTCCTCCAAGGCCGTCACCGCGGCGCAGGAGCTGGTCAGCGCGGGTGTCTCCGTGGTGCTGGGTTCCTACGGCTCCGGCGCTTCCATGGCCGGCGGCGACGTGTTCGCTGCGGCTGAAGTGCCTGCCATCGGCCTGTCCTGCACCAACCCCTCCGTCACCACCCTGTGCGATTACTACTGGCGCATCTGCTTCCTGGATCCCTTCCAGGGCAGCGTGATGGCCAACTTCGCCAACAGCCTGGGCGCCAAGAAGGCTTATATACTCTGCATGCTTGGTGAAGACTATGGCACCGGCTTGGCCCATTATTTCAAAGACGCCTTCAAAGCTCTGGGCGGCGAAGTAGTGGGTGACGAGATTGCGACTTTCCCCGAAGGCACCAGCGATTTCACCGCTTACATCAATAACGCCTTGAATGCAGGTGCGGACTGCGTGTTCGCTCCCTGCGCCACCACCTATGCTTCCCTGATCATCGACCAGGCCGCTTCCCTGAACGTGTCCTTCCCCCTGCTGGCGGGCGACACCTGGGAATCCTCCGTCATCCTGGACGCTGCCAAGGGCAAGAACATCAACGTCTACGTGTCCACCTTCTTTGACGAGAACGATGACGGCGCTGCCGCCGCGGAATTCGTTTCCGGCTTCAAGGCATGGCTGAACGCCAACGCCGACAAGAAGACCAACAATGGCGGCAACGACATCGTGGCTGCCGTGTCCGCCCTGGGCTTTGACGGCTACAACGTGGCCCTGGCAGCCATTGAGGCTGCCGGCTCCATCGACGCCAAGGCGATTGCCGAAGCGCTGCCCGCCCTCGTTTACGAAGGCGCTGTGACCGGCTCCATCTCCTTCGACGAAATCGGCGACGCCAACAAGGATATGGCTTACGTCAAGCAGGCCAATACCGAAACCGGCGCTTTCGACTTCGTCAAGACCCAGACCGTCGCCGGCCTGTGATCCGGTAAACATCCCCTTCATCGGGTAAACGAACCCGCGCCAAAACGCGGGTTCTTTTCCTGATTTTGGGGGACGCAATCACTACTACGAAAGGCGGATCGACCCATGTTTGACAGAATCCTGCCCTATATCCTGGCAGGCATATCGGTGGGCGGACAGTACGCGCTGATCGCCGTGGGGTACACGATGGTTTACGGCATCCTGCGGCTGATCAACTTCGCCCACGGCGACATCTTCACCGCGGCGGGCTTTTTCATGGTGTACCTCACCGCGTCGCTGCCCATGCAGTTTTCCATCCCCCTGGTGATCGTGCTGACGGTGGCGCTGGGCTTCCTGCTGGAGCGCGCGGCGTACAAGCCCCTGCGCACCGCCCCGCGCATGTCGGTCATGATTTCGGCCATCGGCGCGTCGTACCTTTTGCAGAACCTGATGTGGTACGTCACCGGCGGCCTGGCGAAGCAGTATCCCGTGCTGCCCTGGCTGGGCGACAACGTGATGATCTTCTCCGCTTCCACGAAGATCGTTACCATCGTGACCCCCATCCTGACCATCGGGCTGGTGGTGGCGCTGGTGATGCTCATCAAACACACCAAGATCGGCATGGCCATGCGCGCCGTGAGCCACGATTTTGAAACCAGCCAGCTCATGGGTATCCGCATCAACTCCGTCATTTCCATGACGTTCGTCATCGGCTCCGGCCTTGCTGCGGTGGGCTCCATGCTGTACTTTACGAACTATTCCACCGTCACGCCCACGGTGGGCGCTATGCCCGGCCTCAAGGCGTTCGTGGCGGCGGTGTTCGGCGGCATCGGTTCCATCCCCGGCGCGGTGATCGGCGCGTTCATCATCGGCATTTGCGAGAATCTGATCAAAGCGGCGGGGTATACCGCGTTTTCAGACGCGTTTACCTTCGCGCTGCTGATCGTGGTGCTTTTGTTTAAGCCCACGGGACTGTTCGGCGAAAAGACCGCCGAGAAGGTGTGAGGTGGCCGGGATGAAAAAAATGTCAAAGACGCGGCTGACCGTCAGCCTGATCGTGGTGGCCCTGCTGTACGTCGGGGCGTGGTACGCCGAAACCCAAATGGGTGCCAACAATATGCTCATCACCGTGCTGAAAAAAGGCGCGGTATACGCCCTCATTGCTGTCTCCATGAACCTGCTGAACGGCTTCACGGGCCTGTTCTCCCTGGGACAGGCGGGCTTTATGCTGGTAGGCGCGTATGTGTACGCGGTGTTCACGATCCCGCTGAAACGCCACGCGGCGGTATACCAGTATTACAACGGCGGCATCATCCAGTTTGAGCTGCCCCTGCTGGTGGCGCTGCTGCTGGCGGGCGTGGTGGCGGCGGTCCTGGCCGCTTTGGTGGGCCTGCCGGTGCTCAGGCTCAAGAGCGACTATCTGGCCATTGCCACCCTGGGCTTTGCGGAGATCATCCGCGCCGTGGTGCAGTGGGACTCTCTGGGCCCGATCACCAACGGCTCCAACCTGCTCAAAACCTACCCTACCTTCTCCAGCACAAAGATCTTGGGCACCACGGTGCTGTTCCCGTTCATCGTTTCAGGCATCTGTATCGGGCTGATCCTGCTGATCATCAACTCCACCTACGGCCGCGCCTTTAAGGCCATCCGCGACGACGAGGTGGCGGCGGAGGCCATGGGCGTGAACCTGTTCCACCACAAGGAGCTGGCTTTCGTGATTTCCTGCTTCTTCGCGGGCATCGGCGGCGCGCTGCTGGCCATGTTCCAGGGTACGGTGCAGGCCAACTCCTTTAAATCCGCCATGACCTATGATATCCTGCTGATGGTGGTCATCGGCGGCATGGGATCCGTCAGCGGCAGCGTGATCGCCTCCTTCCTGTACATTGCGTGCAGCGAATGGTGGCTGAGGTTCCTGGACAATGAATTGTTCATCGGCGATTTCCAGGTGCCCTTCCTGCGCTCCGGCTTCCGTATGGTGGTGTTCTCCGTGGTCATCATGATCGTGGTGCTGTTCTTCCGGCGCGGCATCATGGGTGACCGGGAGCTTTGGGACATCGGCAAGGCTGCCAAAAAACGGGAAAGGAGGGCGGCGAAATGAGCAAAAACGTATTGCGGCTGGAAAACATCACGATGCAGTTCGGCGGCGTGGTGGCCATCAACAACCTTTCGATGCGCATCGACGAGGGCGAAATCGTGGCCCTCATCGGCCCAAACGGAGCGGGCAAGACCACGGCCTTCAATTGCGTCACCGGCGTGTATGAGCCCACCAACGGCGCGGTGTACTTCCACGATAAGGTCATTGCCGCCGCCCACCCGACCGGGAAAATGAAGCGCATGTACGCAGGGTCAGACCCGGAGAAATTTCAGCATATGCACGTGGCCATGACCCCGGATAAAATCACGAAAATGGGCATCGCCCGCACGTTCCAGAACATCCGCCTCTTTAAAAGCCAGACGGCCTTTGAAAACGTGCTCATTGCCACCCATCTGCGCCGTACCAGCAACATCTTCACCGCCATGTTCCGCCTGAACTGGAAGGAAGAAAAGCGCAACCGCCAGCGGGCCATGGAGCTATTGCGCATCGTGGGCCTGGACGACGTGGCGGGGGAGAAAGCGACCTCGCTTCCCTACGGCAAGCAGCGCCGCCTGGAAATCGCCCGGGCCCTGGCGACGGACCCCTCCCTGCTCCTGCTGGACGAGCCCGCGGCAGGCATGAATCCCCAGGAAACGCTGGAGCTGGGCCAGTTCATCCAGCAGATCAAGAAGGACTTCAACCTCACCGTATTCGTGATCGAGCACCACATGGATCTGGTCATGGGCATCTCAGACCGCATCTATGTGATCGAGTTCGGCAAGCAGATCGCCGAGGGCACCCCCGAGGAGATCCAAAACAATCAGGCGGTCATCGACGCCTATCTGGGAGGGAATGACGAATGAGCCTGCTATATATCAAGGATTTGAAGGTCAGCTACGGCGGCATCGAGGCCATCAAGGGCATTTCCCTGAATGTGGAGAAAGGCGAGATCGTGACCCTCATCGGGGCCAACGGCGCCGGCAAATCCACCACCCTGCGGGCCATCTCCGGCCTGGTGCCGCTGAAAGAGGGTACCATCACTTACGACGGCCAGGTCATCAGCGGCCAGACGCCGCAGAAGATCGTGTCCGAGGGCATCGGCATGGTGCCGGAAGGGCGGCGTGTGTTTCCCAACCTGACGGTGCTGGAAAACCTGAAGGTCGGCGCGTATCTGCGCAAGGACGACTTGACCCCGGATATTGAGCACGTATACCAGATGTTTCCCCGGCTGGAGGAACGCTCCTGGCAGCTGGCCGGCACCCTTTCCGGCGGCGAACAGCAGATGCTGGCCGTAGGCCGCGCGATGATGATGCGGCCGAAGCTGATGATGATGGACGAACCCTCCCTGGGCCTGGCGCCGCTGGTCATCCGGGACATCTTCAAAATCATCGAGCGCCTCCATGAAGAAGGCATCACCATTCTGCTGGTGGAGCAGAACGCCAACGCCGCCCTGCGCATTGCCGATTCCGCGTATGTGCTGGAAACCGGCTCCATCACCATGCACGGCACCGGCAGGGAACTGCTGGACAACCCGCAGGTCAAGGAGGCGTATCTCGGCAAGGCCAGAACAGCAAAATAAAGAACAGAGCCTGTATGGATGCTTTTAGAGTACAGCGTTCAGATAGTATTGTGTGCGCTTCTCGGGATCAATAGCATTCGACTATATAAATGTGTACTCTGTGCTCTTTTTCGTAGGGGAAGCCGAATCGGCTTTCCCGTTCTTTTTTTGCGCCGGAAAAGCATATACTCTCCTGAGGTGAAGCGCATGAAAATCAGCGGAATCGCCCCGCCGGAGGTGGGAAAAGGAGCGGCGCGAATCATTTTGACGGGACGGGAAGAAGTAGTGATCGAGGGGCACAAAGGGCTCTTTTCCTATGAAACGAAGTGCATCCGCATCCGGTCGAAAAGCGGCCTGGTCACGGTGTCTGGGCAGGACTTGATCATCGACCATCTGGGCGTGCAGGATCTGCTGATCCACGGCAGGGTGGAGGACGTGGCGGTGGACGGAGAGAAAGCATGAAGGGGCAGGTGGAATTTCGGATCACAGGCTTGAGCGTGGAAAAGCTGCTGAACGAAGCGCGGAAGCAGGGCATTGCTTTCAGCCGGGTCAAGCGGGAAAAGAGCCGTTCGGTGCTGCTTCGGTGTTCGCCGAAGGACTGTCAGGCCTTCAGCGCCCTGGCTGAGGAAAAAGGCTTCCGGGTCAGCGCGGCTCAGCCGGTGGGCTTCCTGCGGATAGAAAATAATATGGCAAATCGCGCCGGGCTGTGGATCGGAGCGCTGATTGCCGTGGGTTTGCTGGTTTTCTCGCTGGGGTATGTGTGGGAAGTGCGTGTGGAAAACGCCGGGGCGTACCTGGGAGAAGTGCGCCTGTTTTTGGAGGAGCAGGGGATTCGGCCGGGCATCCGGCGAAGCGAAGTCAGCCTGTCGGCTCTGCGGGACAAACTGGAATGGCGGCTGCCGAAGGTGAAATGGGTGCGGGTGGAATGGGCGGGGGTCAGCCTGGTGGTGCGCCTGGAGGAAGGGGTGCCGCCGCCTGAAACGGTCAGCAGCGCAGGGAGCGGGGACGTGGTGGCCGCCGAGGACGGGCTGATCCAGCGCATGGTCACATACGCGGGCACGCCGCTGGTGAAGGCCGGGGATTTTGTCAAGGCAGGGCAGATCCTGATCCGCGGGGAAGAGCGGGGGAAGGACGAATCTGTCCATGCTGTCAAAGCCCGGGGCGAGGTCATTGCCCGGCAGTGGCTCAGCGTGCAAACCCGCGTTTCCACCACGGAATACATCTCTGACCCCACCGGACGGGAAGCCTGCCGCAGGATGCTTAAGACGCCCTGGTTTTCCTGGACTATGCAGGATAAGCCGGATTATCTGACCAGCGATTTCAGCCGAGAAACCGTCTCCCTGGGCGGGGCGTGGCTGCCTGTATGGCTTGAGCGGGAAACGTATGCCGAGGTATCCCTCCGAAAGGAAAGCCGCGACCTGGAGGAAGTAAAGCGCGAAGGGGCGGAAATGGCAATTTTTGTACTGAATCAGGCCACGATTCATGACGAAACAGTTGACAAATGGATTAATTTCAGTATGATAGAAGGGGATACTATTACAGTGACGGCCACAGCCGAGATCCTCCGGGACATCGGCCGCAGCCGGCAATAAACAGCCCGAAGGAGATGCGCGATTTTTTGCTGCTGACACTTGAAAACATGGAATCCTACCTGTCCCTGTTCGGCATGAACGACCGCAATATGGCCGCTCTGGAGCAGGAGATGAACGTGGCCGCTTCCCTGCGCGGCCAGGAACTGGTTTTGCAGGGGAACGGGCCGGACGTGGAAATGGCGGAACAGGTGATCCGGAAGCTGCTGGACATGCTGCGAAAAGGGGAAATCGTGGACGCCTCCCGCATCCGCTACGCCGTGGCCCTGGCCCGCGACGGGCGGCTGGACGAGATCGAGGAAATCCTCGGCGACGTGGTGGCCATCACCCACCGGGGCCGCCGCATCCAGTGCAAGACCCTGGGCCAGCGCGAATATGTGAACGCCGTGAGAAACGGGGAGCTGACCATCTGCGTCGGCCCCGCCGGAACGGGCAAAACCTACCTGGCCATGGCCATGGCTGTGGTGGCGCTGAAAAACAAGGAAGTGGAGCGCATCGTGCTCACCCGGCCCGCGGTAGAAGCGGGGGAGAGGCTGGGCTTCCTGCCCGGGGATATGACCCAGAAGGTCGATCCTTATCTCAGGCCCCTGTACGACGCGCTGTACGAGATCATGGGCGTGGAAAGCTATCAGCGCCTGACGGAGCGCGGCACGCTGGAAGTGGCCCCCCTGGCCTTCATGCGGGGCCGCACGCTGGCCGACGCGTTCATCATTCTGGATGAAGCCCAGAACACCACCCCCGAACAGATGAAAATGTTTTTGACCCGCCTGGGCGCGTCCTCCCGCTGCATCGTGACCGGCGACGTGTCCCAGATCGACCTGCCCAAGGGCCGGAAAAGCGGCCTGGTGGAAGCCATGGAAGTGCTGGGAAACGTGGAGGGCATCAGCGTTGTTACGCTGACCGCCCGCGACGTGGTGCGCCATGAACTGGTACAGAAGATCGTCCGCGCCTACGAAGCATATGAGGCGAAAGAAGGGGACGGAGCATGAAACAGAAAGACCGGAATGGGAAGAAAAGACCGCTCAGGGAGGCGTTCCGCTCCGCCGACGCCATCCGACTGCTCATCTATGCTGTGGGCACGGCAATCATCATCGGCCTGTTTGAGGTGGCCATCGTGCCCATGCGTTACAACCTGCAGGTGGGCATGGTGCCCACCACCACCATCGCCGCCACCAAGGACGTGGTGGACGAGCTGAGCACCGAGCAGAGGCGTAAGGAAGCCGAGGCCCAGGTGACCCCCACCTACCGTTTTCAGGAAGGGATCACCGAGGAGGTCATGAGCGATTTTGACCAGATTTTTACCCAGCTCCGCGCTGTGCGCCAGTATGCGGGTACCCTCAGCAACGATTCCACCGCGAAGGTGTATACCAAGGAGGAATTGTCTTACGCCCGGGAATTGCTGACCCTGATCAGCCTGTCGGATTACCAGCTGACCAGCCTGATGCGCTGCAAGATGGAGGAACTGGAGGAGGCCTATACGCTCCTCTACGCCGTTTTGCAGAGCACCATGCAGGGCCACGTGACGCAGGGCCAGGAATCCACGGCGGTGTACAACATCCGCCAGATCGTGAACTACCGCATCTCCATCACCCTGGGCCAGAATATCGTGCCCGCTGTGCTGAACGCCTGCGTTCAGGCGAATATGCTCATTGACCAGGAAGTGACCGAAGCGGCCCGGGAAGCGGCCCGGGAAGCCGTGGAACCCGTCGTCTATAAACAGGGGCAGAATATCGTAGTGCGGGGCCAGGGCAGGATCACGGCCAATCAGCTGGCCATGCTGTCCACCCTGGGCCTGCTCAGCAGCGGCGAAGTGGATATGACCATATATATCGGCGCAGCGCTGCTGGTGGCCCTGGTGATGGCTGTGATGCTCTTTTTGCTTCGGTATAAAAAAGAAAACAGCGTGATGGAGGATACCAGCAAGATCCTGCTCATGTTCACCGTTTTCATCGTCACGCTGGCCATCAGCCTGGTGGCGCGCATCGCCAATGCCTACCTGGCGCCCACGGTGCTGTGCGCGCTGCTGATGACCGCGCTGCTGGGCCTGCGTCCCGCCGTGATCTGCAACGCGGCGCTGACCGTCCTGGTGGCGGCCGTCGCCGCGGGCGGCAGCGAGGAATACACGGAAAAAATGGTGACCATGATCGTCACCGGCCTGCTCTCCGGCACGGCGGCGGCGCTGGTCATGAACCGGCATACCAGCAGGCTGTGGGTGCTTTTGTCCGGCGCGGTGGCAGGGGGGATCGATTTCATCGCCATCCTCGCCATCGGCCTGATGACCAATAACGAGCTGTCCAGCGCGATGGCCCATACCGCCTGGATGGGCGGCGGGGCGCTGATCGGCGCGCTGCTGTGCATCGGGTTCCAGCCGCTTTTGGAGATGATCTTTAATCTGCCTACGCCCATGAAGCTGATGGAATTGTCCAATCCCAATCAGCCGCTGCTGAGGCGGCTGCTGCTGGAAGCGCCGGGCACCTATCACCACTGCACCATCGTGTCCAACGTGGCGGAAGCCGCTGCGGAAGCCATCGGGGCCAACCCGCTGCTGGCCCGCGTGGGCGGCTATTACCATGATATCGGCAAGCTGAAGCGCCCCTCCTATTTTACCGAAAACCAGATCGGCGGCGTGAACGCCCACGACCATGTGGATCCCTATGTTTCCGCCGCCATCATCACCGCCCACACCCGGGACGGCGTAGCCTTGGCGAAGGCATACCGGCTGCCGGAGGCGGTGCAGCAGATCATTGCCCAGCATCACGGCAATACCCCCGTCATGTTCTTCTACCATAAAGCCCTGCAGCAGGCCAACGGAAACCCGGTGGACATCAACGTTTTCCGCTACGACGGCCATCCGCCCACCACGAAGGAGGCCGCCATCGTGATGCTGTGCGACACCATCGAGGCCGCCGTGCGCACCATGAAAACCCCCACGCCGGAAGGAATTGAGGAATTCATCGTCAAGCTGGTGCGTGGCAAGCTGGAGGACGGCCAGCTCAGCGACAGCCCCCTGACCCTGCGCGATATCGAGCGCATCTGCGCCGCTGCCAGCCAAGTGCTGGTGGGCGTGTTCCATGAGCGCATCGAATACCCGGATATGGATGAAGTGCAGGTTCAGCGCCAGGCGGAAAAAAACGCCGCTGAGATCATGCAGGAAAAGGAAGGGAATGCTCCCGGCGCCGGCAAGGAAGATTACGCGGTGCCCAGGGTGACCCCCCTGGGCCCCTCCAGGCTGGTGACGGTGGAGCCGATCCCCGCCTCCAAACCGGTGTCCGTGGAAAAACTGATCACCATCGAGCCCCTGCCCACCAAGGAGATGGAGCGGGAGCTGAAAGCAAAGGAAGCTGCGGAACAAAAGGCCGGGGGAAAGGACGGGCCTGCTGAACCCGCGCTGCCGCCCGAAACGGAAGAGGACGAGCCATGAGCGCGTTTTTGGACATTGTTTGGGAGGAATCCATGCCGCAAGGCGCGGACACGCTGCTGCAGGCGGCGGCAAACGCCTGCGTGGAGGCGGAGGGCCTTACGCTACCGGTGTACGCCCAGCTTCGCGTGACCGACGATGCGGGCATCCGGGAAATCAACCGGGCATACCGCGGCATCGACCGGGCGACCGACGTGCTCTCTTTCCCCTCCACGGACTGTAAGCCGAACCGCACTTTGGGACACTGCGAAAAAAAACTCTTGCCGGAGCGGGACGAAACAGGCCGGTGCTTTCTGGGCGACATCGTCATCTCCCTCCCCCGTGCGCGGGAGCAGGCGGCGGAATACGGCCATTCCCTGAACAGGGAATTTGCCTATCTCACCGCCCACGCCATGTTTCATTTGATGGGTTACGACCATATGCGGGACGAAGACAAAGAAAGGATGCGTGCTATGGAAGAAAAAGCGCTGAACCGTGCCGGGATCGGCCGGGTCACGGACGACGAGTTGATTGCCCTTGCGAAGGAAGCCATGCAGTATTCCTATTCTCCTTATTCTCATTTTAAGGTCGGCGCGGCGCTGCTGGCCCGAAACGGCCGAGTGTTCCAGGGCTGCAACATCGAAAACGCCTCCTATGGCGCGGGGAACTGCGCGGAGCGCACCGCCCTGTTCAAGGCGGTCAGCGAGGGAGTGACGGAGTTTGCGGCCATTGCCATCGCCGCTGAAAAGTCCATGGCCTGGCCCTGTGGCATCTGCCGCCAGGTGCTGAACGAGTTTGCGCCCGCTCTGCGGGTCATCGTGTCCTGCGGCGATGAGCGGGATGAAGCCATGCTGTACGACCTGCTGCCCCACAGCTTCGGCCCCAACACCGGGATGCTGGATATTCTCGGCAAGGAATAATACCTAATACGCGATTGGAAAGGGATCCATATGTCTGAAAACAAGAGCTTTCATTCCGGCTTCGCCACCATCGTAGGGCGGCCCAATGTGGGCAAATCCACGCTGCTTAATACCCTGGTGGGAGAAAAGGTCGCCATCGTATCCAGCCGCCCCCAGACGACCCGCAACCGGGTGATGGGGATCATGGGCGGAGAAAACTGCCAGATCGTGTTTGTGGACACGCCCGGTATCCATCGCCCCCGCACCAAGCTGGGCGAGTTCATGGTGCAGTCCATCGAGGAGGCCATGGAGGGCATCGACGCGCTGCTGGTGGTGGTGGATGTGACCGCCGTCGGCCCCCACGACCGCAGCATCGTGGAGGAGATGAGCCGAAAAAAAGTGTTCAAGCTGCTGGTGCTGAACAAGGTGGATCTGGTGGAGCCAAAGAATCTGCTGGGCATCATTGATTCCTTCAAGGACGCCGGTTATGATGCCATCCTGCCCCTCAGCGCCAAATCCGGCGACGGCGTGGACGCCCTGAAAGCGGAGCTGACCGCCCATTTGCCTGCGGGCCCCAAGTATTTCCCGGACGATATGCTCACCGACCAGCCCGAACGCGACATCTGCGCCGAACTGATCCGGGAAAAAGCGCTGCGCAACCTGCGGGACGAAGTGCCCCATGGCATCGGCGTGGAGATGATGGCCATGAAGAAGCTGAATGAGCATTTCATGGAAATCGACGCTACCATTTACTGCGAACGTGATTCCCACAAGGGCATCATCATCGGCAAAAAAGGCGCCATGCTGCAAAAAATCGGCGCGGAAGCCCGCACCGACATCGAGAGCCTGCTGGGAATGCACATAAACCTGCAGCTCTGGGTCAAGGTTCGCCCCGGCTGGCGCGACTCCGCCGAAGACCTGAAGACCCTGGGTTATGTGCGGAACCGATAGTTTATTCTGTCTGGCTTTTTCTTGATCTGCCTGACTTTTTTCTTGAAGCGCTTGCAATCGCATCCGGTTTATGATAAGATAAGCAGGCATTGAAGGCGGCTCGCCGTCCTACCTGCGCGCATACTTCAGCAGGATAGATATACCGCCCCCTGACGAGGGTTAAAACGTGCTTTGCGCCCGTAGCTCAGTAGGATAGAGCGGTC
Source organism: Clostridia bacterium (assembly GCA_017550745.1). Classification (GTDB taxonomy): domain Bacteria; phylum Bacillota; class Clostridia; order Christensenellales; family Aristaeellaceae; genus RUG563. The sequence continues at coordinate 9,352 of JAFZOG010000060.1, read as the reverse complement.
GCCTCCTAATAAAGCGGTTGACGCCCGCCAAAAATGAGTGACGGGATTCCCCTGACAGGGCAAATCTGCACTTCCAAAGCGATCTGGACGGCCGCCAAACTGCTAACAGAAGGCGGGCGTTCAGTCAAAAATGAGGTGTTGATACCCGACCGAGGCAAGATTCCAGCTAACAGGTCACCCGATCTGGTAACGGATATTGCCAGTATATACCAAGAGACAGAATTCTTCAAGCTTCGGAAATCCTTGAAAAAATAAGGCTTTCCGGGCACATGGTCCCGTAGCTCAGCAGGATAGAGCGGTCGCCTCCTAAGCGGTAGGAGTTCGAGTCTACACCGCCCCCTGACGAGGGTTAAAACGTGCTTTGCGCCCGTAGCTCAGTTGGATAGAGCGGTCGCCTCCTAAGCGACAGGCCGCGTGTTCAAGCCACGCCGGGCGCGCCAGAACCGTTGTAAATCAAGGATTTGCGACGGTTTTTTCTTTTGCTCAGCCAGTCAGAACAATTCGGCGTTTTTTTCAAAAATCCTGCTAATCCGACACGAACCGTTTCCAATGGTTCTCCCTATTTGCTAATCGCTTGCTAATTAAGATTAGCAGATTTTTGGGCTTGCAAGACCGTGAGAAGCGTGTTTGCTAATTCGGGCGATTTTTGCAATCCGTCTATCAGCTGAGCAATATCAATTCCGGGATTCTCCTTTTCGGGCGGCGGGGTCACTGTCCGAAGGTCAGTTACAGAATAGAAAGCCGATTCAAATTTCTGCGCGTTTACCTTCCGATCTTCATCCAGAATGTGAGCATAGATTTTCGTTATCATGTCCACTTGGGCATGGCCGGTGTCGCCCTGGGTCGCTTTCAGATCACCATGATTCAGTTTCAGCTTATAGGTCGTACTGGAATGGCGAAGCGAATGAAAGCATACCCTCGGCAATCCAGCCGCTTCCCTCAATTTACTGAAAGACTTTTCAATATTGCGGTTATCGGATGGCCTGCCATTTTCCAGCGCCACAACAAGATCGAAGTCCTGGTATTCCTCTCCAAGAAAGCGTTTTTGGGCTTCCTGGACGTTTTTCCATTCACGCAGGATATAGGCGAGCGTTTTAGGCAGCCAGATTCTTCTCACGCTGCTGTCCGTCTTGGGCCGCTTCAACACGAGCCTGGTCTTATTGCTTGCGGACATGATGGGGTCGAATACTTTGAGAATATCATCCCGTTCTCCAAGGCGTTCAATGGTATCAATGTGCGCCCTCTCCAGTTCCTTGTCAATGAAAATCCAGGCATTGTCTGCAGCAATATCTTCATCTTCGATGTGAACATTGTTCCAGGTCAATCCCAAAATCTCACCAACACGGAGCGAACATGCAAATGCCAGATTCATAGCGACATACAACTGATTATCCTTACAAGCATCCAATGCTTTTCGGATCATATCGGCATCCCAAATGTCACGAGGTTTATACCTTGTTTTGGGAAGGATAGGATCATCGAAAGGATTCTTGCCTATAAGTTCCCAGCGAACAGCCTGCTGAAAAGCGCATCGAAGCAGTTTGATGATCTTTTCAATGCTTGCCGGTGTAAGGTAACTGGTCGCTGCCTTTCTCCATTTGCAATGTACGGGCTTCGTCTTTTGAAGTTTCTGAACAAATACGTCCACGGTGCGGGCGTTAAATGCCTGGATCGGAACTTGACCAATAATGGGGACTATGTAGTTCCTTATGAGCCCTGTAGAAGAATCATACATAGAGATTCCCCATTTCTTTTCACCATACAGAGAAACAAAATCTTTCAGGAAATCCTCAACGGTTTGATTATTGGGAGAAATGAAAGTGCCGTTAGCCATTGTGCCTTCAATCTCAACCCGCCGCTTATCCGCCTCCTTCTTGGTTTTGTAAGTTTCCCATTTCTGCTTCTTCTCTCCGACTTCATTGAGATAAGTATACACTACACTGTAGGATTTACCGCGTTTTTTCACAGTAGCCATGGGTAGGCCTCCTTTTATGATTGGTTATTGTTGTGCTTCTAACCACTCATCAAAGGACTTCTTGGAAATCCTGATTGCAGTCCCGATCCGCACGGTCTTGAAATGCCCCTCCCGAACGAGATTATAGGCAGAGGATCTTCCTATATTAAGGAGTCTGCATATATCCTCAACGCGATATGTTTTTGATTCGGTATTTGGTGGTTGCTTTGTTTCAGGAACAGGGGATTCCATCGCTGTCCCTCCTTTCATCGAGAGTTGCGGATCGCGCACCGCGATGCCTTGCAATAACAAGTATACACGGTGCGCGATTGTACGCAACGATGTCGTATAACAAATAGGTCGAATCTCCAATTTAGCAGAGAATTAACCTAAATGCTCAGTATCATTTTCTCTTTACCGTATTTGCCACGCATCCCCGGCTGGCCCATTGCTGAACCCGGGCATATTACAGGCTGCGGCCAGCTTTACCGCAACATAGCCCCACCGTACCGATGCTTTCCCAAAGCTGTCGCGCACCGCAGGGACTCCCCCCAAGTCATTGACGGGCTGTGAAGAAGTCTCATTATACCTATGAGGGATCATGGCGGGCCTGCTTGCCATGGCAGGCTGAATGAACGGCTTTTCCCGCTCCGGCTGATGCCATCGTCGCGCAGCGTCATTCTCGCTCCTCCCCATAGGGAACTGTACCTGTAATATGGTATGTGAAGTTGTCAAGGTTCTCTTCGGCAAACAAACAGCTATGCCAATTTATGTAAAACAGGAAAAAGAGTGAACTTTTCCGTTTTACGCAAGGAGGATAGGATTTAGCTGGTCGGTTGAGCATCTTCCTCCATGATCCGCACAAGGTTAGTAAGCGCGTCCACATATCGACCAGACAAAAAGCTGATTTGAATGCTACGACGCTCATCCAGGCCAAGCAGGTAATCCGAAGAAACGCGGAAGTACAATGCCATATCGACCAGAACATCCAAAGGTGGGGTGGCTGCTGCCAATTCCCAGTTTTTTAAGCTGGTGCGGCTGACGCCTAATGCGTCGGCCAGGGCATACTGGGAGACGCCTTGCAATGAACGCAGCTGTTTCAGCCTTTGACTGAACACGCTCCGATCCATCAACTTGCATCCCCCCTTGCTTTACCACCGTTATTGTACAGCAAAGGATTCCTTTGTGGTATGACCAAACCAGGCCAAGTTTTGGCCCATGCTTCCATCTGCATTTTCGAGAAATAGTAGAAGAAAATGACAGTAAATATATTATTTAACATAACAATCCTCCAATTCATTTCACGTTGTGGCGAAATGCATTGGAGGACTGCGAGAAGTAAGGTATTTTATTTCACACTGACTATTTCTGACTAAGCAACAAATTGCGTATTGAAGGGTGTATTTGGCTATCTGATGCTGAGAAAATAACTTGAACTGAAGAATTTAGGAGTGAATAAGAATGCACGCAATATTTTGCGTCTTAATCGGCAATACAATACATTCATTCCTTTTCGGGCATATTGTAAAATAAGCAATAAAGTACAAGATGGGGTGAATTATGATGCATCTTCCTGCTGAATACTTAGGAAATGCAATCAGACGGGCAAGATTGCAGATGAAATGGTCCCAGGAACAATTAGCCGATGCATCGACTGTGGAAGTAAGAACAATCAGCAACATCGAAAGGAATGTTGGGAATCCTACGTTTGAAAACCTCTTTTCTCTTATAAGGGTTTTGAAGATCGACGCTCGTGAGATTTTCAATTACGAAGAATTACATAATGCACCTACCGCATATCAACTCCAACAGATGTTGCTTGGATGTACAGAAGAAGAAGCACAGTCTTTAACTGATGTATCAGATGTTGTGCTTAAAGCTATGCGCAGAACACATAAACCAACATAACCCACATATCAGGTGGGTGACGGTTTTTGTTCTGCTTTTTCTTCCTTTTCAAGCATTAAGTTCTCTTTCACATAGCTGATAATTTGCTCCCTTTTACACCAATGACAGTATAGTGGGAAATGAATCAGGACAGTATTATCATAGACTTTTATTCTTGTTCTTCTTTTACACCCGGGGCAATATATCCAATAGCTGGCACGCTGCATACTATTCCTGCTTTCTTTATTCTTCTCAAGCTTTGGAGAATTCGTTCTATGATGGAATGAAAGAGTATACTATGCAGACTTGTTCTGCGGCTGACGACTGACTATATCTGCGTTATACTTTTTTACTCTCAAGTTACTTTCAAGCCAGAATTTTAGCACAGGCGATTTTCTTCATTGTGAGCTTCCTCCTGTTGGCATCATTTATTCGTTTTCCATCTTTACAGCATAATCAAGAAGGATATAACCCTCATGCACATTACCGTCCTTTACATATAATATATGCAACCACAAATCATGCAGGACATCTTCATCAAGTCCAAGATTATCAGGAATAATTGCTTGGACAGCATCATATAACCCGATAACGGTCGCTTGTGTTCCTTCGGTCAAGTATTCTTCAGCAGAAGGCAAGTATGGCAACCAGGGCTCGGAAAGAACAGGAATGTTCTTTTGAATTTCCCTATGCACGGAGATAGTGTCTCCTTCTTTTATTCCCCTCCAGTCAACAACCCGTTCAGTTGCTCCAGCCATATCAAAGCTGCTCTCTACCTGAAGAACTGTATGATCTTCAGCGCTTATTGTTACACTGTATAGGTCTGCTAAAGGTTTATTCTCCGTTTTTTGTGATACCCAGGTGAAGGTATATGTTCCGTCTCCTAAAGTCGTCTCGTTATAGTCATAGCGTTCCATCATCGTGTAAGCACTTAATTCATCAATCGAGATCCCATATTTTTGGCAAAGAGCCTCCTTGGCTGTATCAATCAATTCTACTCGCTGATCGACATTATCTTTCGGGCTTGGTACAGGTTCATCACCATACTCCTGCAGGAATTGTGTCTGATCTTCAATAGACCAGAACCTCATTTCTCCCTTCTCACTTTCCCATTGTTTACGTGCCTCAATGATTGAAAGGGTTACAGCCAAAGCGGAAGCGGTTAACACAAAACAAATCAGAACAATGGTTACGGCAAGAGACAATCGGCATGGGAAATGGAGCTTTTGATTCTTTCTGGTAATATTCATCATCATTTTTTCGTGTTCCATTGGAGAAACCTTGATGGGATCAAGTTTCATTGAAAGAGCCCGGTCAATTCCGTTATTCATGCGTTTCCCTCCTTCAACAGCAAATAAGCTTTATGTAGTCTTTTACTTACTGCAGGTTGGCTTATTCTCAAAGTTCTCGCTATGTTGGTGATGCTCATGTGATGATAATGATAGAGCAACAGTACGACTTTGTTTTTTTCAGGCAATCGAGCAATGTCCATCCACAGCTCATAATACTGAAAACTCACATCAGCAAATTTTTCATCGTTTGCGATTGAATCTTCAGTTACAGAGTCTTTTTTCCTTTTGAAGTATCGCAGCCTGAGATAGTCTTTACATGTATTGATTGCAATTCGATAAATCCAGGTGTATATGGAACTGCTGTTTTTCCCTTGATATCGATGCATACTTTTCCACACCTTGACAAAAGTGTCTTGTAATGCATCCTCTGCGTCTGTCATATTGTTGAGCATTCCATAGCACAATCGCAAGACATCATTCTGATAGGTTTCCATCAGCTTATCAAATTGCATCTCTCGTTCTTTATCAGCCAAAGAGCAACACTCCTTTCCTGAAGTTTCTTGCTGCAGCCGGAAAAGGACGCCTTCATGTCCTTTCACCTTATTAGACGGTTTCGATTGAAAAACAATAACCTGCAATTGAAATCAAAAACAAAAAAGCCCCGCAGGTTGCCATAATAATCAAGTAGGAGGAGATTTCCTCTCCCCATTACACCACCAGACGTGCTGTTCGGCATCCGGCGGTTCGATTCAATTTCAAAGCATGTTGTTTCAAGTAGTAGTCGAGAGGGCTGACCAAGCCACGCTTTCATTTCAGCTTTTGATTTGCGGTTTTGTCTGACTAAAGCTTCCATTAACAATAACATAATTTTCTCTAAAATGCGGGTCAGCTTACGTAGCGGTTTCAACGTTTTCCGCAGGATCCAATAGCAGCAAAACGCCGCACAGCAGCAGACATCCCAGTAGGGAAAGCTGCGCCATGCGGGTCAGCTCGTCGATATGCCGATAGGTTTCGTCGATGTTCTCCGTGCAGTAAACGGTAATGGGCGTTTGCAAAACGGTCATGTTCTGCACGGAGATCAGCAGATCATATCAACAGACGCTTTACTTGTTTATTTTCACGTGGAGAAGCTCCCCCCAGCCCGTGATGATGCCGATGCTTTCAGGCCACGCTTGCAATCCGGGCATTTCCATGCTGTAAGTGCAGGCCCAGCCTCCGTTATCTTTCCATTGCTCCGTTGCCCAAGGATTGGAGCTGAACTCGTACTCCATATCCGCATAGATTAAAGGCGCTCCGTTTTCGTCCAGCAAGTCGATTGGGCCATAACGCTTTGCCAATTCCTGCGCTGCCGCCTTACTATTCTCCATGGGAATCAAACTAATATCCACAATCGTGGTGAGCGGAGAAAAGCGCAGACGATGTATATGTAGAATACAGTCCGAAAGCTCGATGTCCTCAGTATCGGAGAAATCATAGACGACAGCCGTGTCTGTGTTAAATGTGAACGTTACGAGAATCCGGGCGGTTTCCCGCAGATTGAACAGGTTTGCATCGTCCCATCCCTTGCCAATGTCCCGTTCGCTCATATATGCACACCCGCTGGAATCAATGACCGTATAGTTATCCCGAGACCATCTTTCAATATCGTTATCCGTACAATCAGCAATGATGGTGTTTTTGAAGCTTCGCAGTGTGTTCCAGGAATCCAGAATTTCGGCCTGTTCATCGGCGTCATATGCATCCAGATGATAGATATTGTCCTCTGGATCAGAAACAACGACGAATCCTTTGATGGGGCGATAAATAATGAATGTGACTTCACAGGTTACTTCATCTGTTAGCTCCTGCTGAACAGGCAAACTCCAAGCGCCACCATCGGTAGGATTTCGGCGAACAGGCAGGATATCCTGACGAGTGTCGGGAACGAGTTTTGGGTCATACATGCCGGCTTTCAAACCCAGCGTTTGTCCATTGACAAGCACACTGCCGTCAAGCACCACCATGGCAGGCTGGTCAGGCTGGTCATTTTCCAGCTCATAGGAAAAAGCAAATTGATAGCCGTCATATACAACGCCGTTTATTCTTGCGGTAATATGGTCGGCGCTGTTTTCCGCTGTGATGTTCTGTGCTGATTGCTCCAAGAATGGATTGGCGTTTCCATATCCGAGCAGCCAATTCAGAATGGCAGGTCTGGTAATCGCATATGCAACTGCCATCCCAACCAGTAAAACGCATAGGGCGGCAAAAACAGCCGTTCGTCTGGTCGTGCCAAAGAAAAAGCAAGTGCGTTTCACTCTTTGGTTGCTTTCATCCTCTCTTTGGAGGGATTGAATGGTCGCAGAAACGGTTTTATCAAATGCCTTCGGAACAGGTTTATAGGCGTCTCTGATATTGGGCTTGTTCCAGTCACGTTTCATCTTCTTTCAGCTCCTTTCTCAACTGCATCTTTCCCCGGCGAATCCTGCTTTGCACCGAAGTGACAGGAATTCTGAGCGCTTTGCCGATCTCAGCATAGGTCATGTTTTCGGAGTAGAAAAGCATCACCGGTACACGATACTTTTCCGGCAGCTTTTCAAGTGCATCAGCCAGCAAAAGGTCCGGAAATTCCTCTGATTGTTCCGGAATTGCGTCCAAAGGAATCACTCTGCGACGCTTTCTGACCAGATCATGGCAAGAATTTATCAGAATTCTTGTCAGCCAGGTATGAAATAACTTCTCATCTCTCAGACTGTTTCGTTTCGACCAGGCTTTTAGCAGCGCGTCCTGAACGGCGTCCTGACAATCAGCGTCGTTTTGTAGGATCGTGTAAGCTACACGATACATGAGCCCTTTGCAGGATTCAGCCTCTCTTGCAAAGAAATTCTGATTCAAGGCATTCGCCTCCTTCTGTAACGTTACATTTATTAGACGTTGTAGGATGATAAATTCGTACTTTAGAAAATTATAGGAGAAATACCACGAGAACAGGAAAGTATGAACTTTCTTCTGGATCTAAGTACAAATTTACGGTGTATTTTGGGCTGAAACATTCTTGCCAAAACACAATCATGAGATTCAGCGAACCTGCTTTCGTATGTCTCTGTTTTCCATTGTATGTGGCATAATTTTGATTGGACATCATGATTATAACACTCCTAACAAAGCAAAAAAACGATCAGGATGATCAGGAAGAAGTATCTTTTTATCAGATTGCAAGCAATGCGTCTGGGGCCCCAGACACAAAACTGCTTGTTGGGGACGCATCCCCAAGCCCCTCTTTTACGCATATCTGCGATATGCGGCTGCGCGTTTCTGCGAAACACTTCCATAGGCCCCTCCGTAGTTTTCACGATTGGATTTTCTTTCGGTTTTGCTCTGCGCGGTTTGTCGGCTGCCCGTCCGTTTCCAAATACCGGCGCACGTTTTCCCGCGCCGTCAAGAGTTCCCGCATTTCGGCGCGGGCCTTTTTGTAATCCGGGTATAGGGCATCCTTCTCCCGCTGCAATGTGGCGTACTCTGCGTTCAGGTCGGAAACCTTCGGCAGCTTCTTCACGCCCAGGGCGTCAAAGGCTTTTTTCGCCGCCTTGTGCAGCGCGATTTCCTGCTCATGCGCCGCGGCAAATTTGGGCGACCAGTTTGATTTCTTGTATTGCGCATAGACCTCCCTGGTTTTTGAGTATTGGATGATGTGGGTCTTTAGCTGGCTGATCTCTCTCATCCGGGCCTCGATTTGCTGAATCTGCCTGAACGCGGCGTTAGCCTTTTCGCTGGCGGCCTCCGTGCGCTTTTCCAGCTTTTCCATATCCAGCAGATCGTGTTCCCGCAGGAATGTCAGCGTCCGGGCCATCTCTTTCAGGTTATATTTCCTGGCCCACCGTTCATAGCCGGGGCCTTTTCCTTGCCGCATCCGGGATTGAATGTCCACGATCAGATTGACCGCCTGGGGCTGATGCCGCGTTTTTCCTCGATTGGGTTTTCTGACGCGGCCTGTGTCTGCGGACAGCTTTGCCGCCAGATCGTCCTGGGTAAAGCCTTCGCCCAGGGAATCCAGCCGCTTGAAACGGGATTGCCCCGGCCCGCGCAGAGCGATATGCTTTCCGCGCTTGACCTCCCAGCCTGCCGATTGCAAAAGAGCGAGCAGCGCGTCCATGTCTTTCGGGCGCTGCGCCAGCGCCGCTTCTATGGCGGCGCGCAATCCGTCCCGCTGGGTCGGCGTCCGTATATCTCCCAGCCATTCCTT